>CP136571.1:2932500-3255664 GCA_035192965.1 Fuscovulum sp. | reverse complement strand
CTGCGCGCAAGCCGGGCGTAGAGGCTGCCGCTTACGAAAGCTCCCCCAGCCAGATTTTTGCGAAATGAACTTCCGTCTCGCAAAAATATAATGTGTGCAACGCTTATTGCCTGTCAACGAGATTTTTTCGCTGATTTTCTGCGCTGCAGCATGAACTCTTGATTGACATGCAAACAAAAGTTCAAATAGCGTGACCTGCAAATGCCAAAGGAGGAACCCCTATGCCCACCAACGTCGCCCTGACCGGCCTGGCCAAGGATCTGGCCATCCGCGCCGATGGCGGAAAGCCGATTCGCATCGGCCTCGTCGGTGCGGGCGAGATGGGCACAGACATCGTGAGCCGCGTCGCGCATATGAGCGGCATCGAAATCGGGGGGATCAGCGAACTGAAACCCGGCGCGGCGGCGAAATCCGTCGAGATCGCCTATGGCAATCTGGATCGGGTGCAGGAGGTATCCTCAGCCGACGCGGCAAACCGGGCGATGGAGGCCGGCAAGGTTGCAGTGACCGACAATGTCGATGCACTGCTCGAAGCTGGGCTGATTGATGTGGTGGTGGACGCCACCGGCGTTCCATCCGTCGGGGCTGAGATCGGCCTGCGTGCGATGGAACGCGGCAAGCATCTTGTGATGATGAACGTCGAAGCCGACGTGACCATCGGCGCTTACCTGCGGTCCGAAGCGGAGCGGCTGGGTGTCATCTATTCCCTTGGCGCGGGGGACGAGCCGTCTTCCTGTATGGAATTGATCGAATTCGTGTCCGCCATGGGCCACCGCATCATCAGCGCAGGCAAGGGCAAGAACAATCCGCTCAACATCGACGCGACCCCAGCGGAATACACCGAAGAGGCTATCCGCCGCCACATGAACCCCCGGATGCTGGTTGAATTTGTCGATGGGTCAAAGACCATGGTGGAAATGGCCGCAATCGCCAATGCAACCGGCCTGATTCCCGACAAGCCGGGAATGCACGGCCCCGCTGCGGGCCGCGACGAATTGAACAAAATGCTGATCCCGGCCTCGGCTGGCGGGCTGCTTTCCTCGGCCGAAGGGCGCGTCGATTACACCATCGGCAAAGGCGTGGCTCCGGGCGTCTTTGTAGTTGCCGAAATGGACCATCCCCGCATCTGGGAACGCATGGAAGACCTGAAGATGGGCAAAGGCCCCTACTTCACCTTCTTTCGTCCCTATCACCTGACATCGCTTGAAGTGCCGCTGACCTGTGCCCGCGTCGTTCTATACGGCAAGGCCGACATGGTCCCCCTGTCCCGCCCGGTGGCAGAGGTCTGTGCCGTCGCCAAGAAGGACCTGGCGGTGGGAGACACCCTCGATCAGATCGGCGAATACTGCTACCGTGCCTGGATCATGGAAGCAGGCGAGGCGCGCGGCGCCGGGGCAGTTCCCTGCGGGCTCCTGACCGGGGCAAAGGTCACCACGCCGATCCGCAAAGGCGAGTTGATTACCTATGCCAACGCTGCCGTACCTGCAGACAGCAAGATCGCCGCCCTGCGCTCCCGGCAGGACAGGATGCTGGGCCTGTGACCATGACCGCGCCCGACAACCGCCCCTTTGCTATCCGCACCTATGCGCCGGACCTACTGCGCGAGGCGCTGAAGCGGATGTATCTGATCCGGCGCTTCGAAGAGGGGGCCGAAGACAGCTATACCCGCGGCCTGATCCACGGCACGATGCACCTGTCCATCGGGCAAGAGGCCAGCGCCATGGCGACCTGCATGGAATTGACCGACAGCGACAAGATCACCTCCACCCATCGCGGGCATGGTCATTGCATCGCCAAGGGGGCCGATGTGGGCCGGATGTTTGCCGAATTCTTTGGTAAGGAAACCGGCTATTGCCACGGGCGCGGCGGTTCCATGCATATTGCTGATGTGAAAACCGGCAACCTTGGCGCAAACGGGATCGTGGGTGGCGGACTGCCCATCGCAGTCGGGTCCGCACTATCGGCCAAGCGATTGGGCAAAAGCGATGTGACCGTCTGCTTCTTCGGCGATGGCGCAAACAATGAAGGCGCGTTCCATGAGGCGCTGAATATGGCGTCGATCTGGAAGCTGCCGGTCATCTTCGTCTGTGAAAACAACCAGTATGGCATGTCCACATCGATCAAGCGGTCAACAGCCGTGGCACGGATATCGGACCGTGCCGCCGCCTATTCGATGCCGGGCATTACGGTGGACGGCAATGATTTCTCTGCCGTGGCCGAGGCGGTGCATATCGCAATAGCACGCGCCCGTTCCGGCGAAGGGCCGTCGCTGGTGGAAAACATCACCTACCGCTGGCGCGGCCATTCCAAATCGGACCGAAACCGCTATCGCACCAAGGAAGAGATCGAGGACTGGATGACCCGCGATCCCATCGCACGCTTCCGGGCCGAACTCGTCGCACATGGCATTCTGGACGAGGCTGGGGCCGATGCCATCGCCGCAGGTGCGGTGGCGGACATGGAAGCTGGCATCGAGTTTGCCAAGGCGAGTTCCGCCCCAAATGTTTCCGAAGTGACCCGCTACGTCTACGCGGAGGAATGAGATGAACGCCATGATCCAGGACCAGGGGCTGCGCACCCTCACCTATGCGGAGGCCATCCGCGAAGCCATGGCCATCGCCATGGAGGCGGACCCGACCGTGATCCTGATGGGCGAAGATATCGGCGTCTATGGCGGGGCTTTTCAGGTGACGCTTGATCTGGTCGACAAGTTCGGCACGGATCGCGTCATGGATACGCCAATTTCGGAATTGGGCGGTGCAGGTGTTGCCGTGGGCGCGGCGCTCACTGGGCTGAAGCCGATCTTCGAATTCCAGTTCTCGGATTTCGCGATGCTGGCCATGGAGCAGATCGTCAACCAGGCTGCCAAGCTGCGCTACATGCTTGGGGGAGAGGCATCGGTTCCGTTGGTGTTCCGCCTGCCATCGGGCTCCGGCACCGGAGCGGCGGCGCAGCATTCGCAATCCATCGAGGCGTGGTTCGGCCATGTGCCGGGGCTTAAGGTTTTGCAACCCAGCACCCCCGAGGATGCCAAGGGGATGCTGCTGGCCGCGCTGGCCGACCCTGACCCGGTGATGATCTTTGAACACAAGCTGCTCTACAAAATGAAAGGCCCGGTCCCGGCAGGCAGCTACAAGACACCCATCGGAAAGGCGATGGTGCGCCGGACCGGCACTGATCTGACCATCGTTGCTGGGTCGATCATGGTGCATCGCGCGCTTGAAGCGGCAGAGCGGCTGGCCAAGGACGGCATCAGTGCCGAGGTGATCGACTTGCGATCGATCCGCCCAATCGACAGCGAGACGATCCTTGCATCTGTGCGCAAGACGGGCCGTCTGATGGTTGTATACGAAGGGGTAAAGGCCTTTGGTGTTGGCGCGGAAATCAGCGCGATCGTGGCTGAAAGCGACGCTTTCGATTTTCTCGATGCACCGATTCTGCGCTTGGGCGCGGCAGACGCGCCTGTGCCCTACAACCCTGACCTGGAACGCGCCTCTGTGCCTCAGGTCGACACGATCGAATTCGCCGCCCGCCGACTGACGCGGCGCGAGGTATAAGGAATGCCGGTCGAAGTGATCCTGCCCAAAGTGGACATGGACATGTCCCACGGCACCCTTGCTGTCTGGCATGCTGCACCGGGCGACAGGGTGATGAAGGGCGCCCCCTTGTTCGACATCGAAACCGACAAGGCCGCAATGGAGGTAGAGGCCCCAGCCTCCGGCCGCCTGCATTCTGTCTTTGCGCAGCCCGGCGACAAGGTGGCGGTGGGCACGGTCATCGCGCTGATCCTCGGCGACGGCGAATCTGAACAAACAAACTTTGCGCTCGCCGACCCATCTGGGAAGTCAGCTGTTTCCGCCGCGCCCGTATCAGTTGGCCCGGTCGAGGTGATCTTGCCAAAGGTGGACATGGATATGTCCCACGGCACCTTGGCTGTCTGGCACGCCACCGAAGGCGATCAAGTGACGAAAGGCGCGGCGTTGTTCGACATCGAAACCGACAAGGCCGCGATGGAGGTAGAGGCTCCAGCCTCCGGCACCCTGCATCACATCACCGCCCGGCCCGGTGACAAGGTGCCCGTGGGCAGCGTGGTGGCCTATATCTATCCTGACGGCATGGCCGCGGGACGGGCTCCCGAAACGTCTATCCGCGTCGCAACCACCGGGCAGGAAGCGCCGCCTTCACCCAACCCGATACAGACTATGGCCGAGACTCAACCCTCTCCAACGATGCTTGTGGGTGAGGAGCTTCGCGCAACACCCGCCGCGCGCGCCGCCGCCCGTGAGGGCAATGTCGCGCTGGAGGGTATCCCGGGGACCGGCCCAAAAGGCCGCATCCAGCGCGACGATGTGGCAGCTTATCTGTCAGCCCGGATGGAACAAGCGGCGCCGTTGGACTCTCTCGCGGGATGGACAGCACAGACAGGCAAGCTGCATGTCAGCCATCGCAAGGGCACTGGCATTCCGCTGGTGCTTCTGCACGGCTTCACCGCCGACAGCCAAAGCTGGGCCCCACTGGAAAAGGCGCTTGGCCCAGAACGTGCCCTGATCCGAATTGACCTGCCCAGTCATGGACGTTCGCCCCGCCGCCACATCACCAGCTTTTCCGACTTGGCCCGAATGATGGTCGAGGCATTTGATGACGCCACGCGCGATCTGGGCCGCGTGCATCTTCTGGGCCATTCGCTTGGTGGTGCGCTGGCCATCGCCATGGCGGACATTCGGCCCCGCCGTGTGGCAAGCTTATCACTGATTGCCCCAGCAGGACTTGGCCCCGAGATCGACGCAGCCGTTTTGTCAGGGATCACTCGCGCAAGCCGCCCCGAAAGCTTGGTCCCGTGGCTGCGCCGCCTGACAGCTATGCCGGACGGCATCAGCGACGATTACGCCCGCGCGGCCATGAAACTGCGCGCCGATCCCGCTCTGCGTGCCGCGCAGGCCGATATGGGTGAAGTGCTGTTTCCGGATGGCGTGCAACCCTTTGACCTGCGCGCCGCGATCAACCGCCTCGAGGCGCCAACAACGCTCATCTGGGGCCGTAAAGACCATATCCTTCCGTATCGGCAGGCGCTTTCGGCAGAGGGTGATTTCGCCCTTCACCTTTTGGCGCATGCAGGTCATGTTCCGCAAATCGAATGTCCCGACCGCGTAGCGCGCATCCTTTTCCGCCATTTGGCCGCGACTTCGACAGAGTAACGATGCGCAACCAAGGGACATGTCATGCAGCCTGCCGATCCGGCATCTGCCCCGCAAAGTGAAACAGACCGCCTGCGTTCACGGGCAGTCTGGCTTTATCATGTCGAAGGCAGCACGCAAAACGACATTGCCGTCCAGCTTGGCATCAGCCGAGTCATGGTTGTGCGCTTGCTGGCGGACGCACGCCGGCGCAACGAAGTGCGGGTGATTGTTTCGTCCCCGCTGGCGGATCTCGTGGAACTGGAACGCGCTGTCGAAACCCGTCATGAAATCGCCCGTGTGATCATCGCCCCCTTTGCCGATCCAGAGGGTGACCCGGTTAAGGTGATTGCCGCAGCGGCAGGCAATTTCATCTCAGGCCTGATGAAATCCGGTATGACCGTGGGCGTCGGTTGGGGCCGCACCCTCTACAACACCCTGCCCTTCATTTCCGGCGAAACGCTGGAAGATTTCCGCGTCGTTTCGTTGCTTGGCGGGATTGCGGCAGCACGGCGCTTCAACCCGGCCGAGTTCGCGTGGCAATTCGCGGAATTGTTTCAGGCCGAAGGCTTTCTGATCCCCGCGCCCGCCGTCGTGGACAGCTCCGAAACCAAACATGCACTTCTAGAACGCTGCGGCCTTTCGGCGATATTCGAGATGGCGGAAAGATTGGATGTGGCCCTACTCTCGGTTGGCGGAATTACCACCCTTACGACCAGTTACCGCACGGGCTACATCACCGAGTCTGACCGCAGATCATTAATCGAAGCCGGGGCGGTGGGGGATGTACTGTATAACTTCATCGACGCGAGCGGTCGCCTTGTCGCGCACGAAGTCAACGAACGCGTGATCTCGGTTAATTTGTCTGTTCTGAGGCGCGCAAGCGAACGGGTGTTGATATCGGGCGGCAAAGAAAAACGTGTCGCCCTTCAAGCGGCGATCCAGACATTGCAGCCAACGACCCTAATCACAGATGAACAATCTGCGAAGGATTTGGTCGGGTTGAAATAACAAAGCTGCGATCTCTTTGCGGGCGTCGGGGCAGTGTCAGAGGAAACCGGCTTGAGGGGACCAGTTTGCCCAGATACCCTCCTGACATGACCCAACACTCACCCTTCCGCTACTTCAAGACCAGCCCCGTGATCATTCGCTTGGCGGTGATGGTCTACATCCGCTTCCCTCTTTCGCTGCGGAACGTCGAGGATCTCCTACACGAACGCGGCATCGAGATCTGCCACGAGACAGTGCGTTACTGATGGAACCGCTTCGGCCCGATCTTCGCGGCTGAGATCCGCAGAAGACGCGTCGATCAAATGAGCCAATGCCGCAAGTGGTAGTGGCACCTCGACGAGATATACGTGATGATCAACGGTGAGATGCACTACCTCTGGAGGGCGGCGGATCACGAGGGCGAAGTTCTCGAAAGCTATGTGACCAAGAGCCGGGATCGTAAAGCTGCATTGAAGTTCATGAAGAAATCCATGCGCCGGCATGGGCGACCGGAGACAATTGTCACTGACAAGCTGCGCTCATATGGAGCAGCATTAAAAGACCTGGGCCGTGGCGATGACCGCGAGATTGCGCGGTGGGCCAACAACCGGGCAGAGAACTCGCATCTGCCCTTCCGAAGGCGGGAGAGAGCAATGCTGCGGTTCCGGCGCATGCGAAGCTTGCAGAAGTTCGCAACCGTCCGCGCCTCCGTCTGCAACCACTTCAACCAGGAGAGATCGCTTGCCTCGCGCGACCACTACAAGGCCAACCGCGCCGCCGCTCTTGCCGAGTGGCGCGGCCTCCTCGTTGCATGACGGAAACCATGGGTAGGGCGAGCGGAGACGGGTTCGCATTAGTCTGACAGCATCGACGAAGGCGCTTGAAAGGCCAGCCTTCCAGAAGGCTCTTGCTGATCAGCTCGCGCATTTCATGGAGGCCGATCTCCGCGAAGCCGCCGACAAGAGTGGATAGCTCGGGCTCCAAAAGCGTCGGACAAGTCCGCACTGGCGCTGGTTTCAGATGGATGAGTTCAGGACCTCACAACAATTGCCGCACTGTTCAAGCTCAAGATGGACTGATTCGACTCTCGTTTTCTCTGAGCGGTTCTTGGCAAACTCTGATCCCAAAGAAGAGATTTCTAGTACCTGAACACCCGTTCAATTCCGTCGGACAACTCAGTTGCCAGAGCTAGACGGCCCAGCCGAGGCCGAACCCGACGCCTAGAATATCTAATATTCTCATCAGGATAACCTGGCAAAGTGGTCAAAGCTATTCCACGGAATTCTGCAACCAGGCATCAGCCGAACAGGAATGTTGCATATAGTATTACTTTTGATACCGTTGCGTTCAGCCACCCTGAGGAGAGGTTGGCGTCAGAATCCATGGGAGGATTACATGAAGCTTTTAAAATCTCTCGCGCTCGGCGCGGGGGTTGGTGGCTTGTTGCTGTCAACTGCATGGGCCGAGGGCCTGGACGGAAAAGTCATCGGCTTCTCGCAGATCGGGTCTGAATCCGGCTGGCGTGCTGCAGAAACCAGCGTCACCAAGGCCGAGGCCGAGGCGCGGGGTATTGATCTGAAGTTTGCCGATGCTCAGCAAAAGCAAGAAAACCAGATCAAAGCGATCCGAGGCTTTGTGGCCCAGGGTGTCGACGCCATCCTCGTGGCCCCTGTGGTCGCGACCGGTTGGGAAGAGGTGCTGACCGAAGCGAAAGAAGCGAACATCCCCGTCGTTCTGCTGGACCGTGGGATTGAAGCACCAGAGGACTTGTACTTGACCTCGGTCGCCTCCGACCAAGTGAAGGAAGGCCGCGTTGCCGGGGAATGGCTGGTAGGTGCCGTGGGCGACAAACAGTGCAATGTTGTCGAATTGCAGGGCACCGTCGGTTCATCCCCCGCGATCAACCGCAAGCAGGGGTTTGAAGAGGCTCTGGCCGGCAAGGCAAACCTTGCGATCATTCGCAGCCAGACGGGTGATTTTACCCGCTCCAAAGGCAAGGAAGTGATGGAAGGCTTCCTGAAGGCCGAAGGTGGTGGTGCGAATATCTGTGCAGTTTACGCCCACAATGATGACATGGCCGTCGGTGCGATCCAGGCGATCAAGGATGCCGGGTTGAAGCCAGGGTCGGATATTCTGGTCGTTTCGATCGACGCAGTGCCCGATATCTTTGCTGCGATGGTAGCTGGTGAAGCAAATGCCACCGTCGAGTTGACCCCCAACATGGCAGGCCCTGCCTTCGAAGCGCTGCAAGCCTACTGGGATGCGGGCACCGTGCCCGAGAAGTTCATCATCACGGAATCCAAGCTCTATACCCCCGCGGATGACCCGCAGGGTGAATACGACCGTCGCAAAGGCCTCGGCTACTAGGTGTCCTCCCCGAGGCCTCGTCGGGCGGTGGCGTCACACCGCCGCCCGGCGGAATTGCTTTATCCGCATGATAAGCGGACAGTCACAGGAAAGAATGGCAAGGGGGGGCGGCCATGTCCGACACAGACAAGACGCCGGTTCTAGAGGCGCGCGGGATCGTCAAAGTCTTTGGGCAGCACCGGGCACTGGACACAGTGGATTTCACCGCCAACGCAGGCGAGGTGCATGCCCTGCTGGGTGAGAATGGCGCCGGGAAATCGACCTTGATCAAGATCCTGACCGGGGCCTATCAGCCGGACAGCGGCGCGTTGCTGCTCGACGGAGAACCGATCCACCTGCGTGACCCGCTGCATGGCCAAAGCTATGGCATCGGCACGGTCTATCAAGAGGTCAACCTGTTGCCGAACCGATCGGTCGCGGAGAACCTCTTCCTTGGCCGCCAACCCACCCGTTTCGGCCTGATCGACCGCCGCCGCAGCGAAGACCTTGCCCGCGACTTGCTGGCCCGCTACGGCCTCGCTATCGATGTGCGGGCGGAACTGTCGGAGTTTTCTGTCGCAGTGCAGCAGATCGTCGCCATCGCCCGTGCGGTGGAGTTGTCCGGCAAGGTGCTGGTGCTGGATGAACCAACCGCCAGCCTTGACCGGAACGAAGTGCAACGTCTGTTCGAGGTTGTTCGCAATCTGCGTGACCAGGGTCTGAGCATCATCTTCATCACCCATTTCTTGGATCAGGTCTTTGATCTGGCCGACCGGGTGACGATCCTGCGCAACGGTCGCAAGATCGTAACGCAACCGCTGAACACGCTAAGCACCACCGACGTCGTCCGAATGATGCTGGGCAAGGATGTGGCCTTCGACCACCATCCATCAGCGCTGGGCGGGGCCGCGCGCGGAGACGTGCATGTCCAGTTCAAAGGCCTCGGCCGCAAGGACATGTCACCGTTCGATCTTGCCATCCATGAGGGCGAAGTCGTCGGGGTGGCGGGGTTGCTTGGATCTGGCCGAACCGAAGTTGCCCGCCTGATGTTTGGCGTCGATACTGCCGATCAAGGCGAGGTTGTGGTCAAGGGCAAGGCCATGACGATCCGCAACCCTGCCCAAGCTGTTGCCGCAGGGTTCGGCTTCTGCCCCGAGGACCGCAAGCTGGACGGCATCTTTGGCGATCTCTCCGTCCGCGAGAACATCATCATCGCCCTGCAGGCCAAGCTGGGCTGGTTCCGCACATTGAACCGCGATGACCAGATTGAACTCGCAGGGCGCTATGCAGAGGCGCTGGATATCCGCGCAGCCAATCACGACATGCCAGTGCGGCTGTTGTCGGGCGGCAATCAGCAAAAGGTCATCCTTGCGCGCTGGTTGGCCATAGATCCAACCTTTCTGATCCTAGACGAGCCGACCCGCGGCATCGACGTGGGTGCCCATGCCGAAATTGTCCGAACCATCAATCGACTGCGAGAGGAGGGGTTGGCGCTGTTCGTCATTTCGTCCGAACTGGATGAAGTGGTGGCCTATTCCAACCGCGTGGTCGTCATGCGCGACCGGGAAATGGTGGCCGAACTGGCTGGCGATGCGATTGCGCCGGATGGGATTGTTCAGGCCATTGCCGGCGCGCCAAGGGAGACCAATGCATGACCCGCCCCACCGCCGACATCCGGCCCAGCAGTCAGCCGCCGCATCCGCCTGCACGACCCATATATACCTTCTTTACACGACCTCAGGTCATCGCGCTGGTCGCGGTGTTGCTCGTGAACTGGCTTCTGTTTCCCGGCTTTTTCACCATCACATGGCAAGATGGACGACTGTTCGGCAGCCTGATTGATGTTCTGAACCGGGGGGCCCCGGTGGCAATACTGGCCATTGGCATGACGGCCGTCATCGCGACCAAGGGTGTCGATCTGTCGGTCGGCGCAGTCATGGCGATCTCTGGTGCCGTTGCGGCAACGCTGGTCAGTTCGGGGGTTCCTGCCACTGTCGCCGTGCTGGCGGCTCTGGCCGCTGGGCTTCTTTGCGGGTTGTGGAACGGCATCCTCGTAACGGGTCTGGACATTCAGCCCATCATCGCCACGCTGGTGCTTATGGTCGCGGGGCGAGGGCTGGCGCAACTGATAACCGAAGGGTCCATCGTCACCTTTGCCGATCCTCTTCTGGTCTTTCTTGGTACCGGATCAATACTTGGACTTCCGACGCCGGTGGTTATTGCGATTGTTCTGATGATCGTTGCCACCCTGATCGTGCGGCGCACCGCCTTGGGCCTGTTGATCGAGGCGGTCGGGGTGAACCGGTCTGCGGCGCGGTTTGCCGGGCTTTCTGCGGGAACGCTTTTGCTGATCGTCTATACCTTTGCCGGCTTCTGCGCCGCCATTGCGGGCCTCATCGTGGCCGGTGACATTCGCGGGGCAGACGCAAACAATGCCGGCCTCTGGCTGGAGTTGGACGCCATCCTCGCCGTGGTCATTGGTGGCACGTCGCTGATGGGGGGGCGGTTTTCGATCCCGCTGGCTGTTTTGGGTGCGATGATCATCCAGGCGATGAACACCGGCATCCTCATTTCGGGCTTCTCGCCCGAATTCAACCTCGTAGTCAAATCGGCCGTGATCATCGTCATCCTTGTCCTGCAATCGCCGCTTTCGGCGCGGGTGTTCCGCCGCCGTCCTGACGGCCGCCCCGGAAATCCACAATGAACCGCAGCCTGCGTCCGCTTCTTGCCACCACGGCAATCTTTCTGTTCGCCTATCTTCTGGCCGTGATCCAGCACCCCGGGATGCTGTCCACTCGCGTTTTGGGCAATTTCCTGACCGACAACGCCTTTATGGGGATCGCTGCGGTTGGGATGACCTTCGTGATCCTGTCGGGTGGGATCGACCTTTCGGTGGGTGCGGTTATCGGCTTTACGACCGTGCTGATTGCCGTGCTGATCATGTGGCTGAATCTGCATCCGCTACTGGCCTTTGCCATTGCTCTGACCGTAGCCGCTCTGTTTGGGGCGATCATGGGGGCGGCGATCCATTACCTGCGGGTCCCAAGCTTCATTGTCACTCTGGCGGGCATGTTCCTGGCGCGAGGCGGGGCATCGGTCCTTTCGCCCGACAGCATCGGAATCCAGCACGAGTTTTTCTCATCCGTTTCCAAAAGCTACATCCTGATGCCGGGGGGGGGGCGTCTGACGGTGATTGGCATGATCATGTTGGCCGTCTTTGCCGCGGCCATTCTTCTGGCACATCGCACGCGCTTCGGGTCCAACGTCTATGCGCTTGGTGGATCGGAAACTTCTGCCGCGCTGATGGGCGTGCCCGTGGCGCGGACGACGATTGCGATCTACGCTCTTTCCTCCGGTCTTGCAGGCCTCGCCGGTGTTGTATTTTCGCTATATACCTCGGCCGGATACTCACTGAATGCCTTGGGGGTAGAGCTTGATGCCATCGCCGCCGTGGTGATTGGCGGCACGCTTTTGACGGGCGGATATGGCTTTGTGGCAGGCACCTTCATCGGCGTGATGCTACAAGGACTGGTGCAGACCTACATCGTCTTTGATGGAACCTTGTCGAGTTGGTGGACCAAGATTGTCGTCGGCGTGCTTTTGTTTATGTTCATCGTGTTGCAACGGCTCGTCTTCCGGGCCGGGACGCGACGCAACTAAGCCCTTGGATCTGATGAGATGAGCGAACCCGGGAGCCTGATCCGCACGCTCTCCGGGCGGCAATCGGCGCGGAACTTCCATTCCTATGTGATAAACGAGGTTGGGCGCGCGATCGTCGCAGGCGAGATGCCCGTGGGCTCAAGCCTGCCGGGTGACGCCGAAATGATGGATCGCTTCGGTGTCTCGCGCACCGTGCTGCGAGAGGCGTTGAAAACGCTGGAGGCGAAAGGCCTTGTCGAGGCACGGGCCAAGGTCGGCACCCGCGTGCTGCCACAATCACGCTGGAACCTGTTTGACCGGCAAGTGCTTTCCTGGAAGCTCGAAAGCGGTCCCTCCCCCGCCTTTCTGGCCGCCTTCGACGTGATCCGCGAAAGCCTCGAGCTACAAGCCGCCCGCCTCGCCGCCCGAAACCGAGAAGCAGAACATCTGCGGCTGATGCATTACTGGCTGAACCAGCAATCCGTGCTGGCGCATCAGCCTGAACCTTTTGCCCTTGCCCTCTTCGAAATCCACCGCCTGTTGACCGAGGCCTCTGGCAATCCCTTCCTGCGAGCGGCTTCTTCCATCATGGAATTCGGCATCGCGGTCGCAGTTCAAAGGCGCTTAACAAGTGACGGCAGGGCACCCCCCGAAGGTCTCGCCCAAGCAGTGGAAGCAGAGTATTACGAGGTGATAAACGCAGTCGAAAGGGGTCAGGAAGACCTTGCAGCCGCAGGTATGTCAAAGCTCATAAATGCGCGTTGAAGCTCGCACTAGTTAAAGCTGCCATGTCAGTCTCATTGATGGAAGGAGCGCTTTCAGAAGAACATTGCTTGCCGCATGACAAGCCGTCGCTTTGACTAGGCCGCGTGGTAAAACGTTCGCCCTTTCGCTACAATAAGACTGTCCCTTAGCTCATTCGCCTAGCGGTGATGCTCTGCAGTGGACGCGGCGATTGTTGCGATATCGGTCACTGGTTCTACTACCTTGCCGAGAACCCGCACCTCCCTTTCGGACGAAGAGATCCGGCGATGTTGCGGTTCCGGCGCATGCGAACGCCACTGAAGTTCGCCTCGGTCGATGCCTCAGTCCACAACCACTTTCCAAAGGAGCGCCACCTGCAGTGCCGCAACACCGACAAGCAGACCCGCGCCGCTGCTATTGCCGATTGGCACGGCTTTCTAACTGCCTGATCGAAAGGTGGGATTGAGAAACGGAGACTGGTTCGCATTCGTCTGACAGCACCGCCACTTCTTGCTTTGATCGATCCTTCCCGGGGACTGCGTGGTTGGTTGGCCAACCTTGCCCGAACCCATGCCGATTTTCTGAAAACTCCACGGGAAGGTTGAGCGAAATTGGCTGCTTTGGACAGTTATCTCCACGATAAGGGCCCGGCTGGCATTGTTTTGAGGCGGCCAGTGGTCGATGCGCGGGGTTCTTTTTTCATGGGCCAAGTGCCGCGCGCTTCTTGACATTTTCTGGCGCTGCTTGGACTTTCGCGCTGCGACAGGGGCGTCCGGGACACCGGGCTGAGAAGCACCCTTTGAACCTGAACCAGATCATGCTGGCGTAGGGAGTCCGCGGCGGGTGCGTTTTGCCATTCTTGGCTGGGCATCTGTCCTCGGCCTCCTGCGTGGGCGGGAGGACAAGATGGAAAACTGCGGCGACTATCTGCATCGGATGCGCGCGACCGCGCCATTGGTGCACAACATCACGAACTATGTGGCCATGAATGTCATGGCGAATGTGCTTCTGGCGGTGGGGGCATCGCCTGCCATGGTGCATGCCCGCGAAGAGGTGGCCGAGTTTGCCGGGCTGGCGCAGGCGCTGAGCATCAATATTGGCACGCTGGATGCGCCGTGGGCCGAGTCGATGGAATTGGCCGCGGCGGCGATGGTGGCCGCGGGTCGGCCTTGGGTGCTGGATCCTGTTGGTGTCGGGGCGACACGCTTTCGGCAAGAGGTCTGTCGTCGGCTGCTAGCGCTGCGGCCTGCGGTCATTCGCGGAAATGCGTCGGAAATCATGGCTTTGGCGGGAATCGGGGCCAAGGGGCGCGGGGCGGATGCGACCGATCCGGTCGAGGCGGCCGAAGAGGCTGCGCGCGAACTGGCCCGACGGATAGGCGCGGTCGTGGCCGTATCTGGCCCGGTGGATTTCATCACGGATGGGGCGGAAGCTCTGCGCGTGTTCAACGGCCATGCGCTGATGCCTTGTGTCACCGCGCTGGGGTGTTCGCTGAATGGGGTGATCGCCGCCTTTGTGGTGGGACAACGCCCGCTTGAGGCGACGGTGGCGGCGATGGCCTGTTACGGGCTGGCGGGCGAGCGGGCGGCAGCGCTGGCCCATGGGCCGGGCAGTTTTCAGGTGGCCTTTCTGGATACGCTGCACGCCCTGACGCCTGATGCGTTGAGCCGGGACGCAAGGGTGGGACGCGCATGATTTGGCCGGTTTATGTGATCACTGATCCCGGGGCTGGTCTGCCTGTCGCCGAACAGGCGCTGGCTGCGGCGCGCGGGGGGGCGGCCCTGATTCAGATCCGCGACAAGCATGCGTCGGATGCCGACCTTGCGGCGCTGGTTGCCGGGCTGATCCCGCGCGTTGCGGCCTTGGGGGCAAGGCTGATCGTGAATGATCGGGTGGACGTCGCGCTGAGCACGGGCGCGCATGGTTTGCATATAGGGCAGGGGGATGGCGACGCGGCCGCGATCCGGCGGCGGATGCCGCCAGGTATGCTGCTGGGGCTATCGATCGAAACGGTTCGACAGGCGAGGGGCATCCCGCGCGGGTTGGTCGATTACATCGGCGCGGGCCCCGTGCGCGCGACCGCCACCAAGCCCGATCATGCCGCGCCCATCGGGTTTGACGGGCTGGCGGCGATCATCGCAGAGGCGCGGCTGCCGACCTATGCCATCGGCGGTATCGGCCCGGGCGATGCGGCGGCGGTGCGGGCGGCGGGTGCCGCAGGTCTGGCGGTGGTTTCGGCGGTGGTGCGCGCGGTGGACCCGGAAGCCGCCACAGCCGCACTGGTTGCGGAATGGGGGATGGCATGATCCCCAATACACTGTCCATCGCCGGCTCTGACCCTTCGGGTGGGGCAGGCATTCAGGCCGATATCAAGGCCATTTCCGCCAATGGCGGCTATGCGATGGCTGTGATCACGGCTTTGACCGCGCAGAACACTCAAGGCGTTGCAGCGGTTCAGATGATCGATCCGGGGTTTGTCGTCCGGCAGATCGCGGCCTTGCGGGCCGATATCCGGATTGATGCAGTCAAGATCGGGATGCTTGGCACCGCTGCGATGGTTGAGGCTGTTTTTGCGGCGCTGGCCGGGCTGGATGTGCCGGTGGTGCTTGACCCGGTCATGGTTGCCAAGAGCGGGGATCGTTTGTTGATGGCCGAGGCGGTTGCCGCATTGCGCGCCGCCGTGCCGCTGGCCACGGTCATCACGCCGAATCTGCCTGAAGCGGCCGATCTTCTGGCCCAGCCGGAGGCCGTATCGCTGGAAGGAATGGCGGCGCAGGCGCAGGCGTTGCTGTCGCTGGGGCCACGGGCGGTGCTGCTGAAAGGCGGGCATTTGCCGGGGGGTGAGTGTCCGGACCTGCTGGTCACGGCAGAGGCCACCACATGGTTGCCGGGGATACGGCATGCTTCGCACAAGACGCATGGGACGGGATGCACCCTGTCATCCGCGCTTGCGACGCAGCTTGGCCTTGGCCTGCCGCTTGCCGAGGCGGCGAATGCCGCCAAAGCCTATGTCGCCCGCGCGATCGCCACGGCGGATGCGCTGACCGTCGGTCATGGGCATGGCCCCACCCACCATTTCCACGCCTTCTTTGAAGGAGATACCCCATGACGCGCCCGCTTTCCGAATTGACCGTTCTTGTGACTGGCGCTGGCCGTGGCCTTGGTGCGGCCATTGCCCGTGCTTTTGCCCGTGAAGGGGCGCGCGTTGCCATCAACTATCGCAACAGCGAAGCAAAGGCGCAGGCCTTGGCAGCCGAGATCGGGCCGCGTGCTGCTGCCTTTGCGGCAGACGTCACCGATCCTGCGCAGGTTGCGGCGATGGTGGCGCGCATCAGCGAAACCTTCGGAGCACCGGATGTGCTGGTGCATAATGCGCTGGCGGATTTTTCGTTCAACGGGGATGCGCGGTCGCATCTGGACAGCCTGACCTGGGCCGAGATCGCGGCGCAGGCCCAGACTGCCGTAGGGGGCGCGCTGAACTGCATGCAGGTGTTGCGGCCGCATTTTGCAGCGCAGGGGTTCGGGCGGGTCATCACAATCGGCACCAATCTGATGCAGAACCCCGTCGTGCCCTATCACGACTATACTGCCGCCAAAGGCGCGCTGCTTGCGCTGACGCGCACGGCGGCGAAAGAGCTTGGTCCGTTGGGTGTGACCGTCAACATGGTGTCGGGCGGGTTGCTGCGCACGACGGATGCAAGCCGCGCCACGCCGGAGGCTGTGTTCGATATCGTTGCCAGCCAAACCCCATTGGGGCGGGTCACGTCGCCAGAGGATCTGGCGGATGCCGTGCTGTTTTTCGCCTCGCCTTGGGGGCGGGCTGTGACCGGGCAGAACCTGATTGTGGATGGTGGGCTGGTGTTCGGCTGACAGAGGCGGAAAAGTCGGCTTGGGCTCCCATTTGGCCGCCGGCCTGCAAGAGGTGCAGGCCGTTTTTCTGTTGGAGAACAAGTGTTTCGTTTCCGCCCTGCGCAGGTGGGTAGCTTGGCGACTGTCGGTCTGGCGGGTGGCCCGGTCAGTTTCAGACCAGGGGCAGATAGAGGCCGACCCAGGCCGCTAGTGTGACAAGGATCAGACCGGGCACGACGCGGAGCGCGAAGGGCCAGCCGCCGCTGGTGGCGGCCATGACGATCTTTGTCAGAGTGTTTGAGGTCAAGCCAGCGAGGATGGGGAGAACGGCATCCTGCGGGATGATTTTGCCGGAGGCCACAAGCGTTGCCACTGATATTCCCGCGGCATGCGTGTCCACCAATCCGGCGATCGCCGCAGCGAGAAGCACGCCTGTGTCACCATACCGTGTTTGGAGACCCGCCGAGATGAGGAGAACCAGTCCAAGGATGACGCCGAAAGCGAGGGCTGTGTTCAGGCTGAAGACGCCGCCAGTCTGCACTGTATCACCCCCCGCATTGCGGGCCGCAAGAAGCGTGAAAGCCAGACCATAGACCGCAGCGACGACCCCGGCCAGAAGCAGCGGCCCCGACAGGGCGATCAGGGTGGGCATGCTGGTGGCCCCAACGACCAGCGCCATCTGGGCTATCGTGGCGACGGTCGACAGGACCGCGCCCGCGACGCAGGCTGAAAGCAGGTCTTTGGATTTCTTGGCCCGCGATCCCATCGCGCCGATGGTGGCTGCGCTGGAGATGAAACCCGAGATGGCCCCGGCCAGCGGCAATCCGAACCGTGCCCCGAATAGGCGCACCGCTACATACCCTGCTGCGCTGATTGCCATGACCAGCACGATCACGACCCATATCGAGTGCGGATTGAGCGCAAGGTAAGGGCCCATTGGCCGGTTTGGCACAAGCGGCAGGACAACAAGCGTCGCCGCTGCAAAGATCAGGGCGTCGTCGAGTTCGGCCTTGGATATCACCGTGATGACAAGGTTATGCAGCCATGCCTTGGTGTAGAGCAGGACCGTCACCGCAACGGCGATTGCGGCGGCTGTCTGGGGCGATTGCATGCACATGCCACCAAGAAGCGCCGTCAGGACGAGGACGATTTCCGTGGTTAGTCCCGGATCCTGATCCTGCGCCCGCCAATACGAGATGGCGACCATGATCGCGACGCTGCCGGTCAGAACGGCGAGAAGGCCGATGCCCCCGAGTGAGAAGGCCACGGCCCCCGACAGAGAGGTGATGGTGAAGGTCCGGATCCCGGCCGGGGCGCGTGCCGGGCCTTCGCCTTTGCGCCGTTCCCGTTCCGCGCCGATCAGGGCCCCGACAGCGACGGCGCTGACAAGGTTCAGGATCGGAGGGTCGAGAAGCAGAGCAGGTTCCATGAAAATCTGGCGCGCCTTTGTTCAGGATCAATGCATAGGCCGCAGGACCTGTGCCTGTATTGATCTGGATCACCCAGGCTTGGCTGCCGGCATTCGTAGGGCGAATCCGATCAGCGCGACCTGGGTGAGAAGAACGGTAACCTGCATCAAGGCGATGATTGCGATGCGGGGGTAACATCAACTCAAGTCATGCAGGAACGCCTGTTGCCAGCATCCGCCCCATCCCCCCGCCGCAGTCGCATCAGGCGTCTTTCATTGGCCATTGCCAGTGCTGCGGGCATTCTTTTGTGTCTGCTTGTGGCCTGGCCCTTCCTTGGGGCCATCACCTGGGCGCTGACCCTGGCCATCCTGTTTGCGCCGCTCCATGCCCGGATCGAAAGGTTCGTGCGGCATCCCAATATCGCGGCGCTGCTTTCGACGGCCATCGTGATGGTTGTCGTCGTCGTGCCTGCCGTTTTCGTCGTTGAACGGCTGATCACGGAAGCGGCCTCTGGCATTCAGGCACTTCAGGCGCGGGTGGAGGGCGGCGAGCTTCAGTCGCTGCTTGACAGCCATCCTGCCCTTGCGCCGTTTGGGGCCTGGATTGACCGGCAGTTCGATCTGCCGTCGATGATGTCGGGCATTGCGACCTGGCTGAGCAATCTGGGAGCGAGTTTTGTTCGCGGGTCGTTGTTGCAGGTGGTTGAGGTGTTCATCACCTTTTACCTGTTGTTCTACTTTCTGCGCGACAGGCTGGCGGCAAGGGCGATGATCCTGACCTGGTTGCCGCTGACACGGCCCGAGACAGAGCAGGTGCTGCGGCGCGTGGAGGAAACGGTGCATGCGACAGTCTACGGGACGCTGGCTGTTGCGGCAGTTCAGGGCAGTTTGGGCGGATTGATGTTCTGGGCGCTGGGTTTGCCCACGCCTTTGCTGTGGGGTTTGGTGATGGGGCTTTTGTCCATCGTGCCGGTGCTTGGGGCCTTTATCGTCTGGATCCCGGCGGCGATCCTGCTTTTGCTGGATGGAAGTTGGGCGCGCGCGCTGGTTCTGGCCGCCTGGGGCGGGATTGTGGTTGGCAGCATCGACAACGTGCTGCGGCCAATGTTCGTGGGCAACCGTCTGCGCCTGCACACCATCCCTGCGTTCATTTCGATCATTGGCGGCCTTGTCCTGTTTGGCGCGCCGGGATTCATCCTTGGCCCGCTGGCCGCCACGATGACGATGCTGCTGGTGCAGTTCTGGACGCAGGGCGAGGCGGAGGGGCAAGAGGACGGCCACGGGTGACGCGTCTTTTGCGTGACGGTGTTCTGTGCTGCATCGGCGAAGTCGGACATTGACCGGCGAGATTCCGGGCGGTCGTACCGTCGCGCCGGAGCAAGGTGGCGTCGCCCGCGGATTGGCGCGGGCGGGCGGGGCGGTGTAGCAAAGGGCGCAGCGGGAACTGGAGCCATGACATGCCGGAGGAACAGACGCGATCAGGGACGGGATTTCCGCATCTTTTCGCGCCGTTGCGCATTCGCGGCGCAACCCTGCGCAACCGGATCATGTCGACCGGGCATGACACCGTGCTGCCGGTGGATGGCACGGTCAATGAAGCGCTGATCGCTTATCATCTGGCGCGGGCGCGGGGTGGTGTCGGGCTGATCGTGACGCAGGTGGCAGGGGTGCATGAGACGGCGCGCTATACATCGCATCTGCTGATGGCGACGACGGATGCGTGTATTCCCGGCTATCGGCGGCTGGCGGATGCCCTGCATGCCGAAGGGGTGACGGTGTTTTCACAGCTGTTTCACCCGGGGCGCGAAATCATGGAAAGCGCGGATGGGCTGCTGGCAGTGGCCTATGCGCCATCCGTCAGCCCGAATGAGCGGTTCCATGTGATGCCGCGCGCCCTGACCCTGCCGTTGATTGATGAGATCGTGGCGGGCTATGCGGCGGCGGCGCGGCGGATGCGGGCGGCGGGACTGGACGGGGTGGAGGTGGTGGCAAGCCATGGCTATCTGCCGGCGCAGTTCCTGAACCCCCGGGTGAACCGGCGCAGTGATGGCTATGGCGGGGATGAGGAGCGGCGGCTGCGGTTCCTGCGCGAGGTGCTGCAGGCCATCCGCGCGCAGACGGACGAGGATTTTGTCATCGGGCTGCGGATCAGCGCGGGCGAGCGGGATGATGAGGGGCTGACCGGGGAGGAGGCGCAGGCGGCCTGTGTCGCGCTGGAGGCGGACCTTGATTATGTGAATGTGACGACAGGCACATCAGCCTCGGTCGGGGGGGCGGTTCATATTGCGCCGCCGATGGCCTATGCGCCGGGTTATGTGGCCCCGGATGCAGGGGCGTTCCGCAAGGCGTTGAAAGTGCCGGTCTTTGTGGCCGGGCGGATCAACCAGCCGCAGGAAGCCGAGGCCATTCTGGCCGCGGGGCTGGCGGATGTCTGTGGCATGACGCGGGCGTTGATCGCCGATCCGGAGATGCCCGCCAAGGCGGCGCGGGGGGCGGTGGACGACATCCGCGCCTGTATCGGCTGCAATCAGGCCTGTATCGGGCATTTCCACAAGGGTTTGCCGGTGTCCTGCATCCAGCATCCTGAGACGGGGCGGGAACTGGTTTACGGGCAGTTTGTGCCTGCGCCGCGGCAGAAGCGGGTGATGGTTGTGGGCGGTGGCCCGGCGGGGATGAAGGCCGCCGTGACGGCGGCGAAGCGCGGGCATGCGGTCACGCTCTATGAGGCGGCGGCGCAACCGGGTGGGCAGGCGCTGTTGGCGCAGTTGTTGCCAAGGCGGGCGGAGTTCGGCGGGATCGTCACCAACCTGCTGCGCGAGATGGAACTTGCACAAGTGCGGGTGCGCCGGGGGCAGCGAGTGACGGCTGAATTGCTGGCGTCGGAGCGACCGGATGCGGTGATCCTGGCCACGGGGGCGGTGCCGCATGTGCCAGCGGACATGCCCCAAGATGGAACGGTGCAGGTGGTGACCGCATGGCAGGTGCTGCGCGGCGAGGTGAAGGTTGGCGCACGGGTGGTGATTGCGGATTGGCGCTGCGACTGGATCGGTCCGGGCGTGGCGGAGGGGCTGGCGAAGGCGGGGTCCGCGGTGACACTTGCAGTCAACGGGCTGCATGCGGGTGAGGTGCTGCCGCTCTATGTGCGCGACAACATCGCTGCTGAGTTGCACCGTTTGCGGGTGGAGGTGCGGCCTTACATGCGGCTGTTCGGCACGGCTGGCGGTAGTGTGTTCCTGCAACATGTGCCGTCGGGGGAGGCGGTTGAGGTGGAGGGTGTTGACACGCTGGTGCTGTGCCTTGGCCACCAACCGGTGGATGACCTGTCAGAGGCTGTGACAGCGCTGGGGATCGAGTTGCACATGGCGGGCGATTGTCTGGCCCCGCGCACGGCGGAAGAGGCGGTTTTTGACGGTCTGCGCGCCGGGGTTGCCGTCTGACCCCGACGCGCGGATCTGGCGTCAGCTGCGGCAGGTGGTGGCAAGATCGAGACTGTCATCCCGCACCGTGGTGACCACGTCCATCAGGCCAAGGACGGTGTGGAAGACGTTGTCCTGGCTCAGTTCCGTATCAGCTTTGATCTTCAGGCAGGCTTGGTCGACCTTCAGTTCCTGCTGATAGAGCGGGGAAAGCCACATCACCATCGGCACCTGCGTTTGCGTGTCCGGGGCAAGGAAATAGGGCGCGGCATGAAGGTAGAGGCCATCTTCACCAAGGGATTCCCCGTGATCTGACAGGAAGAAGACGGCCGGAATGACATCGGATTGCGCGGCCAGAAGGTCGATCGTCTGGGCGATGACGTGATCGGTAAAGCGGATGGAGTTGTCGTAGGCGTTGACGATTTCATCGGTTGTGCAATCGGCAAATTCGGCGGTGCGGCAGGCGGGGGCGAAGACCTCTGCCTCGGCTGGGTAGCGGAGGTAATAGGCGGGGCCGTGGCTGCCGATCATGTGAATGAACAGGACTGTGTCACGTTTCAGGGTGGGCAGGGCCTGTTTGAGTGGGTTCAGGAAGACCGCATCGGTGCATTCGCCCTGTGCGCAGGCGGCGGGATCATCGGCAGCAGTCATGCGGCGGGCCTTTGCCACGCGGCCGGCGGTGCCCTGGTCGCCGGTGTTGTTATCCCACCAGAGAACGTCGATGTCGGCGTGGGACAGGACATCGGTCAGGTTCTCCTGCCGGATGCCATTGTCATAGGAATAGCCGTCGCGGGTGAGGTTCGACAGCATGCAGGGCACTGACACGGCGGTTGAAGTGCCGCAGGAGGAGACGTCGGTGAAGTTCACAACATCGCGCTGGGCCAGTTCGGGGGTGGTGGGGCGGTCATAGCCGTTCAGGCCGAAATTCTGCGCCCGCGCGGTTTCGCCCACGAAGACAACGGTCAGAACCGGCTTGGCCGCGGCGGTGATCAGCGGGCCCTTGCGCGCATCGGCACCCAGCGGGGCCACGGTAACGTTTTTGGTGCGCAGCATCATCTTGGAATAACGCGCCGCCCCGGCGATGGCGGCGCCGGGCTGATAGCTGGCCAACACATCCTTGCGTTCGCGGGCCACGGCGGAATAAGCCTTGAAGTCGCTGAACAGCGCGCCGGCAAAGATGGCCAGTGCCAGGATCACCGTGAGCGCCCAGCGCCAGATATTCGTGAACAGCGGTGTCGGGCGGATGCGGACCCACAGCACGGCGGCAGCGGGCAAGAGGCCCCAGATCGCGACATGCGTGAGGAACCCGAGGGTAATAAGATGTTTGGATTCCGTCATCGTCGTGAGCATGGCGTTCTGGATCATCTCGCGGTCGATGATGATGCCGAGGCTGTCCATGTAATAAGATGTCACCGCCGAAAGGATCAGCAGGAAGGCTGCGACGGGTTTGAGAAGCCAGCGGAAGCCGAAGAACGACACCGTGAGCAGTGTGAGCATCCAGACGGCGATGCCCCATCCGGCGACCTGACGGATATTGCCGTCAAAGACGATCCAGGCGCGGTGCCAGAAGGTGAGGTTGTGAGCCGCCATGATGAACAGCGACACGCCCAGAGCAAGGGCGAGCGCCGGGATTTCGGGCCGCGTCGGGCGGAAGCGGGGGGTGGATGCGACCTGATCCGGCGCAATCTTTGACAAGTTCTGCAAGGGAAACGATCCTGTGCCTCATGGCGCTGCCGATTGTTCGGCGTGCCTTTTTCTGGCCACTGGAATAGGGCCCTTGGGCGCAGGCGGATATTCTACCCCTGTCATGGACGAGCGGTCTGCAACGCAAGTTATAGGCGTGGAAAGATGATCTGGCGGCGACTGCCGGGAGGGTTGCACGCTTGGGTGGTGTTTTGGGGCAGGTGCCAGCCCTGCTGCGAGAAGTATGCCAAAGGGGCAAAAGAGGCCGCCATGAGTCGGTCGACTGTGTCGACAGGCTGCGGCGGGGTGTTCGGGGGTTCACGCAGGGCGTTTGGCTTGATCCAAGCTGATTTCTTGCTTTTCAGATTCGAACGAAATTTGTCGTCGTGCGGAGCAAATTTGCACTGATGATTTCACTTTTCCATCATGGGGTCAGAAGAGAGGGTGGCAGGAGGGCCGCAATCTCGCGCCGGAAGGAAAGCGCATCGCCGATGTCAGGTTGATCCAGTTCTTCGGCATAGCGCCGACCGGCATAGGTGGCCCAGGCGATGGGGCCGGGGGAGGCAGCATCGCCGATCAATTTGAGCGAGGCGATGCCTGCCCCTTTCCAGTCGCGGGCCTTCAGGTCATGGAAGAGGGCGTCTTCTGGGATGCGCGCGGTGACCATCAGCACAGCATCGCAGGCGATCTGGCGGGTTTGGTCGTTCCAGGTGCAGGTGACATCAGCCCCGGTTGCGTGGATCCGGTCAGGCGCGTGCGACAGATGCAGGCGCACACCAAGGCCGGCCAGGCGGCGCTGGATCGTGGCCTGTTCAAGGGTGTTGTCAGTCCATTCGGCGACCTTCACCGCAGGGGTCACGAAATCCACCGTGCAGCCGCGTGCGACCAGAAGTTCGGCCATGACCGAGCCCATGTAGAAATGGTCATCGTCGTAAAGCAGGACATTGCTGCCTTTGGGGCCGCCGCCTGCCATCAGATCATCCGGGGTGAAGATCGGCATGTTGGGATCGGTGGGGATCGGGTGGAGGTGAAGGCGCGCCACCGCATCGCGCCGCCAGTGGCAGCCTGTGGCGATGGCAACATGTTCGATGCCGAAAGACAGGATGTCATCGGGCGTCAGGCGGCTGTCGAGATAGGTTTGTACATTGGGCATGGGGGCGATCTGGCCCGCGCGGTAATCGGCCACGCGGCCCCATGCGGAAAGGCCCGGAAGGATGCGTTCACGGGCGACGCGGCCGCCAAGGGTGGTGGTGGCCTCGGCCAGCGTAACCTGATAACCGCGCTTGCCAAGGATATGCGCAGCCTCCAACCCCGCCGGGCCTGCGCCCACGATCAGCACGCTTTCGGATTTTCCCTTGGGGTGGACCCGTTCGGGGTGCCAGCCTTTGCGCCATTCCTCCATGAAGGCGGTGTTCTGGGTGCAGCGGCTGATGCCTTGGGTCATGTCGCCCGAGACGCAGATGTTGCAGCCGATGCATTCGCGGATGTCGTCGAAGCGGCCTTCCTTGATCTTCTTGGGCAGGTAAGGATCGGCGATGGAGGGGCGGGCAGCGCCGATGAAATCGAGTACGCCGGACCTGATTTGCCGCACCATGGCATCGGCAGAGGTGAAGCGGCCGACGCCGACGACGGGTTTGCTGGTGAGCGTCTTGATGCCCTTTACAAGGTCTTCCTGCGCGCCTTCGGGTTTGAAGCGGGAGGTGCCGGAGCAGGCTTCCCACGTGCCATGGGCGAGATCCCAGATATCGGGAAGGTCGCCATGCATTTCGATGAAGTCGCGGAGTTCAGTGTTGGAAAAGCCCATCTCGCCTGCTTCGTGCAAGGAAAGGCGCAGGGAAATGGCAAGCTCGCCCTTGGTTTCTTCGCGCGCCTCGTCGACGATCTCGCGCAGGAAGCGGGCGCGGTTCTCCAAGCTGCCACCGTATTCGTCGGTTCTGTGATTGGTGTTGCGGGAAAGGAAATGTTGCAGGATGCCAAAGCCATGTGCGCCGTAGAGGCAGATCAGGTCAAAGCCTGCGGTCTGTGACCGGCGAAAGGCGTTGCGGAACCAGCGGCGCAAGTCGCGGATATCTTCCCGGTCCATGGTGCGCGCTTGCACGGGATCAGAGGTGAAGGTCAGGATCGGGCCACCCGAGACGGCGAGGGGAACTTCGCGGGAATAGAGGTTGGGGCCGTTGATGCCGGAATAAGCAAGCTGGATGCCTGCGAGTGCGCCGTGGGATTTCATCGCCTCGGCCATCCGGGCCAGCGCGGGGATGTCGCGGTCATCCCAGAGATGCTGTTCGATAAAGGGGGTGATCTCAGAGGTGGGGTGAATCTCGGTCTGTTCGGTGAAGATCACGCCCCAGCCGCCTTCGGCCTTGGTCCGGCGCATTTCGACCACGGCTGATGGGTCGCGGTAGCCGCCGCCGTTGCAGTGGGGAACCTGATAGAAACGGTTCTTGGCCAGTTTCGGCCCGATGCGGAGGGGCTCGAACAGGATGTCATAGCGGCTGTCGCGCGTGTCCTTGGGCATGGTGTACCTCAGAGCGGGCGGTAATCGTGAAGCTGGGTCTGCATCAGGGCGGGATCGGGCTGATGGTCGATATCGGCGATCAGCAGGGCCGGGCCGGGGCCGGCAGAAGCGAGGATCGCTGCATCGGGGGCGGCGATGACCGAGGCGCCGCAATAGGTGATGTCGCCCTCGGTGCCGCAATAGTTGGCATAGGCGATGGTGACGGAATGGTTGATGGCATGGGCCGGAACGACGATCCGGCTGACATGGGTGTTGGGTTCGGGGTTCGCCGTGGGAACAAGGATCAGGTCTGCCCCGGCCTCGGCCAGAGAGCGGACGAGGGGGGCGAATTCCACGTCATAGCAGATCAGCATGGCGGCGCGCAGGCCGCCAAGATCGAAGGTGGACACTGCATCACCGGGTGCGAAGATGGATTTTTCGCGCGGGCCGAAAAGTTGTACCTTTCGGTAATGGCCGATCTCGCGCCCGTCGGCGTTGAGGGCGACAGCAGAATTGTAGACGCCATCGCCGTCACGTTCGGCATAGCCGATGACAATGCCGCAGCCATGGGCGCGGGCGAGGGTGGCTAGGCGCTGGTGCCAAGGGCCGCCGCGCG
This sequence comes from Fuscovulum sp., assembly GCA_035192965.1. NCBI lineage: Bacteria > Pseudomonadati > Pseudomonadota > Alphaproteobacteria > Rhodobacterales > Paracoccaceae > Fuscovulum > Fuscovulum sp. The sequence goes on along the minus strand of CP136571.1, from coordinate 3,229,305 downwards.
GTTGGGCGCGGGCGGGGATGTCGGGCTGGTTGTAGCCGGGAAGGAAAATTTCTGGCGCGACCAGGGTGATCGCCCCCATCGCGGCGGCGGCGCGCAGCGCGGAGTCGAGGGCGGCGAAGGCAACGTCATCCGATCCGCCGGGCGATGGGCCCTGCCAGAGAGCGATGGGAAAGGACATGGAGCCTCCTGTCCCCTGCGGGCAGGGGGGTGCGGTGCTTGGGTGGGTGCAGGGGGCCGGGTTGGCCCCCCGCGGGGCTGACGTTACTTTTTCAGGTTGGTCCAGATGGCATCATAGAGCTTCTGGGTTTCCGCATCGCAGGCCTGGGCAAAGACGCCCGGGGTGGCATCTGCGGGCGGGTTGTTTTCCGGGCTGTTCTTGATGGCGTCATCGAGGAACGGCTCTACCCCCGCGACGCCGGATGTGTAGGCGGCGTAGTTGGTGACGGCGGCGGCGTTTTCAGGATCCAGCAGGAAATTCATGAACTTGATCGCGTTGTCGCGGTTGGGCGCGTCCTTGAGCAGAACCATGTTGTCCATCCACAGGACGTGGCCTTCCTTGGGGTAGGAATATTCGACATTCGCGCCTTCGGCCCGGGCCTTGGCGGAGAAGCCATTATAGATCATGCCCGCCGCCGCATCGCCCGATACCAGCACGTCCTTGGCAGTGTCAGACCCGAAAGATGCCCAGTGCTGCTTGGCGTTCAAGAGCATGTCGTTCAGCGCCTTGAGCTGTTCGCGGTCGGTCGAGCATTGCGGGATGCCGAGGTAGAGCGAACCGAGGATCAGTACCTCATTCTGGCTGTCGAGCACGTTGATCTTGCCCTGCAATTCGGCGGGCGGATCGAAGATGATGCCGAGCGAGGAGATGTCGCCCGCATAGACATCGCGGTTCACGGAGAATGAGGTTGAGCCCCACTGATAGGGGATCGAGGATTTGCGGCCCGCGTCAAACGGGACATCCACCCATTGCGGGGCGATATTGGCGAAGTTGGGCATTTCTTCGGGCGTGAAGGTATCGAGCATGCCTTCCTGACCCATGATCTGCACCATGAAATCGGCGGGAACGGCGACGTCGTACTGGCCCAGCTTGCCCGCCTTGAGCGAGGCAAGCATGGATTCGTTGCTGTCATATGTGTCGATCGTGACGGCGATCCCGGTCTCGGCGGTGAATTTGTCCACCAGTTCCTGCGGGATGTATTCGAACCAGTGATAGACCGAGAGGGTTCCCTCGGCCTGGGCCGCGCCTGCGAGCAGGGCGAATGCGGTGGCAGTGGTCAGCAGCTTTTTCATGGATGACTCCCGTTGGGTTCAGGATCGGGTTCTCTGCCCGATGCGGTTGGCAAGGTAGGATAGGGTCACGAACAGCACGGACACGGCAAGCATCATGGTGGAGATCGCCATAATATTGGGTTTGATGCCTTGCTTGACCGAACCGAAGATGGCGGTGGGCAAGGTTTCCATGCCAGCGCCTTTGACGAAGTTGGTGATGATGAAATCGTCAAGCGAGATGATGAAGGCGAGAAGGAAGCCCGAAATGATGCCGGGCATCATCAGGGGCATCAGGATCAGCCGGAACGCCTGTGCGCGGCTGGCGTAAAGATCACGGGCGGCCTGTTCGTAAACTTCTTCGATGCCCGTAAGGCGGGCGGCGATGGGCAGATAGGCGAAGGGGATGCAAAAGGTGATATGGGCCAAGAGGATGGTCATATAGCCGGTGGTCAGCCCGATGGTGGAAAAGAAGATCAGGCAGGCCACGGCGGTGACGATTTCGGGCACCATGAGGGGCAGGTTGATCAGCGCGAAAGTGGCGGATTTGCCCCGGAAGCGCCCCCCCCGGATCATCGCGACGCTGGCTGCGACGGCAATCGCGGTGGCCGTGGTGGCCGCGATCAGCGCGATGGTGAGGGAGTTCCACGCAGCCGCCTTGAAGCGCGGGGCTTCGGGGCCGGTGAAGACATCTGCATACCAGCGCCAGGAAAACCCGCCCCATGTGGTGATCGAGGCGGAGTCGTTGAAGCTGTAGATCGTCACCACGATCAGGGGCGCGTAAAGGATGACAAGGCAGCCCACCGCCATGGCCAGAAAACCTGGATAGTGGCGGACGCCCTTCATCGCGCCTCTCCCTTGGCCTGCGCGCGGGCATAGGCCAGCAGCACGATCAGGACGAGTGTCATCAGGATCATCGCAGCAGCCGCGCCGAAGGGCCAGTTGCCTTGTGATCCGCGGAACTGTTCGTCAATAAGTGAGCCGATCATGAAGGTCTTTGCCCCGCCCAGCAGATCGGGTGCAAGGAAGGCGCCGAGCGACGGGACAAAGACAAGGATGCAGCCCGCAATGATGCCGGGTTTCACTACGGGCAGCACGATTTCCCGCAAGGTGACCCAACGGCTGGCGTAAAGATCGGCCGCCGCCTCGGACAGGGCGAAGTTGTACCGTTCGACTGCCGCATAGATCGGCAGCACCATGAAGGGCAGGTAGCTGTAGAACAGCCCCAGTTGCACGGCGAGGTTGGTGTTGACGAGGGGCAGGGGCCCGTCGATCAGCCCGATGGACATGAGGCTTTCGTTCAAGGGGCCGTTGTCGCGGATCAGGAACTTTAGGCTGACTGTGCGGATCAGCAAATTCACCCAGTAGGGCACCGTGATCAGGAACAGCCAGACCGCGCGGCTGCGGGCGGGGCGGGTCGCGATGAACCATGCGGTGGGAAAACCCACGATCAGGCAGATCACTGTGGCGACGCCTGCCTGCCAAATCGAGCGCCAGAAGATGGTGATATAGGTCCATTCGATGGTGGGCGGTTCATCCCCGAATAGGCCACGGTTCAGGAAGAACTGGTCATAAGCGGCAAGCGTGAAATCCCAGATCACGCCGCCACGGAATTCTTTGGTAAGAAAGGAATAAACGGCCATCAGCAGGACGGGGATGACAAGAAAAATACCGATCATCGCCCAGGTTGGCAGCAGCAACGGCCCGACGATGTTGCGGTAGCCTGTTCCGCCGCCCTTGCCGCCTTGGGGGGTGAGCCCGGCCATCAGTCGGCCAGAAGGCGGGCCGCGCCTTCCTCTAGATGCAGGGCGACGCGGGTGCCGGGGGCGGGCACGGCGATGCGGGCGGAATTTTGCAGGCGAACATGGAATTCCTCGCCCGTGCCGAGACGGGTCAGGAGTTGCAGATCGGTGCCGAGGTAGACCACGCGTTCGACGGTCACCTCCAACTCGCCATTCTCTGCGATGGACAGACGTTCCGGGCGGATGGACAGGTGATGCTTACCGAGGGTTTCTGAGGCGGCCGGGCAGGTGATCCTGTGGCCGCCCGGCAGGGTGATGCTGGCCTGACCGCCGCTGATTTTGTCGACTGTCACTTCCAGAAGGTTCGTCTCACCGATGAAATCGGCGACGAAGCGGTTGACCGGGGCCTCGTATATATCGCGGGCGGTGCCGATCTGCTGGACATGGCCTTGGGACATGACGGCGATGCGGTCTGACATGGTCAGCGCTTCTTCCTGGTCATGGGTCACGAAGATGAAGGTGATGCCGGTTTCTTCTTGCAGGGATTTCAGTTCCACCCGCATCGCCTGCCGCAGTTTCAGATCGAGCGCCGAAAGAGGCTCATCCAGCAAAAGGACCTTTGGCTCTGGGGCCAGCGCGCGGGCAAGCGCCACGCGCTGCTGCTGGCCGCCCGAAAGCTGGGCGGGGAGGCGGTCGGCGAAGGCGGAAAGGTGGACCATCTCTAGCATCTGGCCTGCCCGGCGGCGGCGGTCATCGGTGCCCATTCCCTTCATCTTCAATCCGAAGGCCACATTGTCGAGCACGGACATGTGGGGAAACAGGGCGTATTGCTGAAAGACGGTGTTCACGGGGCGGTGGTTCGGCTCCAGCCCGGCGATGTTTTCCCCGAACAGGCGTATCTCGCCTTCGGACACATCTTCGAACCCGGCGATGCAGCGCAAAAGCGTGGTCTTGCCACAGCCAGAGGGGCCGAGCAGGGTGAAGAATTCGTTATCAGATATGGTCAGCGAAATGCCGTGCAGGGCGGTCGTTGTGCCATAGCGTTTGACCACATTGCGGATGTCGATGGCGGTTGACATGCGGCCCCATACCCCTTGGACTAGGGTCAAAGGTTAAGTTTGACGCGAAGCGGGGGTATATACCCCCAGAGAGGTATGATGCAGCCCTTGCCGAACAGTGCCGAGGCGCAATTGGCGCAGGTGATCCGCCGTGTCGGCGCGCCGGGGTTCGAGAGCGCCTTGATGGGCTGGTTTCGGCGCTGTGTGGCCCCGGACAACCTGATCGTGCTGGCCTATCGCGATGTGGGGCCGCCTCAGGTGCTGTTTCGGCAAAGCGACCATCCGCAGGTGTTTTCGCAGCTGGATGATACCTATCTGGCCGGGGCCTATCTGCTGGACCCCTATCACGATCTGCATATGTCGGGGGTGCCTGCCGGGGCGTACCGCCTGCGCGATGTGGCGCCGGATGCCTTTCACCGCAGCCGATATTACAGCGAGTATTACCAGCAGACGACCCTGCTGGATGAGATCACTTTCATGGTCTATCCTGCGGAGAATGTGTCGCTGAACCTGTGTCTTGGGCGGGATGCAGCATCGGGCCAGCCGTTCACGGCGCGCGAGGTGGAAGTGTGCCACCGCATTGCGCCGGTGGTCATCGCCTTGGCCGAGGCGCATTGGCGGGGGTTATCGGCCGAGTCTGCCGCGCCGGGAAATGTGGTGGCGCAGTTGGTGCGTGCGCTGGGCGATGCGCATGGGATCCGGCTTTCGCCCCGGCAGGCCGAGGTGGCACTGCTGATCCTGCGCGGGCATTCGACGGTGTCGATTGGGCTGCGGCTGGGCGTCAGCGGCCAGACGGTGAAGGTGTTTCGCAAGCAATTATATGCGCGCTGCGGGCTTTCCTCGCAGGCCGAGCTGTTTGCTTTGATGTTGCCGCTGCTGACAGTGGGACAGCGCGAGGCAAAGCTGCATGGTGGACATCCGGCCTATCAGGACATGCTGACGTAACGGCAGGAATGGAAGATCGCCCTTGGCCATGCGATGCGGGCAGCATCGGTATTTCGCGATTTTCGAGCGTCGGGGTGGATTGAAATCAATAAAGAAACAATCCGTTCCCTGAAACCGGAGACATTTATGAATGGGGTGATTGACGCGGCGTCAGTCCATCGTCACCCTCTGACATAGGCGACGGTTGGGGATAGCCGGATGCCTGGCGCTGCGGGGGGTGCCGATGACTGGATTGAACCGCATCCTGCACGTCGAAGACGATGAGGATATCTTGATGATTGCCCGCCTTGCGCTTGCCGATCTCGGCGGGTTTGAGGTGATGCAGTGTTCATCCGGCGCGCAGGCCATAAGCGATGCGGCTGCATTTGCACCGGATCTGTTCTTGCTGGATTACATGATGCCCGAGATGAATGGCATGCAGACGCTTAAGGCGCTGCGAGAGCAGCCGGAATTCGCGCGCACCCCGGCCATCTTCATGACGGCCAAGGCGATGGACATGGTGGAGGCCGAGTTTGCGGAGATGGGCGTGCTTGGGCGCATCACCAAACCCTTTGATCCCGTCGCGCTGCCTGCCGATATCCGACGCATCTGGGCCCAGCGATCGGCAGGCGCGTAGACGCCGGATCAGACCGGGATCATCGTCGTTTCAATCTCTTCCAGCAGTGCAGCGAGTCCTGCGATGATCTGATCGGTCACGGGATGGGCTGCGTCCGAGTCGTGCCACGGATCGAGAAGTTCATCCGCCACAGCGGCAGCGCGCCCCAGCCGTTCGAAGCCCAGTGTCGGGGCCACGCCGCGGATTTTGTGCGCGTCTTCCTGCAATTGCCGCAACATGGCAGGCGGTGCAGCGTTCGGATGGGCCAGACCGAGGAACACCGACAGGCGATCGCGACGCGGCGGCAGCGTTCCAATGAAATGGGCACGGATCGGCGCCAGACGGGCGGCCATATCAGCATGTTGCGGAACGTCGGCATGAAACGTCATTTTCGGTCAGTCCTTCATCGGAAAATCTATCACGAAGGTGCTGCCTTCGCCGAGTTTGCTTGTGTAGGTTACGGTGCCACCATGAGCGGCCATGATTTCCTGCGCGATGTTCAGGCCGAGGCCCGTGCCGCCATGGCTGCGCCGATCCGAGGAATCAACCTGGGTGAACCGGCCAAATACCTTTTCGCGGGAGTCCGGCGGGATGCCGACGCCATGATCTTCGACCTCAACCAGAATACGGTCGGCTTTGGTCAGGATGCGCAGGATCACGGTTTCGCCGCGGCGAGAGAACTTGACGGCGTTGGACATCAGATTGTCCAGCACCTGATGCAGACGATCGCGGTCAGCGTGGACGATGACCATTTCTTCGGGCGGCGTGAAATCGAAGGTGATGCCATAGGTCTGCGCAAAGGTTTCCATGGAGCCGATGCATTCCTCGACGATCGAGGCCAGATCGATTTCATCGAAGTTATAGCTCATTTGACCGGATTCGATCTTTTGCAGATCCAGCAGGTCGTTGATCAGGGCAGACAGGCGGATGCTGTTTTTGTGCGCGATCTCAAGGATGTTGCGGGCCTTGGCCGGGTCATTGTCATAGGCGCCGGTGCGGAGCAGGCCAAGCGCACCGTTGATCGAAGTAAGAGGTGTGCGCAGTTCATGGCTGACGACGGATACGAATTGCGACTTCACCTCATAGGCGGCCTGCACGCGGTCGCGTTCAAGGCGCAGTTCGTCAAGCTGGTCGAGGCCGCGGCGATAGAGGCGCAAGAAGATGATCGAACATTCGATCACGAAGAACAGCACGAAGACGACAGTGAAGAGTTGCAGCCACAGAAAGCTTTGGATCGGCGGCATCACCTGAAGCAGGTCGGCAATCGGGATGTAAAGAAAGACGGCCGCGTACATGACGAGACGCAGCAACAGGATTTGCGGGATCTGGTGATTGTTCACGGCGGCAAACAGACCGGCTGCGAACAGGAAGAACAGCGGCATGAAGTGAGAGGAAATCCCCTCCATATAGGCCACGATGGCGGCCCAGAGCACGATGGCCGTGGTGCTTTGCACGGCTGATAGCAGAAGAAGATCGCGATAACGCCGCGCCTCGCGCAGGCTGCCGCCTTGCCATTTCACGATGCGCAAGGACAGCCACGTGTCGCAGAATTCGGTGAACTGGATGAACAGGTAGCACAGCACGGCGACCTGAAGGTTGTAATAGAACCCGCAGAGCAGGGCGGCGGCGGCGTAGATCGTCTGGCGTTTCCAGAACAGCTCGAGGCTGCCATTGACGTAGTCTCTGACCTGCTTCTCAAGCCGGGTCGCGCTTGTTTCCATCCGCAACGCCGAACGCAGATACCGGCGCACGCGCATCGCCGCCGAAAGGCGTTGATTGCGCGGCGTCGCCGGGGCTGCGGTATAGGGGGCCGATGTCATGCTCTGGTCGAGCCTCTTGTTCAATGCAGGCGCATCCGACGCAGGGCGTCCTTGGCGAATTCGGCCGGAGCCGGGATGAGCTGTTCGGGGTCAGCCAAGCGGCGGAAATCCAGCAACAGGAAGGTTGTGTCGATGCAGGTCGTGCGATGAGGGACATAGTCCGTTTGCGCAAAAGTGCCTTCGGCGTCAATGGCATCGCCAATGGCGAACTCGGACAGGAAGCGTTCCATCAGGCCGGGGTCTGTGAGGCAGAAGGTCGTGCGATGCGGATAGGGGTTGCGGCCCGGTTCATGCAGGGCGGGTTCCAGCGAAATGTCGATCAACAACCGCCGCTCGGGGCGTTCAAGCAGCAAGAGATCGGCAACTTCGCCATAGACCTTGAACGACTGAAAGTAGCGCGGCATTGCCAAACCCCCGGATCCTGGCCGCGCCTGCCTTACCCTTGCGGGGCAGTCGGGCAGAAGGGCCCGGACAGCGCGGTACAACCATCCGAATGGACGTGCAGTTGGACCATTTTATGGTGCTCTTGCGGTGATTTATGGCGATCCTGCGGAACTGTGCCGGAATTCGCGTAAAAGATGAATTCACCCTTGATCTTTCGCGCGTAGGAAGATTGTTTACCGAATGTGAACAGTGCAGTCAGAGGGCGTGGTGATTCATGTTGCCAAATGTAAAGGCTGTCCGACATGGTGTGCCTGAGCTTGCGACCACAATATGTTGTAAGCTAAGGATTTTTTCGGTTTGCGGAATTGCCACAGTTTTGCCAGATTCCCCGATTTCGGCTGAAATGGGTTGGATTTTCCGGAAGGGCGTGACTGTAGTTTGTTAATGATTGTTTATACTTGAGAGCGCCATGGTCAGTCTTCCTCCGCATCGTCGGGATGCAAGGTTCGCAGAAATGCCTGTGACCGAAGGGCCCGAAGGGGGTGCAACCCCTCGTTTGACCGGCGACGACGAGGCCATGAGACCAGGACAGGCAATGCTGACGACGACGCTATCTTTCCAGAACATGCATCAGCACGGCGACCTTTTCGTCAATTTGCTGCGTGCAAGGCGCAAATCCTTTATTGTCAGGAACAACTGGCGTTTGCCCGAAGCCGAGGGCATGGAGTTTGACCAGTACGATACCCCAGCCAGCCGTTGGATCGCCGTGCATGAAAAGGGCGAGGTTCTGGCGGGCGTGCGCCTGACGCCGACCACGGCGCGGGTGGGGATGTACACCTACATGATTCGCGATGCCCAGCGGGGCATGCTGGATTCGATCCCATCTGATCTGATGGATTTCGAGGCACCGGTTGATCCGAAGATCTGGGAAGCCTCGCGCATCTTCGTGTCGAATGCGGTGCCCGCAAAGCTTCGGAAGAAGGTTCAGGGCGATCTGATGTACGAGATGATTCGCACCGCACGGTCGTTGGGTGCCCAAAAGATCATCGCGTTCGGTCCGGCCGTTTGGCCGCGCTGGATCGGTCGTCTGGGCCTGCGGGCGGACCCCGCAGGTCCGATCATGGAACTTGACGGTGTGAGGGTTCAGGTCGCTGTGATGAACCTCGACCCCCGCCTGCATTGAGTTCGCCCCGCAGGCGCGCGAGGTCTTCGCTCAACACCTGACGCAGCAAGCCTTCATAAGCTGACCGCTCTTGCTCGCCGCGATAGCGCGCAAGCGAACGTTGCGGCAGGGAACGGGGCAGGGCAGGCGTCTTTCCCACGGTTTCCAATTTGCGTTCCACCGCGGCGGCGGCCTTGTTGATGGATTGCAAGGAGCCGAAGCGCGTGAGAGCGCCCAGCGAAGTGCGATCGCCGACCATGACCGACACACCCTGACCGACAAGAATCGAGTCATTGATGTGAATCTGGATGTCTTCGGGCGTCAGGCGGCTGCGGTTGTGGCTGACACAGAGAAAGGTGCCATTGCCACGGTAAGACAGGATGCTGCCTTCGCCTTCGGTCGCCTCGGCCAGCGCCTGCGCGACAAGGCGCAGGTGGGCCATGAATTCGGCCGGGCGGTTTTCAGCGTGGATGCGTTCAATATCGACAATCTTGACCGCCATCACATTCGACGTGAACAGCTTGGCGCGGGTCAGCGACAGGATGTAGTTTTCGAAGGACAGATAGGCGATGGTGCGCGGAACCTGACCCAGGTCAAGCGGATCGGTCAGGGACAGGGCGGGAAGCGTGCGCAATTCGCGTTTGAGCCGTTCAATCGTGGTCAGGCCATCCTCGACCCGGTTGCGTTCTTCGACAAGGCGGTAAGCCATGCCGATCCGCGCGCTGAGTTCCAGCAGGTCAAAGGGTTTGGTCACGTAATCCGTGGCCCCCGCCATGAAGGCGCGTTCGATGTATTCGCGCTGTGACATCGCGGTGAGCATCAGGATCGGGGTATGCGTGTAACCCGACAGGCTGCGGATTTCACGGCACAAAGCGATCCCGTCCATGCCGGGCATCTGGATATCCAGAAGCAGGCAATCGAAAGGTGTGGTCGTTGCGGCGATCACACCCAAGGCTTCATGCGCCGAACGGGCGCGGGCCATACGTTCATGCCCAGACAGGGCAAGCGCCTCTGCCAGCAGATCAAGGATTGTATCGTCGTCGTCGACGGCAAGAATTTTCATGCTGAAACCAGCTGCCTGAGGGCGTCCGCCTGTACTGGCACACAACGCAAGACGCACGGCCGGACTTCCGCACGGGACACACTTCACCAACATCACGTAACGGCTTGTCTTCGGGCAAATGATGGCCACAGCACGGCAGAAATCCGGCGATTTGGCTTTCTGGGCGGGAAATCCTGTCTTTGGGGGGCGTTTGTTTCGTGTTGAGGCGGCGGCATCGGGATGCCTTGCACCCCTAAGGGCGCCTTGTTCCGGGGCTATTTGTGCGGGTGGTGGTGCCGGGGTTCGTTAAGCTGAAGCTCAGGTAAACAATTTCATGCAAGGAAAATAATTTGACGCGCATTGCTTGCCGCGTTTAGCCTTTGGACCAGCACAACGAAGAAGAATGCACATGGAGGGTAGATTGAAAAAGCGTGTTGCAGTCATTGGTGCCGGACCGTCTGGACTGGCCCAGCTGAGGGCGTTCCAGTCGGCCAAAGCCAAGGGTGCCGAGATCCCGGAAGTGGTCTGCTTTGAAAAGCAGTCGAATTGGGGTGGTCTGTGGAACTATACGTGGCGGACCGGGCTGGATGAGCATGGCGAGCCGGTTCACTGTTCCATGTATCGCTACCTTTGGTCGAACGGGCCGAAGGAAGGGTTGGAATTCGCCGACTATTCCTTTGAAGAGCATTTCGGCAAGCAGATCGCCAGCTATCCACCGCGGGCGGTGTTGTTCGACTATATCGAAGGCCGGGTGAACAAGGCCGGCGTCCGGGACTGGATCCGCTTTTCGACGCCGGTGCGTTTCGTGCGCTATAACGCGGATACGGGCATGTTCACCGTGACGGTGCATGACATGAAGGCGGACCATGTCTACGAGGAAGAGTTCGACAATGTCATTGTCGCCTCGGGCCATTTCTCGGTGCCGAACGTGCCGGAATATCCGGGCTTTGACAAATTCAACGGGCGTCTGCTGCATGCCCATGATTTCCGCGACGCGCGCGAGTTCAGCGGCAAAGATATCCTGATCCTTGGATCATCCTATTCTGCCGAGGACATCGGGTCGCAATGCTGGAAATACGGGGCGAAGTCGATCACGGTCGCCTATCGCAATGCGCCGATGGGGTTCAACTGGCCGGACAACTGGAAAGAAGTGCCGAAGCTGGATCATGTGGATGAGGACACGGCTTATTTCACGGATGGCACGTCGAAGAAGGTGGATGCCATCATCCTGTGCACCGGGTACAAGCATCACTTCCCCTTCCTGCCCGATGACCTGCGGCTGAAGACCAAGAACCGGCTGGCGACGGCTGACCTCTATAAAGGGGTGGTTTGGGTGAACAATCCGAAGCTGTTCTTCCTGGGCATGCAAGACCAGTGGTTCACCTTCAACATGTTTGACGCGCAGGCCTGGTGGGTGCGCGACGCGGTCATGGGGCGGATCGAGATTCCCACGGACAAGGCCGTGCTTTTGAAGGATGTCGAAGATCGGGTGGCAGGTGAAGATGCCGGTCAGGATGCCCATGACGCCATCCATTATCAGGGCGACTATGTGAAGGAGTTGATCGCGGAGACGGACTATCCATCCTTTGACGTGGATGGTGCCTGCGAGGCCTTCTTCGAGTGGAAAGAGCACAAGAAGAAGGACATCATGGGCTTCCGCAACAATGCCTATAAGTCGGTGATCACCGGAACAATGGCACCGGTGCATCACACGCCCTGGAAGGATGCGCTGGAAGATTCGATGGAAAGCTATCTGCGGAACTGACGCGCCAAACTGCGCTGACGCAAAGGCCCCGGCAGCCCAGCCGGGGCCTTTTTTGATTTCGGCGTCGATAAAGAACGTGATCGGTTTTTGTGCAAGAGACTGTTGATCGGGGCGCTCGCAGGCCAATCCGTAGGCGACAATTGGAGTCAGCGGAAACAAATTTGCCCCTGAGTAAGAGTCCGCGTCCGGATGGCCAGACCCTTGTGGTTTACTTTGTGGCGCAAGCTGCCCTGCACGTAACAGAGCGGCAGCGCCAACAGGGGAAACAATCATGGAAGAACAGATCGCCGCCCTAGCGGCAGAAGTAGCGACCTTGAAAGAAAGCTTGGCGGGGACGAACCGGACGACCGCCGAGACATTCTACTATCTGACCATCCCGCTTATGGTTCTGATCCATGCGGGCTTTCTGTCCTATGAGATTGGGGCGTCGCGGGCCAAGAACGCGCTGGCGTCGGGGATCAAGAACATCCTCGCCTTCGCTTTCATCATCCCGACCTTCTACTATGCGGGCTGGTTCATCTATTGGGCCTTTCCCACTGGCTTTACCATGGCTCCCGGACCGGTTGGAACGTCGGGGTTGGAATATGCCATCGGGGCGGCAAATCCGGCAGGTTCGGTGATGGGGCCAAACGTGGCCGACAGCGCAACGGGCGTGTTCTTCGGGGCCTTTGCCATGTTCGCTGCGACGACCGCGTCGATCATGTCAGGCTCGCTGATCGAGCGCATCCAGATCGTCGGCTTTACCATTCTTGCCATCGTGCTGGGCAGCTTTGTCTGGATCCTCGGTGCAGCCTGGGGATGGCATGCGGATGGCTGGCTGGTCACCTCGCTTGGCTATCACGATTTTGGCGCATCGGGCGTTGTGCATGCCATCGCGGGCTTTTTCACGTTGGGCGTGCTGATCAACCTTGGCGCGCGCGTGGGCAAGTTCAACCCGGACGGATCGGCCAATGCGATTGCCGGACATTCGATGCCGGCGGCGTTGGTGGGGTTGATGCTGATCATCGCAGGGTTCTGGGGCTTTCTGATGGGATGCGTGATCTTCCCGGGTGAGCCGTGGTCCTGGGGGCAGGGAGTGTTTCATTCCATCTACGGCACGCCGGTTACGCTTTCGGCGATGACTTTCAACATCCTGATGGGGTTTGCCGGAGGGTCCATTGCCGCCTGGGTTTTGACGCATGATCCGTTCTGGATGATGTCGGGCGCGCTGGGCGGGATCATTTCCGTCGCAGGCGGGCTGGATCTCTACTGGCCGCCGATGGCCTTTGTGATCGCTGCCATCGGTGGTGCGATCATGCCTTTGGTGGCGAGATACGTGGAAAAGATGCAGATCGACGATGCGGTGGGTGCGGTGGCACTGCATGGCGTGGTCGGGATGTGGGGGGTGATTGCTGTTGGGATCTTTGCCAGCGGCTATCCCGCGCTGACAAGCGAAGGCGCGCCGACGATCACATTGTATGGGCAGGTGATCGGGGCGTTGGTCATGGCGGTGTTGGGCTTCGTTCCCGGCTATGTCGTGTCTCTGATCCTGAAGAAACTGGGGATGCTGCGCGTCCCGAAAGAGGCCGAATTGCTGGGTCTCGACAAGGTGAAGGTTCCGGTCGAGGCCTATCCGGAATTCTTCGGCGTAGGTGGCGCGTCCAAAACCCCGGCTGAATGACCGGATGCAAAAGGAAGGATCATCATGCTGATTGGAACCAATATCACGGACTGGAGCGCAGTTGACGGTGCCTATTACGCAGGGGCCGGAACCGAACTGATCTGGCTGATCGCGTCGATCGTGCTGTGTGTCGTCGCGCTTGTGGCAGGATCACGCCACGAAAAGGCAGCCTATGGGAAGGTGAAGTAAGGCGCGAACCTTCTGCTGAAGCGCTGAGTATCCGACAGGAAAGGCCCGGGCATAACCCGGGCCTTTTCAGTTTTCCACCGCAAGGCGTAGTTGAGGGAAACAAATTTTAGTCTGAATGAAATTTTTCTCGCCTTGTGGGATGGGCCGTGTTTACTTCTGCGACAGCGGGACGCAGGCGCAGAGCCTGCGGATTGCCGGTTCCACGCGCCGCAGCCTGCGGCCATTGGGCGAAAAGGACCATCCGACCGCCGGGCTGATCGGCGGGCGTGACACAGCAAAGGCTGCCCCGATGCAGACTGCCGCATCGGTACGGCCGTCAAAACACCGGCACAGAGGGTGGCTGAACACCCCGGAGCCGGACCAACAGGGAACGAGGGAGTAATTCGATGTCTTCAACTGAAAACTCCGGCGAGCTTCACCGCGCGCTGGACTGGAAGGGCGCGTTCTGGGTCGCGGCCGGTGTGCCGCCGCTGGTACTTTTTTCTATCGGCGGTATCGCGGGCGTGGCGGGACAGGCGGCCTTTGTCGTCTGGATGCTGTCCATGTGCATGGGCTTTTTGCAATCCTTTACCTATGCCGAAATGGCGGGGATGTTCGGCAACAAGTCGGGCGGTACCTCCGTCTATGGCGCGACGGCTTGGCTGCGTTATTCCAAGATGATCGCACCGCTGTCGGTGTGGTGTAACTGGTTCGCATGGTCACCCGTGCTGTCGTTGGGGTGCGTGATCGCGGCGGGATACATCCTGAACGCGCTGTTCCCGATTCCGTTGGCGGAAAGTCAGGCGGTCGTGGACTGGGTGGCGGCAAACATGGCCGCGTATACTGCAGAAACGCAGTCCGTGATCGACTATATGGCGGCGAATGAAGGCACGGCTGTCGCGGATGCGATCGCGGCTGTTGCCTCGGCGGATGGTGTTGCGGCCCTGACACCGGCGTTCCGGGTGTGGGAGGCCTATGCCGTTAGCGTTCCGGGACTTGGCACGCTGCATCTGAATTCGACCTTCCTCATCGGCGCGGTGCTGATGTCGATCATCTTTGCGATCCAGCATCGTGGGATTGCCTCGACAGCGTCGGCGCAAAAGATTCTGGCGATCATCGTGCTGGTGCCGCTGTTTCTGGTGGGGATCGTGCCGATCCTGACCGGGCAGATCGACAGCATGAATGTCACCAACATCGTGCCGCCAACGGCGGCCTATTCGGGCGTCAGCGGCGAATGGAATATCGGCGGCTGGACGCTGTTTCTGGGCGGCATGTACATCGCGGCCTGGTCCACCTACGGGTTCGAAACGGCGGTTTGCTATACGCGCGAGTTGAAGAACCCAAAGACCGATACGTTCCGCGCGATCTTCTATTCCGGACTTCTGTGCATCGTGTTCTTCTTTCTGATCCCCTTCTCGTTCCAGGGGGTGCTGGGCCATTCCGGGATGCTGGCCACGGGGATTGTGGATGGCACCGGTATCGCCGAGGTTCTGGGCGGGTTTCTGGGTTCGTCCAATCTGGTGATCCAGATCTTTGTGATCCTGATGATCATGGCGCTGTTTTTGGCCATCATGACGGCGATGGCGGGGTCTTCGCGCACGCTCTACCAAGGGTCGCGCGACGGGTGGCTGCCGAAATACCTGAGCAAGGTGAACAAGAACGGCGCGCCGACCGGGGCGATGTGGACGGATTACGGCTTCAACCTTATCCTGTTGGCGCTGGCGTCGGACGTGGGGGGATATTTCTACGTTCTGGCGATTTCGAACGTGGGCTACATCCTGTTCAACTTCCTGAACCTGAACGCGGGCTGGATCCATCGCATCGACTCGCCGCATATGGAGCGGCCCTGGAAAGCACCGACCGTGCTGATCGGGATCAACACGGTACTGGCCTTCGTGAACGCGCTTTTCCTTGGCGCTGGGGCAAAGGTTTGGGGCTATTCCAACGCGCTCTGGGCCGGGTTGATCTTTGCGGCGCTGATCCTGCCGGTCTTCTACTGGCGGCATTACATCGTCGACAAAGGGCATTTCCCGAAAGAGGCGATGGAAGATCTGGGTCTGAGCGATCACGGCGATCTTGGGCCGCGTCGCGCCGGGATCTGGCCCTACATGGCGCTGATCGCCGGGGCGGCGGTGGTGCTGTGGTCGAACTGGTTCTTTGTTTTGCCCGGCTGACGGCTGCGGCAAGGAACGAAATGGAAAGGGCGGCCTTGTGGCCGCCCTTTTGCTTTGGCGTCAGAGAATCGGATTTTTCCATCTGTCAGTCGGGCGCGGGCAGATCTGCCCAATCACCGGGCGGCCAAGAGGCGCCCCTTGCCTGAATCCTGGGGATGGGCGGCAACCTGCAGCAAAGTTTCCCTGAGAGGAAAACTTTTTGCACATGAAGGTTGATTTCAAGGGGGGATGGTTGGAAGGTAGAGGAAAGATAATGTCCAACGGGAGGGACAGGAATGACGAACTCTTGGCGCTTTTCAACGCTGGGTGACCGGCACCGCGCGCTCGGCTCGAATCTCGAGGACTGGAGCGGGATGGGAACGGCCTGGTCCTATGACAGTGATCCGGATGCCGAATACATGGCCATTCGCACCAAAGCCGGGCTGATGGATGTGTCGGGGCTGAAGAAGGTGCATATCACCGGCCCCGCAGCCAGCCATGTGGTGGAGCGTGCGACGACACGTAACATGGAAAAGCTGATGCCGGGCCGGTCGGTCTATGCGACCATGCTGAACGATCAGGGCAAGTTCATCGACGATTGCGTGATCTATCGCCTTGCGCCCAATGCCTTCATGGTGGTGCACGGGTCGGGGCAGGCGCATGAGCAGCTGACAATGGCCGCAACGGGGCGTGACGTTTCCGTCCGGTTTGACGACAACACGCATGACCTGTCGCTTCAGGGGCCGCTGGCGGTGGATTATCTGGAAAAGCACGTCCCGGGCATCCGGCAGCTGCCCTATTTCGCGCATATGCAAACGAGCCTGTTCGGCAAGCCCGCGATGATTTCGCGGACGGGATACACGGGCGAGCGGGGGTATGAGCTGTTCGTGCGCGGGCAGGATGCACCGATGATCTGGGATCGCATTCTGGATGAAGGCAAGGGGATGGGGATCATCCCCTGCCGGTTCACCACACTGGATATGCTGCGGACGGAAAGCTATCTGCTGTTTTTCCCCTTCGACAATTCCGAGATGTACCCGTTCGAGGATGAGGGCCCCGGCGATACGCTGTGGGAGCTTGGCCTCGATTTCACAGTATCCCCCGGGAAGGTGGGTTTCCGTGGTGCGGAAGAGCACTATCGGCTGAAGGGCAAGGAACGGTTCAAGATCTGGGGCCTGAAGCTTGATGGCACCAATGTGCCGGGCAACGGCGCGCCGGTGTTCCGGGATGGAAAGAAGGTGGGGCTGGTGACGCAGGCGATGTATTCGCCGCTGAACAAGCACAACATCGCCATCGCCCGCCTGCCTGTGGATTGCGCCAACAATGGCACCAAGCTGGTGGTGAACTGCGCTACCCATGGCGAGATTGCCGCAGTGACCCATTCGATGCCCTTCTACGACCCGGAAAAGAAGCGGCGGACTGTGAAGTAATAAGACAAACTGACAGGGCGCACGGCAGAGATGTCGCGCGCCCTTTCCACAGCCGGGGATAAAGCCGGGACTGACAGGGCAATGAGCAAGACCGTATTCGAAAAATCGATCCGCAGCCGCCCGGTTTATGGCGAGTTGCAGCCGCGTCCGGGAACGGCGCATTTGTGCGTGGCCGATGGCGAAGGGGCCGAGGCTGTCTGTGACCTGTTTGCCAAGGCTGGGGCGGATGCCGCCGCGATGTTGGCAAAGACGCATATCATCTATGTGCCCGGCCCGACCGGCACCGATCTGTTCGGCAGGCTGGAAGCGTTGGGCGCAGCCCAATGCCATCGCAGCCCCAGCTTCTGGGCCGCCGAGTCACGGCTGCGCAAGGTGCTGGCGGATGCGCATATGGGCTTGCAAGTCTATCTGGCGGGCACGGAAACGCTGATCGGGCTGGCGCAGCGCGATGTGATGGAGGCGGGGTTGCCGCATGATGCGGTGCAGACCGAACATCGCGGGTCGCTGTCGCGCCGGGTGCAATGCGTGCATTGCAAGGGCATCACAGAGAATGTGACGACCGATCCTTACACCTGTTCGCATTGCGGGCTGAACCTGTTCGTGCGCGATCACTATTCCCGTCGCCTTGCCGCATTTCAGGGGGTGAACATTGACGCAGAAGATCCGGGCACTGTGCCCCCGGCCGTGGAGCGTTTCAAATGAGCGTCGGTGCACCCAGAATTGATGTCACCGTGGCCGAGGTGGTGCAGATCAACGAGTTGATCACGCGGTTTCGGTTCGTGCGCACGGATGGTGGGCCGATGCCCACCTTTTCGGGCGGCGCGCATGTGGTGATCGACATGGACGATCACGGAACGCGGCGGATGAATCCCTATTCGCTGATGTCCGATCCGGGCGATGCTTCGGGCTATGAAATCTCGGTCCGGCGCGATGATGCGGGGCGGGGCGGTTCGCTTTACATGCACCGCCATGTGGTTGCGGGCATGCAGATGCAGATCAGCTATCCGGTCAACCTGTTTCCAGCGGACGCGCGGGCGAAAAAGCATCTGTTCCTTGCAGGGGGCATCGGGATCACCCCGTTCATGTCGCTGATGGCGCAATTGGCCCCGATGGGGCAGCGGTTTGAGTTGCATTATGCGGTACGGTCGCTGGCGCTGGGGGCCTATGTTGACCGGCTGCGCGCTGCCTATGCCGACCGCGTTCACATCTATGTGGATGAAAAAGGCGAGGCGATTGATCTGAAAACCCTGCTATCCACCCAACCTCTGGGCACGCATCTGTATGTCTGCGGGCCAAAGGGGATGATTGACTGGGTGAAGTCCACCGCCGCGGCTATGGGCTGGCCAAAGAACACGGTGCATTCCGAGGAGTTCCTTGCTCCGCCCGTGGGCCAGCCATTCGAGGTAGAACTGGCCGCCTCTGGCAAGACAGTGAAGGTGGGGGCTGCGCAGTCGATCCTTGAAGCGATTGAGGCAGCCGGGGTTGACGCGCCCTATCTTTGCCGTGGCGGGGCCTGCGGGCAATGCGAGACGGCGGTTGTCCGTTGCGACGGCCATATTCACCACCACGACCACTGGCTGTCGGATGACGAAAAGGCCGGACAGACCAAGATCATGCCATGTGTGTCGCGGTTCGAGGGCAGGTCCCTCGTCCTGGACCGGTAAGGAGAGAGCCGATGGGTTTCGAGTTCAACACCGAGACGTTCCGCAACGATTTCACCTTCCGCAACTCGCCCCGCGCGATTGCGCGCTTCCCGTTCCCCTTTGACCGCGACGATTACATGTATTCGGTCAACATGGAGCCGCACGTGCCCGGCCGCCCCGGATCGGTGTTTGAACATGCCTTTGATGTGGATGAACATTATCTGGCCGAGATGCGCGACCGCGATCTGGTGCTGAAGGAAGATCCGCTGCGCTGCCAATCCCTGCCGCATATGGAAATGGCGGGCTGGGATCTGCTGGAGCTGATCATGGAGAGCAAGGCGCGGGATTACCCCGACTGGTTCGAGCTGCATCGGCAGGGCAACAAGTGGCATTGGATCAACAAGCCGATGCAGATTGAGCAGAAGTTCACCTTCCTTGACTCCTCGACCCTGCCTTACGGCCCGATGGAATATATCACCCGTCAGACGCAGGGGGATTTCACGCTGCAGGACCAACGCGACGAAAACCTGTGGATCGAAGCCGGGATGGTGACCACGCAGGCGGATTGGTCGCTGGATTTCGACATCGGGATGGGGTTCCACGAATGGCACGCGCCGGTTCCCTTGGCGCATGAAAAGGGCGTGTTTGACCGGGCGCTGAAATTCCTGCTGAAATTGCAGCACGGCGCACCGGTGCGGCGGTTCAACTGGACGATGACGGTGGACCCGCTGCTAGACACCAGCCCCGAGAACTACCCCAAATGGGGACCGACGCGGGCCGAGATCACGCCTGAAAACGTTGGCCAGCGCATGCATCTGCGGGTGGAGTTGCAGACGCTGTGGCGGCTGCCCCGATCCAATGCCATCGCCTTTCCGATCCGCTGCTATCTGATCAAGTTCGACGAATTGGTCACGCAGCCGAAATGGGCGCGACGCCTGCACCGGGTGGTGCGCGACATTCACCCTGATCTGGCCGCCTATAAGGGCTTTTTGCGCAACCGCGAGACGATGGTGGCCTTTCTTTCCCAGTTCGATGATGGCGCCCCAACCTCGCCGGGCTGGTGGCCGGAAGACTGACGGAGCGCGGGGTGATGTCTGATCTTGCGGGGCCGACGACGCTTGGGTTTCTGCTGTTCCCCGGCTTTCCGATGGCCTGCCTGACATCGGCCATCGAACCGCTGCGGGCGGCGAATGAGATTGTCGGGCGCAAGGAATTTGCCTGGACGCTGATCGGAGAAGAGGCCACTCCGATCCGGTCCAGCGCCGAGGTGCGGTTTGATCCCGACGTGACTCTGACTGAGGCGCAGGGGATGGATTACCTGTTCTTCCTGTCGATGCCGCAATCACAGTTTGTCCATCCGAAGCGGTCCAATGCACAGGTGCGCTGGATGGAACGCTGCGGGGTTGTGTTGGGTGGGTTTTCAGGGGGCATCTTCCCGCTGGTGCGGTCGGGTGTGATGGGCGGTCATGTCTGTTCGGTGCATTGGTGTTATGATGCGGCATTCAAGTCCGAGTTTCCTGAAATGGCGGCCAGCCAGTCCGTGATCATCCGCGACCGCCGCCGCCATACGGCCAGCGGCGCCGGGGCGGTGTTCGACATGATGCTGCGGATGATCGAAGACAAACTTGGGCGCGACACGATGACAGAGGTGGCCTGCTGGTTTCAGCATCCGTTCGTGCGGACCGAGGATGTGGTACAGAAGGTGCCGGTGCAAAAGCAGGGTGGCACGGATGACATGTTGCCTGATGCGATCCGGCAGGCGATCCGTGTGTTTTCGGATCATATTGAAGACCCTGTGCAGATTGGGGATGTCGCTGAATCTCTTGGGATATCTGAGCGCCATCTTGAACGCAGCTTCAAGCAGGCGACAGGGCAAAGCCCGTTGAAATACTATCGTCTGATGCGGTTGAAAAAGGCACGGCAGAAGGTGCTCTATTCCACCCAGTCGATCACTGAGATTGCGCTGTCGGTGGGTTATGCAAGTTCCACCCCGATGACGCGGCATTATGCCGAGGCGTTCGGCGTGAACCCTGCGGATGAGCGGCGGCGGTTGGTGGGATTGCGTGGGTTGACGGGGGCTTTGCCTCCGTCGGAATGATCATGCCAACCCCAACGTGGCAATCCCGGCAAAGACCAGAGCAACGCCTGCCCATTGGGAAGGGCGCATCGGTTCATTTAGGAATCTCCACGCCAGCAGAATGGTGACGATCCCGAAGATGGACGAGGCGACGGCTGCAAACTCGGCATTGGGCAGCCCGCCCGCCAGAGTGACAGCGGTCAGGGCGCCGACATCAAGGCAGCCCATCAGGAACAGCGCCGGCCAGATGCCAGCTATTCCGCCAAACCCGGGGCGGCGCTGAGCGAGCCAGATCAGCGCGATGCCCAGCGAAGTGATCCTCGTGATGGCGGCGGCAGGCAGATGCGCGCCCGTTTCCGCGGACCATTGCGCAAGGCCGAAGGTCAGGGCGAAGCTGACACAGGCCAGCGAAGCCCATGCGGCGGCGGCAAGGCGGCTGCCTGAGGATGTGCCGCCTTCGCCGCGCGCGACGGTGGAGACGCCCAGAACGACGGCCAGCACTGCCAGCCAAACAAGCGGGCCGCTGTCCTGTCCGCGGGCGATGGCGAACAGGACCGACAGCACCGGATAGGCCCCGCAGATCGGGGCGACAAGACTGACCGGGCCGATGGTGAAGGCGCGGTAAAGGCCCAAATTGGCCACCACTGCCGTTACTCCGGCGGCACAGGCAAGGGCGGCTTGTTCAGGGCCGATTGCATCCCATCCGCCGGTCCAGAGTGCGACGGGCAACAGTGGTATCAAGCCAAAGGCCGTGACCACGGCGACCATGACCGCCACATCGGCCCGACCGCCGATGCGGCGCACGGTGAAATCGTGCAAGCCCCAGAACAGCGCGGCCAGAAGCCCGAGCGAGAGCGAGATCATGGCCTGTTCCCGTTGGATTGCATAAGATGCTCCGTGATGGTGCTTGCCCGATTTGACCGCTGTCGATATTCTTTTTGTGAAACAGTTTTTACGCTGATGCAACTCTGGTGCAGGAGAGGGCGATGCTTGATCTTTACCCCAAGGTGATCCCCGGCCCTCCGCGCCCGAGCCGCATCCTTACGCCCCTTTCAG
Organism: Fuscovulum sp.; assembly: GCA_035192965.1. NCBI lineage: Bacteria > Pseudomonadati > Pseudomonadota > Alphaproteobacteria > Rhodobacterales > Paracoccaceae > Fuscovulum > Fuscovulum sp. Next base: position 3,207,339 of record CP136571.1, on the reverse strand, counting down.
CGCAGCCGCATTCTGGGCAAGAACGCTATGAGGTGCCGGGAAATGGCGCAATCCTGATCCGGCTGGGCGCGGGGGATCGGGTGACGGTCGGCAATCCCGAAGGCGGCCAGCGGGCGGAACTTGTGGCGGCTGATGACACGGGGCGGATCGACGCCGGTGTTCTGGGCGTCGCGGGCAATTCCGATGCGGCGGGGCTGAAGGCGCTGCTGGCAGCGGGGCCGCGGCTGGGCAGCGGAATGGGCGGGTTACGCCTTGGGCTGGAACGGCGCGGGATCGATCTGGCCAAGGCGGGGGCGATTGCGCTGTTTGCGGCGGATACGCCCGCCGGAACGGAGGAGAGCTTTACCGCCACCCGCGACGGCGCGTTGGTGATCGCCGCACCGGGGAGCGACATGGCACCCGATGCGCAAGACAGCGCCACGCCCATCACTGTGACGGTTCGCCGATCGACGTTGTTGATGGTCAAGCAGTTTGATCTGCCCGATCCGCTGGCCGATCCGGTGTTGGATCTGCGGGTGAAATCAGCCACCGCCGAGGCCTATTTCGTGAAGGCGGGCGATTATATCCAGATTATCGATGTGGATGGTCGCCAATGCACCGATTTTCAAGCCTTTGCCGCGCGGAAGCTGGACAAGGGGATTGAGCATGCGCTGGACGTGACCACGTCACGCACGTTGATGGGCCATGCCTATTCGATGCCGGGCCTGCATTCGAAATACTTCGATCAGGACATGCTGCCGCTGCTGGAGGTGGTGCAGGATACCGTCGGACGCCATGACGCTTTCGCCATGGCCTGCGCGGCGAAATACTATGACGACATTGGCTATCCAGGCCATGCGAACTGTTCCGAGAATTTCAACGGTGCCTTGGCAGAATATAACGTGGCGGCGCGTCCCGGCTGGATGGCGGTCAACCTGTTCTTCAATACAGGCATCGACGGGCACGGCGTGCTCTATACCGATGAGCCATGGTCGCGTCCGGGTGATTATGTGCTGTTTCGCGCGTTGACGGATCTGGTCTGTGTGTCTTCGGCCTGCCCGGATGACACGACGCCTGCGAATGGCTGGTATCTGAGTGATATTCATGTCCGCACCTATCCGGGGGCGGAAAAGTTCAGCCGTGCGATTGCATGGCGCGCCACCCCAGAGTCGGAGCCGAAGATGACCAAGGACACCGCGTTTTCCGAAAAGACCGGGGCGCTGACGCGCAATGTGGTGGAGTATAAGGGGTATTGGCTCCCGCAGGTCTATTCGTCCAATGGCGCGATCGAGGAATATTGGGCCTGCCGCGAAAAGGCGGTGGTGCTGGACCTGTCGCCTTTGCGGAAGTTCGAGGTCACGGGACCGGATGCCGAGGCCCTGATGCAATACACCCTGACGCGGGATGTGAAGAAGCTGAGCATCGGGCAGGTGGTCTATTCCGCCATGTGTTATGAGCATGGCGGGATGATCGATGACGGCACGCTGTTCCGCCTGGGACGCGACAATTTCCGCTGGATCGGTGGGGATGATTACGGCGGCATCTGGCTGCGGGAACAGGCCGAAAAGCTGGGTCTGAAGGTGATGGTGCGGTCATCGACAGACCAGTTGCACAACCTTGCCGTTCAGGGGCCCAACAGCCGCGAGATCATCCGCCGCATGATCTGGACCGCCGCGCATCAGCCCACAGTGGATGAACTGGGCTGGTTTCGTTTCACCATCGGCCGTGTCGGCGGGCCGACCGGTGCGCCGGTGGTGGTGTCGCGCACGGGTTACACCGGCGAACTGGGGTTCGAGGTGTTCTGCCATCCGAAGGACGGTACCGAACTATATGATGCTATATGGAACCATGGGCGCGATCTGGGGCTGCGGCCCATGGGCCTTGCTGCGCTGGATATGGTGCGGATCGAGGCCGGGCTGATTTTCGCAGGTTACGATTTCAGCGACCAAATCGATCCGTTCGAGGCCGGGATTGGGTTCACCGTGCCGCTCAAATCCAAGACCGATGATTTCATCGGGCGCGACGCGCTGATCCGGCGCAAGGAAAACCCGCGTTGGAAATTCGTGGGGCTGGAGATCGACGCCGCTGTCGATGTGGGCCATGGCGATTGCATCCACATCGGCCGGGCACAGGTGGGCGAGGTGACCTCTTCCATGCGTTCGCCGCTCTTGGGCAAGAACATCGCGCTGGCGCGGGTGGATGTGGCCCATGCCGAGGTGGGAACGGCGGTCGAGGTGGGCAAGCTGGACGGCCATCAGAAGCGCCTGCCAGCGGTGATCGTGCCGCTGTCGCATTACGACCCGAAAAAGACCCGGCCGCAAAGCTGAACGGCCAGCTTTTCCAGTGGCAGCGAGGCAGGGATTGCGGTAATCGGCGCCTATCCCGCTGCCATTTCCGAAAGGATGCATGATGAAGGCTGCTGTCGTTACCTTCCCCGGTTCCAACTGTGACCGTGATCTGGCGGTGGCCTTTGAACGGGCAGGGTGGGATGTGGTGCGGGTTTGGCACAAGGATGCCGATCTGCCGAAAGGTGTTGATGTGGTGGGCGTGCCGGGGGGCTTTTCCTTTGGCGATTACCTGCGCTGCGGCGCGATTGCCGCGCAATCCCCCATCGGTGCAGCGGTCAAGGCCCATGCCGCGCGCGGCGGCTTTGTTTTGGGCGTGTGCAACGGGTTTCAGGTGTTGACCGAGATGCAGCTTCTTCCCGGTGCGCTGATGCGGAATGCGGGGCTGAAATTCGTCTGCCGCATGCAGAAGCTGCGCGTGGAAACCACCGACAGCGCCTTTACAGCCGGTTATGCGCGCGGGTTGGAAATCACGGTTCCGGTGGCGCATCACGATGGCAATTTCACCATTGATGCCGATGGGCTGAAGCAGTTGCAGGATCAGGACCGCATTGCATTCACCTATGCAGGCAACCCGAACGGGTCGATGGCCGATATCGCGGGCATCCTGTCCGAGAATCACCGCGTGTTGGGAATGATGCCCCATCCGGAGCGGGTGGTGGATGCGGCGCAGGGCGGAACCGATGGCACGGCGTTGTTCACGGCGCTTTTGGGCGGGTTGGCGCTTGCCTGACGGGGGCTTCTGGCCCCTCTGCTTGAAGCGGGGGGCTGGGCGGGCCTAGATTACCGCCATGAGCGATGGCACCCATCCGATCCCTGATACCGAGGCCGCGCCGGGCATTTCCTGGCGGGTGAAACTGGCGATTGGCCTGATGGTGATTCTGGCGGTCGGCATCGTGCTGGTGACCAATCGCTGGCTGTCGGATCGGTTCACCGAGACGACCCGCAACCGGGCGGAATTGCGCATCGCACTGTATTCCGGGAACATGGTTTCCGAATTGCAGCGCACGTCGGTCGTGCCTTTGTTGCTGGCGGGCGATCCGGCGCTGATCGAGGCACTGCGCGCGCGGAACTATCCTGACACATCCCAAAAGCTGATCCGTGTGCAATCCGAGATCGGCGTTGCGTCGATCATGCTGATTGATGCGGATGGGCGCACCGTGGCGGCGACGAACCGCAACCTGTTGGGGACGAACCACCGCGCAGGAGCCTATTTCGTGGAAGCGGTGCGCAACAAGGACACGGTGTTTACCGCGCAGGCGCGGGAGGGTGGGGGGTTCGACTTCACCTATTCGCGGGCTGTGATGATGGATGGCAAGGCCGGCGGCGTGATCGTTGTGGCGGTCGATCTGATGAAATACGAACGCGCCTGGGCCGGATTGCAGGATGCGGTGATGGTCACCGACAGCGAGGGGACTGTGATCCTCGCGACGGAGCCACGCTGGCGTGGCCTGCCCATGGAAGAGGCTTTGGCGGTGCGGGATGCGCCATCGGCTTTGAGCCGGGCCATTCAGGCCACGGCGGATTGGGCGCAATCGCCGCCCGATGCCTATGTGCGTGGCGAGGCCGTGATGAAGACCGAGGCGCGGGTGCCATTCCGGGGTTGGCGGATGGTGACGTTCACGGCCTATGACTCGGTCCGGGAACGGGTAAACGGGATCCTCGCGCTGGAGATCATGGGCTTTGCCATTCTGATGGCGCTGACCTTCTACTTCCTGTCGCGCAAGGCCTGGTCGCAAAGCATGAGCTTTCAACGGGAGTCGGCGGAACTGCGGATGCTGAACGCGCGCTTGCAGCGCGAGATTGCGGAACGCGAAAAGGTGCAGAAAGACCTTGCCGTGGCGGAACTGACGCTGGCGCAATCGTCCAAGCTTGCCGCACTGGGCGAGATGTCGGCGGCGGTAAGTCATGAATTGAATCAACCTCTTGCAGCGATGAAGACCTATCTGGCGGGCGCGCGGCTGTTGTTGCAGCGCAAGCGTCCCGAAGAGGCGCTGTCGTCGTTCCAGCGGATTGATGATCTGATTGAACGCATGGGCGCGATCACGCGGCAGTTGAAATCCTATGCCCGCAAGGGCGGTGAGGCGTTTGAGCCGGTAGACCTGAGGGCCTGTCTTTCCAGTGCCTTGTCGATGATGGAGCCGCAGTTGAAGCTGCGGGTGGTCAAGATCACCCGGACCTTGCCGCGCACGCCGGTGATGGTGATGGCGGATCGGATCCGTTTGGAGCAGGTGATCATCAACCTGTTGCGCAATGCGCTGGATGCGACGCGGGACCGGTCGGACGCGCAGATCGACCTGATCCTGTCATCGGGCGATGTGGCGCTATTGGCGGTGCGCGACAACGGCACCGGGATCGTCGATCTGGATAACCTGTTTGAGCCTTTCTACACGACCAAGAAGCCGGGCGAGGGGGTGGGGCTGGGCCTTGCGATTTCGTCGGGGATTGTGACCGACCTGGGCGGGCGCCTGATGGCGCGCAATGCCGAGGGCGGCGGTGCGGTATTTGAGATGCAGTTGCCCCTTTTGGGCAGAGAAGTGGAAGCAGCGGAATGAGGATGGCATGGCGCGGGCAATGAAAGTGGCGATCGTCGATGACGAAGCGGACATGCGGCAATCCATCAGCCAGTGGCTGGCGCTTTCGGGTTTTGATACAGAGACTTACGCGAGCGCCGAAGATGCGCTGCGCGGCATCGGGCCGGAATTTCCCGGCGTCGTGGTCAGCGATATCAAGATGCCGGGCATGGATGGGATGGCGTTCCTGAAACGGCTGATGGGCATGGATTCCGGCCTGCCGGTCATCATGATCACCGGGCATGGCGATGTGCCGATGGCAGTGGAAGCGATGCGGGTCGGGGCCTATGATTTTCTGGAAAAGCCCTTCAATCCGGACCGGATGACGGAACTGGCCAAGCGCGCGACGCAGGCGCGGCGCATGACGCTGGACAATCGGGCGCTGCGCAAAGAGCTGTCGGACGGGTCGATCCTGATGAAGAAGCTGATCGGATCAAGCCCGGTCATGGAGCGGCTGCGCGAGGATATTCTTGATCTGGGTCAGGCAGATAGCCATGTTCTGATCGACGGGGAAACCGGCACGGGCAAGACGCTGGTGGCGCATGCGCTGCATGCCGTTGGGCCGCGCGGATCGAAGAAATTCGTGACCATCTCTTGTGCGGCCTGGTCCGAGGATCAATTGGCAGCCAAGCTGTTCGGGCCCAGCGAGGATGGGCAGATCCCGCTTGTGGAAGAGGCGCGGGGTGGGACGCTGTGCCTTGAGGATGTGGAAGCGCTGAGCCAGCCGTTGCAGGCGCGGCTGTTGACGGTGATCAACGATCAGGGCACGCCGCCCGAAACCCGCATCATCGCGATCTGCAACGAACATGCGCCGGACAAGACGCTGGAGGATCTGCTGCGGTCGGACCTCTACTACCGGTTGGGGGCAATGACGATCCTTTGCCCACCCCTTAGGGTGCGGGGCGAGGATATCCTGACGCTGTTCACCCGGATGTCAGAGCAGTTTTCCGAGGAATATGGCTGTGATGCGCCGCAGGTGACGGCGCAGGAGGCGGCGCAACTGTTGCAGGCGCCATGGCCGGGAAATGTGCGTCAGTTGGTCAATATTGCCGAGCGGGCGGTGTTGCAGAACCGGCGGGGATCGGGGTCGATTGCGAGCCTTCTGATGGCCGACAACGAGGCAACGGGGCCTGCCATGACGACGGAAGGCAAGCCGTTGAAAGAATACGTCGAAAGCTTTGAGAAGATGCTGATCGACAATACGATGCGGCGCCACAAGGGCAGCATCGTCGCGGTGATGGATGAGCTGTGCCTGCCGCGGCGGACGTTGAACGAGAAGATGGCGAAGTATGGCCTGAGCCGGGCCGAGTATACCTGAAGCCGCTTTAATCATTGGGAAAAACCGAAAATGGCTGTGCAGCGCGTGGTGCAGCGTGCTGTGCAGCAAACTGTATGCACGCAGCGCACGCTGGTATCGCATTAAGGTTAACTTTCGGTTGAGTAATTATTTCTGTTGGCAACCCCAGATGTTCAGTCTGCGCCCTGTGTGAAATTCACCCATTGTGTTTTCCGCTGCTTTGCCCCTAGGGTCACAGCAAGCGGGGTTTGCCCTGCCGTGGAATTCTCTGCCCCTATCGCCGGTGCCTGTTAGCGCTGCCGTGCCGGGTGGCAGTCGGATCGGCCGAGAGGTCGTCAATTTGCCCGTCATGTCTTTCGACGCAGCGGGCTTAATCAGGTGGGTGCCGCGAGGTGCCCGGAAGAGAACCGCGATGACGCGCGCGAATTTGATGACGAGAACCGAGGGATGCCCACAGGGCATGGCCCGGCTTTTCGCCCCGCGCCGTCTTGCCCAGACAAGCCGTCCTGTCCCGTCTGACCCAGATCCCGGAGCATGCTCTGGGCCGGATCGGCCGCGCCGGGGCGCATCAGGACATCATGGCAAAGAAAATGCTTATCGACGCCACCCATGCGGAAGAGACCCGCGTTGTGGTGGTGGATGGAAACAAGGTCGAAGAATTTGACTTTGAAACCCTGAACAAGCGTCAGCTTGCGGGGAATATCTACCTTGCAAAGGTGACGCGGGTCGAACCTTCGTTGCAGGCGGCCTTTGTGGATTACGGCGGGAACCGCCATGGATTTCTGGCATTTGCCGAAATCCACCCGGATTATTACCAGATCCCCGTCGCAGACCGTAAGGCGCTGCTGGATGAGGAACGCGCCTATAACCGGGCGCAGGACGAGGAAGACAACCGCCGGTCGCGCCCCAAGCCGCGCCCGCGCCCCGAAGCATCCAAGCCCGACTCGGTGAAAGTCTCCGAGATCGGCGGCATGGATGTTGTTGATCTGGATGAGGACGGGGAAGACGGCGACGGCGGCACGATGCTGGCCGAAACCGCTGCCCCGACAACGGCCCAACATTCGGAACATTCGCATGATCATGCACATGATCATTCGGGCGAGAATGGTGATGACAATGGCGCGCGCACCTATCGCGCCATGGACCATGCCAGCGACACCGATGACGAGATCGAGTCGGTGGCCGAAGAGGACGTGGCCGAGGAAATCAGCGCGCCGCGCAAGCCGCGCCCGCGCCGTTACAAGATTCAGGAAGTGATCAAGGTCCGGCAGATCATGCTGGTTCAGGTCGTGAAGGAAGAACGCGGCAACAAGGGTGCAGCACTGACCACCTATCTGTCGCTGGCTGGCCGCTATTGCGTGCTGATGCCCAACACGGCGCGGGGCGGCGGGATTTCCCGTAAGATCACCGTCGCGGCGGATCGCAAGAAGCTGAAGGAAATCGCGGGCGAGATTGAGGTGCCAGAAGGTGCCGGCCTGATCATCCGGACAGCGGGTGCCAAGCGCACGAAGCCCGAGATCAAGCGCGATTATGAATATCTGATGCGGCTGTGGGAACAGGTCCGCGAATTGACGCTGAAATCCATCGCGCCTGCGGCGATCTATGAGGAAGGCGATCTGATCAAGCGGTCGATCCGGGACCTTTATTCCCGCGAGATCGACGAGGTTCTGGTTGAAGGCGAGGCCGGCTATCGCACCGCCAAGGACTTCATGCGCATGATCATGCCCAGCCATGCCAAGATGGTGAAGCGCTATGACGAACAGATGCCGCTGTTCGCCCGGTTCCAGGTGGAAAGCTATCTGAGCGGGATGTTCAACCCGACGGTGCAGCTGAAATCCGGCGGGTATATCGTGATCGGGATCACGGAAGCGCTGGTATCGATCGACGTGAACTCGGGCCGGTCGACGCGGGAAGGGTCCATCGAGGACACGGCGCTGAAGACGAATATCGAGGCGGCGGAAGAGATTTCGCGCCAGTTGCGGCTGCGCGATCTGGCCGGGCTGATCGTCATCGACTTTATCGACATGGAAGAGCGGAAGAACAACGCTGCCGTCGAGAAGCGTTTGAAAGAAAAGCTGAAAACGGATCGGGCGCGGATTCAGGTCGGCCGAATTTCCGGGTTCGGTCTGCTGGAAATGAGCCGTCAGCGGTTGCGTCCGGGGATGCTGGAATCCACCACGCAGCCCTGTTCGCATTGCCATGGAACCGGGTTGATCCGGTCGGATGACAGCCTTGGTTTGCAGATCCTGCGGGCGCTTGAGGAAGAGGGAACGCGGAAGCGGTCGAAGGAGGTGCTGCTGAAGGCGCCTGTGGGGATCGTGAATTTCCTGATCAACCAGAAGCGCGAGCATATTGCGCTGATCGAGGCGCGTTATGGCATGAGCGTGCGGATCGAGGGCGATCCGATGCTGGTGAGCCCGGATTTCGTGATCGAGAAGTTCAAGACGGCCACCCGTGTGGTGCCGGAGATTTCGTCGGTGATTTCGGGCCATGCCGGGTTGATGGGCGCGCCTGTCGATGAGGATGAAGACGAAGATCTGCCGCTGGACGAAGAGCTGGACGAGGCCGAGGAGGCAGCGGAAGAGGCTGTGGCCGAGGGCAAGGCGGACGGGCGCGGTGAGCCGCGCGGCGACGGTGCGCCCAAGAAGAAGCGGCGCCGGCGTCGGCGCAAGAAGGGCGGGTCCGGCACAGGGGCCAATGCCACGAATGGTGAGTTCGAGGCAGCCGATGGCGAGGATGACGGCGACGACGAGGACGAGGATGACGACGCGGCCGATGAGGCCGTGAACGACACCCCGGCTGCTGTGGCGGAACCGGTGTCTGCGCCGGTGGTTGAGGCGGATGTCGAGGCTGTGGTTGCCGAAGCGGGACCGAAGCCGAAAGTGACGCGGTCGCGGGTGGGAACCTCTCCGTCGCGGGCGAAGAAGCCGGCGGCTGCCAAGGATGCGCCGAAGGATTCGGCAGAGGCCCCGGTGGCCGAGGCCGTGGCCGATGCGCCGTCTGAGGAAGAGAAGCCCAAGGCCAAGAAGCCCGCAGCACCCCGCACGCGCAGCACCTCTGCCGCCGCGACGGCCAAGCCCAAGGCGGCCCCGGCTGCGAAGGCAGGGACGAAGGCCAAGGCCGCGCCAGTGGCCGAGGTGTTCCCGGCTGATCCGGGCACCGCACCGGTGCAGCAGGAAGCGCTGGTTCCCGATCCGGGCGAGGCTGAGGTGGCGGCGATTGCGGCACCTGCTGCCCCCGCAGCGCCCGAGGCCAAGGATGACCCGAACAAGCCCCGGAAAAAGGGCTGGTGGTCGCTGGGCCGCTGAGGGGTTTCTGATGTTTTTGCGCGGGCCGGGGTTATTCCCCGGCCCGTTTGCTTTGGCGACAGGCGTGGTCAGCCGCGACGGATGCGATAGGCGGTGACACCGTTTGGCAGCGGGGTGGCGTCAAGGAAGCCATGCCCGGACTGGGTGCAGAAATGCGGCAGGTCGATTGCGGCCATGCGGTCGGTGGCGCGCAGGCGCAGGATTTGACCGGGTTGCATCGTGATCAGCCGCTTGCGCGCGCGCAGCACGGGAAGGGGGCAGAGCAGCCCTTCACAGTCAATCTCGATGTCCCAATCCTGTGTCATGGCGGGGAGATAGCGCAAGCGTTGCAGCAGGGCCACGGCAATGTGACAAACGGGCGTGGTGACGGGGCGCTGTGAAGCGGGTATCACGGGCGCATGTTCGGGTTTGACATCATAGATGCGGGATTGCTGCCTGCCATGCTGGTGGCGCTGACGGCGGGGGTTCTGTCGTTCCTCAGCCCCTGCGTGTTGCCCATCGTGCCGCCCTATCTGGCCTATATGGGCGGGATCAGCATGAGCGAGATGACCGGTGGCGCGGCGGCAGCGCGGCGGCGGGTGATGCTTCCGGCGCTGTTCTTCGTGCTGGGCCTGTCGACGGTGTTCCTTTTGCTGGGGTTCACGGCCAGTGCCTTTGGGGCGTTCTTTCTGACCAATCAGGAGATTTTCGCGCAGATTGCCGGGGCGGTGGTTCTGGTGTTCGGGCTGCATTTCTTGGGTGTGTTCCGGATCAGCTTGCTGGACCGCGAGGCACGGCTGGATGCGGGGGATCGGGGCGGATCGGCCTTTGGGGCCTATGTGCTTGGCCTGGCCTTTGCCTTTGGCTGGACACCCTGCATCGGGCCGCAGCTGGGCACGATCCTTTCGCTGGCCGCGCAGGAGGGATCGGTGCAGCGGGGCACCGTGCTGCTGGGCGTGTATGCGGTGGGGCTTGGGCTGCCGTTTCTGCTGGCCGCGCTGTTCATCGAACGGGCGATGGGGCTGATGCAGCGGCTGAAGCCCTATATGAAGTGGATCGAGCGGGCCATGGGCGCGCTGCTGGTGGTGGTGGGTCTGGCGCTGCTGACCGGGGCTTTCACCGATTTCAGCTGGTGGCTGCTGGAAACCTTTGACCGGTTCGGCATTCCCCTCTTGGGCTGAGGCATTCGACGCGGCATAGTGCCGGCGTAACGGGTGCGGGGTGTAAAATGGCGGGGCTGACGGCGAGGGATACGGGGCAGGTGCGCCGGCGGCGCGTGTTCTACATTCCCGGTTTCGATCCTTTGCAAACCCGGCGCTATCGGCAGTTCTATCGTACGGAAGGCCCGGCGCAGGCGGCGATATCCGGCTATGCGCTGGAGATCGGGCGCAAGCGCGAAGATGCTGCGCATGGCTGGTCGGTGCGTGCGCAGATCGATGGAGAAGGCGTCACGGCAGATGTCGAGGTGCTGGCCTGGGCCGATATCATTGGCGGGTCGATGCGGCGGACAATCCCGGCAACCTATGGGCAGATGCTGCGAACGGCTTGGATCTATGTGGCGTCGGGCGCGCTGTTCCGGTTGGGGCGTTTGCGCAAGGGGCCGACGCTGGCGGCGCTGTATCCGGTGGTGATGCTGACCTTGCAGGCGGTGCTGGCAGGGCTTTCGGGATGGGGGATCGGGCAAGGGGTGGCGATGCTGCTGCCGGGCTGGGTGGGCGTGGCAGGGGGCTGGGTGGCAGGGTTGGCGCTGGCCTGGGCCATGCTGCGGCTGTTCCAGCGGCTGGATCGCCGGTTTCTGGCCTATTACCTGATGCACGACTACGCGTTTTCTGCGGGCCTTTGGGGGGCCTATCCGTCGGTGCTGGAGGCGCGGTTGGCGGTGTTTGCTGCCCGTATCCGCGCGGCGCTGGAGGAGGAGGGGGATGAGGTGCTGGTGGTGGGCCATTCTTCGGGCGCGATCCTCGGTGTATCGATTCTGGCCGATCTAATCCGGGCGGGGGTGCCTGCGCGGGGACCGGTTCTGTCCTTTCTGACCTTGGGGCAGGTGGTGCCGATGGTGTCTTTCCTGCCCGAGGCGAAACGGCTGCGCGCCGATTTGGCCTTTCTATCGACACGGGAAGAAGTGACCTGGGTCGATGTGACCGCGCCGGGGGATGGCTGCGCCTTTGCCCTATGTGATCCGGTGGCGGTGAGCGGGGTTGCGCCAGAGGGCAAGCGCTGGCCTTTGGTGATTTCCTGCGCCTTTACCCAGACCTTCAGCCCCGAGCGGTGGCGGAGGATGCGGTTCCGCTGGTTCCGGCTGCATTTCCAGTACATGTGCGCCTTTGATCGGCCGGGGGAATACGACTATTTCCGCATCACGGCGGGGCCTTTGACGCTGCGCGCGCGCTATGCCGGGCGGGCGCCTTCGAAAAGCCGGATCGAGCGGGCGATGTCGGGCCATCGGAGCATGGCATGAAGGCCCCAAAGCCAGAGCCGAGACCGGACCGTGTGTCGCTGTGGCGATACCTGCGGCTGTTTAGAGAGGATATTCTGTCGGCGCAGCCTGCGCGGCTGTATCGCGCCTGGATGGCCGAGTTCCGCACGCCGTTCTTTCGCAGTTACATGTGCAATGATCCCGCGCTGGTGCGGCGGGTGTTGCAGGAGCGGCCGGATGATTTTCCGAAATCCGACCGCATCCGAGAGGGGTTGGCGCCGCTTTTGGGGCAGTCGGTTTTCGTCACCAATGGCGAGATGTGGAAGCGCCAGCGCCGGATCATTGACCCGGCCTTTGAAGGGGGGCGGTTGAAGGACACGTTCCCTGCCATGTGGGCGGCGGGGGAGGCGGCGGTAGCGCGGATGGGTACGGGTGTGGTGGAGGTGGAGGAATTTGCCAGCCATGCGGCGGCGGATGTGATCTTTCGGACGCTGTTTTCGCTGCCGATCGAAGACCGGGATGCGACGGCGGTGTTTCACGCCTTTCGCGCCTATCAACGCACCCAGCCGATTCTGAACCTTGCGGCCTTTGTGCCGTTGCCGCGCTGGATGCCGCGCCTGCACAAGGGCCGCACGATGCGGGCTGCGGCCGAGATCCGGCGGCTGATCACGCGGATGACCGAGCGGCGGGCAGGGGAGATTGCGGCAGGGACGGCACCCGACGACCTGGCCACAAAGATCATGGTGACTGTGGACCCGGTGACCGGAGAGCGGTTCGGCACCGAAGAGATGGTCGATCAGGTGGCGATCTTCTTTTTGGCCGGCCATGAGACCAGTGCGAGCGCTTTGGGCTGGGCGCTGTGGCTCTTGGCGGCGAACCCGGACGTGCAGGATCGGGTGGCGGCTGAGGTGGCGGGGCTGGAGAACGATTTCGGCGCCGTGGCGCGGTTGCGGTTCACGCGCGACGTGTTCCGCGAGGTGCTGCGGTTGTTCCCGCCGGTGCCAATGATGGTGCGCGAGACGACCTGCCCGGAAGAGTTTCGGGGGCGGGCGGTGGCGCCGGGCGCACAGGTGGTGTTGTCGCCCTGGCATTTGGGGCGGCATGAGCGGATCTGGGACACGCCGGATGAGTTCGACCCGGATCGTTGGGCGCGGGAAGAAACGAAGGTTGCGGCGCGGGATGGGTGGCTGCCGTTCTCCAGCGGGCCGAGGGTCTGCACGGGCGCGGGGTTCGCTATGGTGGAGGGGGTGCTGCTGCTGGCGCAACTGGTGCGGGCCTTCCGGTTCGAGGTGGTGGAAGGGCGGGTGCCGGTACCTGTGGCGCATCTGACAGTGCGGGCGCGGGACGGGGTTTGGCTGCGGGTTACCCGTCGGTGAGGCGAAATCTGACGCAGATTTCGCGTCGATTTCTGCACGCAGAAATCGTGTGAGCAGCAATCGGTTTGCCAGGCGGAATTTGCGTCAAATTCCGCTGCGATTTCTGCGTGCAGAAATCGTCAAACCACGCGACGGATGGGTTCTTGGTTGCAGATGATGATGAACTGGCCTGCATTTTCGAGAACTGTGAAGCCGCGGCGGCGAATTTCGGCCAGAAAGACATCCCTGCCAACATAGCGTTCCACGTCGCGCACCTGTCGGCGGATCACGCCGCCATCTCGTGCGGCCTGTGAATTGAAGAGGTGGGATATCCATCCTTCGGTCGTGTAGGGCAAAAGATTGCGGTTCATACCGGCATTTTGCCTCAGACCCGTAAACGCCCGGTTAACCGCGATAGCGGTTCAGCACGAAGACCCGGATCGCGGAAGCAAGGCCGACATCACCGTTGCGGCTTTCGTCCACTGCGATGGCAAGCTGGTTCAGCGTGACCCCACGCTCGGTCGCGATGTCGCGGAAAGCCTGCCAGAATTCAGCCTCCAGCGACACGCTGGTACGGTGGCCGCGCAGGGTGAGGGAGTGTTTGACGGGGCGGGCGGTCATATGCCGTCCTTGCCCGGGGTGTCATCCTTGCGGTGGGCGTCAAGGTCGCGGGCGGCTTTTTCCGCCCGCGCCTGACCCAGATCGCGTTCGGCCCTTGTCTGGCCGAACTTGGCGGCATTGGCGTCAGCCTGCGTGCGGGCGGCCTTGCGGGCCGCCTCTTTCCGTTTTGCGCGCAGGTTGACGATTTCGGCCATCAGCCTTTCGGTCCGATCATGTCTTCGGGGCGGACCACGCGGTCGAAGGTTTCGGCATCGACGAAGCCCAGCGCGATCGCCTCTTCCTTCAGGGTGGTGCCGTTCTTGTGGGCGGTCTTGGCGACCTTGGTGGCGTTGTCATAGCCGATGGTGGGGGCAAGTGCCGTGACCAGCATCAGCGATTCCTTCATCAGCTTGTCGATGCGCGGGATGTTGGCCTGCGTGCCCACGACCATGTTGTCGGTGAAGCTGCCGGCCGCGTCGCCCAGAAGCTGCATGGATTGCAGGACGTTGTAGGACATCATGGGGTTGTAGACGTTCAGTTCAAAATGCCCCTGTGAGCCTGCGAAACCCACGGCCGCATCATTGCCCATGACATGGGCGCAGACCATTGTCAGCGCCTCGGCCTGAGTCGGGTTCACCTTGCCGGGCATGATGGAGGAGCCGGGTTCGTTTTCGGGCAGGATCAACTCGCCCAGGCCGGAGCGGGGGCCGGAGCCGAGAAGGCGCAGGTCGTTGGCGATCTTGAACAGGGAGGCGGCGACCGTCTTCAGCGCGCCGGAGAACATGACCATGGCGTCATGGGCGGCGAGCGCTTCGAACTTGTTCGGGGCGGTGACGAAGGGCAGGTCAGTGATCTCGGCAATGCGCGCGGCGACGCGGGTGTCCCAGCCGACGCGGGTGTTCAGACCGGTGCCGACGGCAGTGCCGCCCTGGGCCAGTTCATAGATATCGGGCAGGCAGGATTTCACGCGGGCGATGCCCTTTTCAACCTGCTTGGCATAGCCACCGAATTCCTGCCCGAGCGTGAGGGGCGTAGCATCCTGCGTATGGGTGCGGCCGATCTTGATGATATCCTTGAATTCTTCGGATTTCGCGGCGAGCGCGGCGTGAAGTTTTTCCAGACCCGGCAGCAGCACATCGCGCGCCATCATGCCGATGGCGACGTGCATTGCGGTTGGGAAAGTATCGTTGGAGCTTTGCCCCATGTTGACGTGGTCGTTCGGGTGGACGGGCTTTTTGGTGCCCATCACGCCACCCAGCATTTCGATGGCGCGGTTCGAGATCACTTCGTTGGCGTTCATGTTGGACTGGGTGCCGGAACCGGTTTGCCAGACAACGAGGGGGAAGTTGTCGTCGAATTTGCCTTCGATCACCTCTTGCGCGGCGGCGGCGATGGCGTTGCCCAGTTCCGGTGTAATGTCACCCTGATCGATGTTGACCAAGGCGCAGGCCTTCTTGATGACGCCCAGAGCGCGGATGATGGCGACCGGCTGGCGTTCCCAGCCGATGGGGAAATTGATGATCGACCGCTGGGTCTGTGCGCCCCAGTACTTGTTGGCGGGAACCTCAAGCGGGCCGAAGCTGTCGGTCTCGGTACGGGTCGCGGACATGGGCCAAGTCTCCTGATTTCGCTGATGCCGGATTAGCGGCAGGGTGGGGCAAAATCAATCGGCATACCGTCGCATACCGTGCATTTGGCTGATCTTTCGGCGCGGGCCTGCCGTGCCAAAAGGGTCAGTGCTTGCGGAACTTGTCGAGGCTGACGATCTGCGCGTCCTGCTGGGGCGGGGGATCATCGTCGCCGTCATCGTCGCTGTCTTCGCTGTCATCTTCTTCGTCATCATCGCTATGGGTTTCGAAGCGCAGGCCGAATTCTACGGAGGGATCCACGAAGGTGCGGACGGAATCGAATGGGATGACCAGCGGTTCGGGCTGATTGCCGAAGTTCAGCGTGACGGAAAAGCCCTCATCCGTGACGATCAGGTTTTCGAACCAGTGCTGGATGACCACCGTCATCTCGGCCGGATAGCGGGCGCGAAGCCAGTCCGCGATGGCGACATCGGGATGGGTGGTGTCGAAGGTGATGAAGAAGTGATGCGCGCCGGGCAGGCCGTCGCGGGCAACATCTTGCAGGACATTCTGGATCAACCCGCGCATCGCCCGATGCATCAGATTGCCGTAGTCGATGGAACGAGCCATGCGCTGTCCTTTCCGCTGCCTGGGTTCATTTACGGGGGATTCGGCCCAGAAGGGAAGGGGGCCGATCCTTACGGCGGGTGGTTTGCGTCAAGACGCCACCGGGATGAGCAATCCGGCGGCTTGCAGGCCCAGGCCGCCAAGCGCGGCCAGCCCGAGGACAAGGGGAAGGGGCATATGGCGGCGCAGGAGGAGCCAGCCCGCCACCAGCGCCAGAGCGGCCATCGCGGGGCGGAAACTGCCCGGATCGGGGGTAAGCAGGTCGAGCGGGCCAAACGTAGTGCGCCCAACGGTGCCGAAAAAGACATGCGCAGCAAACCAGACCGACAGGTTGGCGATCACGCCCACAACGGCGGCCATGATGCCGGACAATGCGCCGGCAAGGCGTGGTTCGGCGGTGATGCGGGCGATCCAGGGCGCGCCTGCGAAGATCATCATGAAACTGGGCACGAAGGTCGCCCAGAGCGTGACGGCAGCGGCGGCAACGCCCATGGTCCAGCCGCCCTGACGGTGGCCGGCAAGGTATCCTACGAATTCGGTCACAAGGATCAGCGGGCCGGGGGTGGTTTCGGCAAGACCGAGGCCATCCATCATCTCACGCAGGGTGAGCCAGCCTTTGTCTTCGACCACGGCCTGCGCCATCCAGGCCAGCACCGCATAGGCACCGCCGAAGGTGAGGATCGCGAGTTTGGAGAAGAAGAGGCCGATCTCGGCCAGCAGGCCCGCATCCATGACCCAGAGCGTTGCGATTGGCGTGAGCCAGATTGCCAGCCAGAGGGCGAGGGTTTGAACGGTGCCGGTGGCCTGTGGGGCGGTGGGCAGCGGGTCGGTTGAGGCGGTTGTGCCGCGGGCGTTGATCCAGCCCCAGAGACCAGCGGCAAGAATGACCAAGGGGAAGGGCGCATTGGCGAGGAAGAGGGCGAGGAAGGCGAGCACCGCCACGATCAGCGCGGCGCGCCCCTTGAGCGCGCGTTTCGACACGCGCAGAAGCGCCTCGATCACGATCACGGCGACGGCGGCCTGCACGCCCATGAACAGCGCCTGCATCAGGGGAACGGTGCCATAGGCCGCGTAAAGCGCGGCGAGGGCGAGGACGACCAGCGCACCGGGGGCAACGAAGAGGCCGCCCGCGATCAGCCCGCCCAGCGTGCCGCGCAGCCGCCAGCCGGACCATGTGGCAAGCTGCATCGCCTCGGGCCCCGGCAGGAGCATGCAGAAGGAGAGGGCGGAAAGGTATTCCTTTTCCGTGAGCCAGCGTTTTTCATCGACCAGAACGCGGTGCATGAGCGCGATCTGGGCGGCAGGACCGCCAAAGGACATCAGGCCGATATGGCCGAAGGTGCGGAAAAGTTCGGAAAGCGGTGTCATGATCCGGACTTAGCCCGCCCGAAGTAACGGGACAATGACCAAGAAGAAACCCCGCCGGGGTGAACCGGCGGGGTGGGGTGGGGTGTGTGGTCTTTGCAAGCAGCGCCGGGGTGGGTTGCCCCGACAGAATCGGTTCTAGGCGCTGGAGGTTAAGGAAGGGTTAGCGTGATCCGCCGCATTACAGACCTTCAAAGGCGCAGAGGGCGTGGACTTCCATTCCCATCGCCTCGAGCCGTTTGCGACCGCCCAGATCGGGCAGGTCCACCACGAAGGCGCAGCCGACGACCTGCGCGCCCAGCCGTTCGATCAGGCGGATGCCTGCCTCGGCGGTGCCGCCGGTGGCCAGAAGGTCATCGACGAGAAGCACCTTTTCGCCCGGCTGCATGGCATCGTCATGCACCTCGACCACGGCTTCGCCGTATTCGAGGGTGTAGCTTTCGCTGATCGTGGCGCCGGGGAGTTTGCCTTTCTTGCGGATCGGGATGAAGCCGGTGGAAAGCTGATGTGCAACCGCGCCGCCGAGGATGAAGCCGCGCGCTTCGAGCCCGGCGACTTTGTCTATCCTGAGGCCTGCATAGGGGGCGAGGAGCTGGTCGACGCACATGCGAAAGCCGCGTGGATCGGCAAAGAGGGTGGTCACGTCGCGGAAGAGGATCCCTTCATGCGGGAAGTCGACGATGGTGCGGATGTAGTCCTTGACGGTTTTGGTCATGCGCTGGCCCTGCCGGAATGCTGTTCGCCTTGGTCTAACGCCCCGGGGCGGGGGCGTCGAGGGGGCGGTGCTTGCTGAGCGCAAGCGGCCCCCCCTTCAGCTATCCCCTGATGCCGGCGGATCGTGTGGACATGGGATTGAGTATCTGAGCCAGTATAAACGGGACTGGGTTGGATGGGTGCGGGGGTCAATCCGGGCGCGCGGCTTGGACGTGCATCCAGTCGTAGTTTTTCGCGCGGCCGAGCGAGACCCAGCCTTCGGCCTCCCATATCTCCCAGAAGGGGCGGTATTCGGGGCGGGCGAGGCGGGCGCGGTCGGCCCCCCAGTTCAGGCGGTTTTCGGTGTCGTCGAAATCATAGGCGATGCCCCAGGCGTGCATGGACCATTTCGACAGGCTGCCGCGCATCAGGCGGGGGTCGTAATCGCCGGAAAAGATATCCAGCCGGAGGTCGCGTATCTGTGCCTCACCATAGTGTTGGTGGATGCGCGCGAGGATGCGGGTCAGGCTGGCGGCGGTCTTTTCGTGGGCCCAGAGGAAGCTGCGGGTCTGGGACAGGTTCCAGGCGATGCGGAACGTCCAGGGGGAGGGCACCTTGACCAGGGGCGGACGGTGGCCTTCGGGCGTGCCGTGGGGGCCGTAAAAGGCGGTGACGGCGGATTCGGTCGGCCAGCCGTTTGGGTTCGCTGTGCCGGGGCGGATGTCGCGCCAATCAGGCAGGCGGCCCGTTGTGGCGCGCGTCATCAGGGAGGTGACGGCGTAATCGGTCTGCGGGCCCCACCAGCCATCTATCGCACCGGGGTTAAGGCCATCGGCCCGCGCTATCATTTGCAGCGCGGCGGTGGCCTGACGTTTGGCTGTCCAGCTTTGCCAATCTGGCGGGAGCGGTTGGCCGAGGAGGGGCAGCGCCTTGAGGACGGCGGCGTCGGTCAGCGGGCCGCGCTGGCCGTCGATCGCGCCTGTGTAGTGACCAAGGGCTGCGAGACGGGTTTGCAGGAAGCGGATATGGGGGGTGAACATCGGTCGCTTGGCTCCACGGATGACCGGGGGCCGGATGCGCCCCTACGGGCGTGGATTGCGCACTCTGTACGGTTAACCAGTGGTGAAGTCGGCGCGCGATCAGACGTTCAGGACGCGGCCTGCGACGGCATCGAGCATCGCCAGCAGGTCGGGATCGCGTTTGTCGGGCGCGGTCATCAAGGCCATGTCGAGCGCGCGGTCGCAGCCATGCGGGCAAGGCGCACGGTCGGGGCCCAGGAGAGCGGGCAGAGCTGCCACCAGCGCGCGGGCATTGCCCGCATTGGCGGTGAGTGTGCGGATGACGGCGGCCACATCCACCGCATCATGGCCGGGATGCCAGCAATCGTAATCGGTGACCATGGCGACGGAGGCGTAGCACAGTTCCGCCTCGCGCGCGAGTTTGGCCTCGGGCATGCCGGTCATGCCGATGACATCCGCGCCCCATGAGCGGTAGAGGCGGGATTCGGCCAGAGTCGAAAATTGCGGGCCTTCCATGGCGATGTAGGTGGCCCCCTGATGCACGGTCACGCCAGCCTGACGCGCGGCCTGGGCGCAATGGGCCGACAGGCGGGGGCAGGTGGGGTGGGAAAAACCCACATGGGCCACGCAGCCCGCGCCGAAGAAGGATTTGGGGCGGGCGAAGGTGCGGTCGATATATTGATCCACGATGACGAAATCGCCGGGGCGGTAATCTTCGCGCAGGGACCCCACGGCCGAGACGGCGATGAGATCGGTACAGCCCAGCCGTTTGAGCGCATCGATATTCGCACGGTAAGGCACGTCACTGGGCGCATGGACATGGCCGCGCCCATGGCGGGGCAGGAATGCGATGGGGAGGCCGCCCAAACGGCCGACCAGAACCTCATCCGAGGGTTTGCCCCAAGGGGATTTGACCTTGACCCAGCTTGCGCCTTCCAGACCGTCGATCTGATAGACCCCGGAGCCGCCGATGACGCCGATCATGGTTTGCATGGATGTCCCCGCCTGTTGCCGCAGCGCAGCTTAAGCGGTGGCGGTAGAGTGGGGAAGGGGGGAGTGGTTCAGGGACGGAGCAAGGGCGTTCCGCGCCGATCAAGCCAGACCATCAGCGCCCCGACAAGCACGAAGCTGAGCCAGAGGAGGCCGAGGTTTGCACCCGTCCGCCCCGCGCCGATCTGGGCGATATCGAGGAAGGGGTAGGGATAAACTCCATCCACCGCGCCCCGCGCGATGGCATAGACTGCATAGGCGAGCGGATAGAGCGACCACAGGACAGGATCTCGGTACTGCAGCGCACCGCGTGGGCGCAACAGCAGCCAGAAGGCCAGCATCGCGACCGGTGTTACATAATGCAGCAAGAGATCAGCGATCAGGTCACTGCGGCCGAGGTTCAACCATCCGTGCAGCAGGGTCACGTTGACAACGCCAACAAAAACCAAAGCCAGCGTCACCCCACCCAACAGGCGCGGCGACCCAAAGGCTGGTCGGCCAAGGGCAATGCCCGTCATCACCACGGCAAGCAGAAGATTTGTGGTGATGGTGAAGAAGCGCAGCATCGTCCAGACGGCCCAAATCAGCGATGCGCTGCGCGGCAAGACCCCTGCCACCTGCAGGACAAGGCCTGTCCAGGCGATCAGGGCAAGGATTGCGGCGGCCTTGCGTGCGGATGCAGATACGATGAGCATGGCCCCTCCGGTATGGCACAGAGTTAGCCGGGACGGTTGGAAAGCCAAGCCGGAATGCAGGCCGAGGTTAACCTTCGTCAGGGCGGCGGAGTTCCACCAGATCGCGCACGACGCTGTAGTCGCGATAGCCCAGCCGGGCGACAGGGTGGAAGCGGGTCACATCGAAGCGGCCATCGACGAGGCAATCGTCGCGCAGGTGGATGCCTGTCACCTCGCCCAAGATCAGGAAATTGTCGCGTCCGCGCAGGGCGATGATGTCGATCAACTCGCATTCCAGCGTGGCGGGGGCATCTGCCACGCGAGGGCAGGGGATGGTGGCGCATTCCGCCTTGGCCACCCCTGCATGAACGAATTCGTCCACCTCGGGCGGCAGGTCGGCGGATGTGGCGGACATGGCGTGAAACATCGCCTCGGCCACCACATTCACAGCAAAGACGCGGGTGTCGCGGATGTTGGTGAGCGAATCCTTTACCCCGGTCGAGGCAAAGGTCACCTGCGGCGGGCTGTAGGCGGCGGCGTTGAAGAAGGAATAGGGGGCGAGATTGTCGCCTTTCGACCCGCGTGTGGAGATCCAGCCGATGGGACGGGGTGTCACGATGGCGTTGAAGGGATTGTGCGGCAGGCCATGGCCTTGGGCGGGGCGGTAGAACATGGCGCGGCGCTTCCCGGTCGTGGTGATTTGATCCTGACGTATTCGCATGTTAGGCGCGTTTCCAGCAGATTCGGAGGCGCCCGCTTGTACCGTCTGGAAGAGGAAACCGAAGCCGACTGGTGGGAGGTGGAGGCGCTGTATGACCTGTGCTTTTCGCCGGGGCGGACGGCGCTTTCTTCGTACCGTTTGCGCGATGGCGTGCCCACCGTGGCGGCGCTGTGCCTGACCCTGCGCGATGGGGATGGCATCATGGCGGCTGCGATCCGCTATTGGCCGATCGAGGTGGGGGGGCAGGATGCGCTTTTGCTGGGTCCGGTGGCGGTGCACCCCACCCGGCAGGGCGAGGGGCTGGGGGGGCTTTTGATCAACGAAAGCCTGGCCGAAGCGCGGCGTCTGGGCTGGGAGCGGGTGATGCTGGTGGGCGATGCGCCCTATTATTCGCGCTTCGGGTTTTCCAAGCTGGACGGGGTGGAGATGCCGCCCCCCACCAACCCTGACCGGGTGCTGGGCTTTGCGCTGAAGATCGGGGCCTGGGACGGTGTGACAGGTGCGGTGACGAAGGCGACCTGAGGCTTGCGGTGGGGCGCGTGCAGCCCCACATTCACAGCATGGAAAACCTGCCCGCGATTGCCGCCCCTGACCGCAGTGCCGAGATCAAGGCGCTGGCACGCCGTTACCGCCGCGCCAACGGGCCGGTGATGACACTGGTCAACAAGTTGGGCGGGTCGCTGGAGGACAAGCTGGGGGCGCTGCCCGAAGGGGTGCGCGCGCAGATTGCTGCGGTGACCGAACGCGCGCTGCTGGCTGCGCATGGCATGGCCGGGGCCGGCGACCGTGCGCCTGATCTGGGACGGCAGGGGCCGATGGCGGCGGCGATGCTGACGGGTGCTGTGGGCGGCGCGGGGGGGCTGGCCACATCGGTGGCGGAACTGCCTGTGACCATCACGGTGATCCTGCACGCCATTCGCCGCGCCGCGCGAGAGGCGGGGTATGATCCGGACGATCCGGCGATCCGGGCGGAATGTTTGCGGGTGTTCTCGGCCGGCAGTCCGATGGCATCTGATGACGGGGTGAATACGTCTTTCCTGTCGGCGCGGCTGACGGTGACGGGACCGGCCATCGCGCAGGTCGCGCGCAGCGTGGCACCGCGTCTTGCTGCCGCGCTGGGGCAGAAGCTGGCCACGCAGGCGGTGCCGGTGCTGGGCGCAGTGGCGGGGGCAACGTTGAACGCGGCCTTCCTGCGCTATTACCGCGAAATGGCTGAGATCCGCTTTGCCCTGCTGCGTCTGGCGGAACAGCACGGCGCGGAGCCGATCCTGTCGGCCTTTGCCGATGCGGTGACACCGCCCAAGGTGACGAAAGCCTGACTGCCCTGCGCGCCTTTGGAATTCTTCTCTGTCCAAATATCCTCAGGGGGTGAATTGGCGCGGAACGCGCCAAGAGGGGGCGGAACGCCCCCTTGCTTTCTCACCCTCATTCCGGCCGGTTTGACAGCCAGTCCATCAGCGCCGGGCGCACGCTTTCGGCCCCGTCGGCAATGGCGCAGTCGATCACAGCGCGTGCCTCGGTCAGGTCCACCCGTCTGAGCAGCGCCTTGACCGGCCCGATGGAGGCAGGGCGCATCGACAGGGCGCGCAGGCCAAGGGCGGCGAAGGCCAGCGCTTCCACCGGGCGGCCGGCATCTTCGCCGCAGAAGGAAAGCGGCGTGCCGGTTTCCGCGCAACGCGCGATGATATGGGTCAGGAACTGCAGGAACGACACGTTGAGCGTGTCGTAGCGGCGGCGGACGCGTTCGTTTTCGCGGTCGGCGGCGAAGAAGAACTGTTTCAGGTCATTGCCGCCGATCGACACAAAATCCGTCAGCTCGAAAAACGCGCGGGGCGCGTAGGCGAGGCTTGGGGTTTCCAGCATCGCGCCGATTTCCACCCGCTGCGGCACGGGATGGCCCAGGCTGCGTTCTCGGTGCAATTCGTTAAGCACCTGCGCGCGGGCGGTCTGGAATTCCGACAGTTCGGTGATGAAAGGGAACATTACTGTCAGCGGGCGGCCTTTGGACGCGCGGATCAAGGCCTGCAACTGCATCCGCAGGACGCCCGGCTTGTCCAGCCCCACGCGGATGGCGCGCCAGCCCATCGCAGGGTTGGGTTCATCCTGCGGCTTCATATAGGGAAGCACCTTGTCGGACCCGATATCCAGCGTACGGAAGGCCACCCGCTTGCCATGCGCGGCATCCATGACGCGGGCATAGAGGGCGGCCAGTTCGGCGCGCTGGGGCATCTTGTTGCGGACTAGGAATTGCAGTTCGGTGCGGAACAGGCCCACGCCTTCGGCCCCTGATCCATCCAGGCTGGGCAGATCGGCCATGAGGCCCGCATTCATCATCAGCGTGGTGACCGTGCCGCAGGTCGACAGGGCCGGCAGCCCACGCAGCGAGGCATAGCGCTGCTGGGCGGCGGCCTGCATGGCGATCTTGTCGCGGAAGGCGCGGGCGACGGTTTCCTCGGGGCGCAAATGCACAATACCCTGATCGCCATCGACAAGGATCTGGTCGCCATTGAGCGCCTCTGTCACGATCCTTCCGGCATGGATCACGAGCGGGATGGCCAGCGCCCGCGCCACGATGGCGGCGTGGGAACCAACGGAGCCTTCCTCCAGCACCACGCCCTTCAGCTTGCGGCCATATTCCAGCAGTTCCGCCGGGCCGATGTTGCGGGCCACCAGAACCGGGTTGTCGGGCATCTCTGCGCCGGTGTCCGCGCCTTGACCAGTCAGAATGCGCAAAAGGCGGTTAGAGAGGTCATCCAGATCGTGCAGGCGTTCGCGCAGATAGGCATCGGGCACCTGTTCCAGACGGGCGCGGGTGGCGGATTGTTCCTTTTCCACCGCCGCCTCGGCGGACAGGCCGCGCGCGATGTCATCTTCCATCCGCTTGAGCCAGCCGCGCGAATTGGCGAACATGCGATAGGCTTCCAGAACCGCCTTCTGATCCTTGTCGAGGCTTTCTGCGGAGAGCAGGTCATCCACCGATACGCGCAGTTTGCCCACCGCTTCGCGGATGCGGTCAATCTCGGTCAGCGGGTCATCGGCCACAGGGTTGGTGACCACGACGCGGGGTTCGTGCAGCCATACGCGGCCTTCCGCCGCGCCTTCCTGCCCGGTGCCGCCCCGGATCATCACCGATTGCTTGTGCAGGGCGCGCATCCCGTCGACATCGCCGTTGAAGACGCCAAGCTCGGTCATTTCGGCCAACACCATGGCCACGACTTCGAGGGCGTAGATCTCATCCTCGGAAAACTCGCGCGCGGTCTTGGATTGCACGACCAGAACGCCCAGCTTTTCACCCACCCTTTGGATCGGCACGCCGAGGAAAGAGGAATACAGTTCCTCGCCCGTTTCGGGCATGTAGCGGAAGCCCTTCTCAGACGGGGCATTGGCGGTGTTGATGGGCAAACCGTTGCGGGCGACGCGACCGACCAGCCCTTCGCCCAGCTTCATGCGGGTCTGGTGGACGGCCTCTTTCTTCAGCCCTTCGGTAGCGCAAAGCTCCAGCGTTTCGGGATCGCGGAAAAGGTAGATTGAGCAGACCTCTGTGCCGATGGAATCCGCGATCAGATGGGTGATGCGGTCCAGCCTGTCCTGCCCGCCGCCGGTGGTGGCAAGCGTGTCGCGCAACCGGCGCAGGAGTTTGCGGCTTTCGCTTTCGGTCCGTTCTGGCATCACGGGGTGTCCCTCTTGCCCCTTATAGAGCACAGGGCCGGGGGAAATGGAAACCCCCCGGCGGTGCGGGCCGGGGGGAGGGTCATGCGGGTGTGTCAGGCCGGGGTGAGACGCCTGAAAAAGAGGCGAGTCCTTGTCCGTTTCAGCCGGGTTTGAGCCCCCGGTTTTAACCTTTGTCGAGTTCGAACACGTCGTGCAGGGCCTGCACGGCAAGTTCCATGTATTTGCGGTCGATCAGGACTGAGATCTTGATCTCGGAGGTGGAGATCACCTTGATGTTGATATTCTCGGCCGAGAGGGCCGCGAACATGCGGGCGGCAACGCCTGTGTGCGAGCGCATCCCGATGCCCACGACCGAGACCTTTGCCACGTCGGTATCGACGATCAATTCGTCATAGTTGATCTTGCCTTCGGCCTTGGCGTCTTCCATCGCCTTTTTGGCGCGGTCCACCTGATTGATCGGGCAGGAAAAGGTCATGTCAGTGACAGCGCCGGGATGGGCGTCGTCATAATCCTTTTCGCTGATGTTCTGAACGATCATGTCGACGTTCACGCCTGCATCGGCCAGCGGGCCGAAGATGGCGCTGGCCACGCCGGGGCGGTCTTCGATGGTGAAGAGGGTGATCTTTGCCTCTTCGCGGGAAAAGGCGACGCCAGAGACGACTTTCGATTCCATGATTTCCTCCTCGTCGCAGACCAGGGTTCCCGAGGTCTCGTCGGTATCTTCAAAGGATGACAGCACGCGCAGGCGCACCTTGTAGCGCATCGCCAATTCGACAGAGCGGGTTTGCAGCACCTTGGCCCCGAGCGAGGCCAATTCCAGCATTTCCTCGAAGGCGATCTTGTCGAGCTTGCGGGCCTTGCTGCTGACGCGGGGGTCGGTGGTGTAGACGCCGTCGACATCGGTGTAGATGTCGCAGCGTTCTGCCCCGAAAGCGGCGGCGAAGGCGACGGCGGTGGTGTCGCTGCCGCCCCGGCCCAAGGTGGTGACGCGGCCTTCTGCCGAGACGCCCTGAAAGCCCGCTACGACGGCCACTTTGAAGCCTTCGGCGAACTTCGCGTCGATATTGGCGCGGGGGATGTCCACGAAGCGGGCCGACCCATGCTGCGCGGTGGTCTGGATCGGCACCTGCCAACCCTGCCAGGACCGCGCGGGGATACCCATTTCCTGAAGCCGCAGGGCCATCAGCCCGGCGGTGACATTTTCGCCGCTGGCAACGACAGCATCATATTCGCGGGCGTCGTAAAGTTTGGACGTGCCTTCGACATAGCCGACAAGGCGGTTCGTCTCGCCCGACATGGCCGAGACGATGACAATGACGTCATAGCCGCGGGCGACCTCTTTCTCGACCTTTTTCGCAGCGTTTTCGATGCGCGCGAGGTCGGCCACCGAGGTGCCGCCGAATTTCATCACGAGAAGCGGCATGGTTTCCCCCGCAAGGCCCGATTTCCGCGCGCTTCTTATGCGGGGCAGGGGCAGGGTGCAAGGCCTGTCAGGGGGGCGCGCGGGGGGCGGTTGCCCCCCACACATTGCAGGTCAGCCGCGGCGGCCGCCACGGCGTTCGCGGCGGGGGGCGCCTGCATCATCGCCGGTGCCATCGGACGTGGAGGAGAAGCCGCCCAGCTTTTCCGAGATCAGGTCCAGCGTCGGATGCGGGCCGCGCGGGGTGCTTTCCAGTGCCGCGCGCATGGCGCGCAGGTGTTCGGGCATGGTGCCGCAGCAGCCGCCGATGATCCGCACGCCTGCATCGCGGGCCAGCACCGCATATTCTGCCATCAGTTCCGGGGTGCCATCGTAATGGATATGCCCGTCATGGTATTTCGGGATGCCCGCATTGCCCTTGGCGATGATCGGGCGTTCCGTTCCGGTAGAGGCAAAGCCCAGAACCGTGCGCATCAGATCGGACGCGCCGACGCCGCAATTCGCGCCAAAGGCGATGGGCGGGTTGGGGAGCTTTTCAACCAGTTCGGCAAGCGCGGCGGAGGTGACGCCCATCATGGTGCGCCCCGCCGTGTCAAAGCTCATGGTGCCGCACCAGGACAGGCCTGCAAGCTTCGCGGCCTCGGCCGCGGCGCGGTATTCTTCTGGGGCGGAGATGGTTTCGATCCAGAGGACATCGACGCCGCCCTCTTTCATGCCTTCCATCTGTTCATGGAACATCTCGACCGCGTCTTTGTGGGTGAGAGTTCCCATGGGTTCAAAGATTTCGCCCGTGGGGCCGACGGAGCCTGCCACCACGACCTTGCGGCCCGACGCATCGGCGATTTCGCGGCCAAGTTCCACGCCCACGCGGTTGAGTTCGCGCACGCGGCCCTGCGCATTGTGCAGCTTCAGCCGTGCGGCATTTCCGCCGAATGTGTTGGTGAGAAAGATGTCCGACCCCGCCTCGACCGCGCCGCGATAGAGTTTGCGGATGTTGTCGGGTTCATCCACGTTCCAGAATTCCGGAGGCTCGCCCGAAGAGAGGCCCATGTTGAACAGGTTGGTTCCGGTGGCACCATCGGCCAGCAGCCAGTCACGGGTGGAAAGAAGCTCGGTCAGCGCGTCGGCCATGAAGGGATACCTCTTTGGGGTTCGGGACTGTCGCCCGCTTTGCCCCGGTCTGCCATGCGGGGCAGGGGTGAGGCAATTCGATATTGCGCATGATGATCTTGAAGCGAATGCAGGGATCGTCACGGTCTATTGCAAAAGACACCCCGCAGGGTGCCGATTGTCAGCGGCGCGAAGGTGACCTTAGAGTTCCGACATAAGCTGCGCTTTGGCGACCGGCAGCAATTCCGTCATCTTTGCGCGCACGTCATCGGCGCTGGCATGGCCAGCCAGATCGGCGGCAACCTTGCGGACCACATCCTCGATCCCGGCTTCTTCGAAATCGGCGGACACCACGCTCATGGCGTATTCGGCAGCGGCGTCATCGGATTTGCCCAGCAGACCCGCGGCCCAGAGACCCACCAGCTTGTTCCGGCGCGCTTCGGCGCGGAATTGCATGTCGGCGTCATGAGCGAATTTGGATTCGAATGCGCGTTCGCGGTCGTCGAAGGTGGACATGTGGGGCCCCTTGATCCTGAGTTGCTTGCCCCTTCATATGCCCGCAGCCTGCCCGCGCTGCAAGGGGGCGGGGGGTGGTTTGCCCGTTGCGGTTTCCGTGGGTCCGCTTGCGGCGAAGGGCGGCTTGGCTTATAGCCGCGTGAAGCAGGCGGGGAACCATGGGGTGACCCCGCCATCGGCATTTCCGGCGGAGAATTCATGGCGCGTCGCAAGAAGGTTTACGAGGGCAAGGCGAAGATCCTGTATGAAGGGCCGGAGCCGGGCACTCTGATCCAGTATTTCAAGGATGACAGCGCGCCGACTGCCGCCATTCCGTCGCCTGCCGCTGTTGAAGGCAAGGGTGTGCTGAACAACCGGCTATCGGAATTCTTCATGACCGGGCTGAATTCCATCGGGGTGCCCACGCATTTCATCCGCCGTCTGAACATGCGCGAACAGCTGGTGCGGATGGCCGAGATCATTCCGCTGGAGGTGGTCGTGCGGAACTTTGCCGCAGGTGCGCTGTCCGAACGGTTGGGCATTCCCGAAGGCACGCCGCTGCCGCGCCCGATTGTCGAATACTACTACAAGGACGAACGGCTGGGCACGCCCATGGTGAGCGAAGAGCATATCATCGCGTTCAACTGGGCCAGCCAGCAGGACCTGGATGACATGGTGGCGCTGGCGCTGCGGGTGAACGATTTCCTGTCGGGTGTGATGATGGGCGTGGGCATCCGGCTTGCGGATTTCCGGCTGGAAGTGGGCCGGGTCTGGGAGGGCGATTACATGCGTCTGATCGTGGCCGATGAGATCAGCCCTGATTCCTGCCGCTTGTGGGATGTGCGCACGGCATCCGAGGCGATGGAGCGCGAGGGGCTGGTGCGCGAACCCGGCCCGATGGCGGATGTCTATACGGAACTGGCGCGGCGGTTGGGTGTGTTGCCGTCGAATGTGACGCACAAGCCCAAGCCTACGCTGATCAACTGAATGCGCCGATCTGGTGCCTTGCCCCGGACGGGGCGGGGCGCTAGGACGGGCCAAGAATTTCTGCCCCGGGGGATGATATGAAAGCGCGCGTGACCGTCATGCTGAAGACCGGCGTTCTGGACCCGCAGGGTGAGGCGGTGCGCCACGCGTTGGGCACGATGGGCTTTGCCGGAGTGAATGGCGTGCGGCAGGGCAAGGTGATCGAACTCGACCTGGCCGAGACGGACCGCGCCAAGGCCGAGGCTGACGTCAAGGCGATGTGCGAAAAGCTGCTCGCCAATACGGTGATCGAAGGCTACCGGGTCGAGATCCTCTGATCGGCCGAAGCCGACGGGCGGTGTCGGGTTCTGTCTAGACCTGCGGCCTTTGCTGGCATCCCTTGATCCTGACGAAGCGGGGGGATGCGATGCGCGCGGCAATTCTGAAAGCCTATAACAGCGATCTGGTGATCGAGACTGTCCCTGATCCGGTTTGCGAGCCGGATGGCGTGGTGCTGCGCGTGCTGGCCTGCGGGATTTGCCGCAGCGACTGGCACGGCTGGGTGGGTGAGCACCCCAAGGTGAAGCCGGGCGCCATTCCGGGGCACGAATATTGCGGCGAGGTGGTGGAGGCAGGGCCGCTTGCCCGCTGGCAGGTGGGGGACCGGGTGATCGCACCCTTTATCCTCGCCTGTGGCGATTGCCCGGAATGCCGGGCGGGCCTGTCCAACACCTGCAAGACGCAGCGCGTTCCGGGTTTCGGCGAGCCGGGGGCATATGCCGAATACATCTCGGTTCCCCATGCCCATAACCTTGCGCGGTTGCCGGAAAGCATCACGCCTGTTCTGGCGGCGGGGCTAGGCTGCCGGGTAACGACCGCGTGGCATGCCTTGACGGGGCGGGCCGATCTGCGGGCGGGGGAGTGGCTGGCGGTGCATGGCACGGGCGGGATCGGGCTGTCGGCGCTGATCCTTGGTCGGGCGCTGGGCGCGCGGGTGGTAGTGGTGGATGTGGTGGCGGAAAAGCTGAGCCATGCTTTGGCGCTGGGCGCTGAGGCGGCGATTGATGCGCGAGCGGGCGATGTGGCGGCCCGGATCATCGAGGCGACTGGCGGTGGCGCGCATGTGTCGATCGAGGCGCTGGGGATCGAGGCCACGGCGAATGCGTCGATCGAGGGGCTGCGGACTTTGGGGCGCCATGTGCAGGTGGGCCTGCCCGTGGGCCATACCGCCCGGATGGAGATCAACATGAACGCGGTCTACATGAAGCAATTGGCGCTGTTTGGCACGCGCGGGATGCCGTCGTGGAAGTACCCGTCGCTGCTGGACATGATCACGCGCGGCGTTGTTGACATGAGCCCGCTGATTGCGCGGACGGTGCCCCTGTCGGGCGCTTCGGCCGAATTGCGCGCCTTTGGTGGCCCGATGCCGCCCGGCGTAGCGGTGATCGACGATTTCAGCCGCTAAGGAGTTTTCCCGGAGGCGCATTTTTCTGTGAAAGGGGGCTACACACCGCGCGAGAGGGGTGCTAATAGCCCGCCACCAAGCCGCTGTAGCTCAGCTGGTAGAGCACGTCATTCGTAATGATGGGGTCGGGGGTTCGAGTCCCTTCAGCGGCACCACTTCCTTTCACAAACATATCAGGATTGATCCGGAAATACCCGTGATGGAAGGGTTTTCCGGTCAGGCCCGGCTGTGGGTGTGGTCTGCCCAGACCGCGCTGTGACTGTTGGCTCGCGCCTTCCTTTGGGGTCGGGCTATGCCAAAGTTCATAGGGGTTCCAAGACGAGGGTGCCTGCGAAAACCTCGCGGGCGACGGTCTGGATCAGGCGGGCGATGCGGGGGGCGGCGTCATCGGCGCTGTTGCTGCGGGTGACGAGGCCGACCGAGCGCAAGGTGCGCGGGCCTTCGAGGGAGACGACCGCGACGTCACGGTCATCCGGGCCGATTTCGGACCGGACATAGAGTGCAGGCAGGAAAGCGATACCCATGCCCATGCCGGCCATGAGGCGTATCGCATCAAGGCTGGTGCCTTCGTAATCCGCGCGCAACCTTGCGCCCAGTGTTTCGCAAAGGTCTGCCACCTGCTGGCGCAGGGCGAAGGCGGGCCCGAGCGCGAGCACCGTCTGGCCGCGCAGTTCTTCGCGCGGGATGCGGTCGCGGCCCGCGAAAGGGTGATCGCGGGCCACCACGATTTCCAGCGGTTCGCGAAACAGCCGGATGGGCGTGACATCGCCGCGCACCGGCAATTGCACGAGGATCATGTCGAAATCACCGCGCGCCAGGCCGGCGGCCAGCGCCTCGGGCGGGGCTTCGCGGATGAAGAGCTGCAGGTCCGGGTGGCGGGCATGTAGCCGCGCGATGACATGGGGCAGCAGGTAGGGGCCCAGCGTTCCCGAAGCGCCGAAGCGGATCGTTCCCGACAGGCCCGTGCGCGGCAGGTCGAAGCGGTTGACCAGGGTCTGTGCCGCGTCAAGGATAGCGCGGGCGCGGTCGTGAACCTCGCGCCCGGCCAGAGTTGGTATCACGCCCGTGCGGCCCCGTTCCACCAGCCGCTGGCCCAGCCGCTTTTCCAGCGTGGCAAGCTGGACCGAAAGCGAGGGCTGGCTGATGCCGCATTGGTCGGCGGCGGCCTTGAAGCTGCCGGTGTCGACAAGGGCCACGAAGTATTCAAGCTGCCGGAGGCTGGGAAGATCGCGCATCGGAGGCTTACAGGAATTCATCCTCGCCACCGCCTTCGTCGAATGAGGGCGGTGGGGGTGGGGCATCTTCGGTGCCAGGCGCATCCGAGCGGAACAGTTCGTTCGGAAGCCAGGTGGCCATTTCGGGGAACATCCAAAGCACGGCGAGGGCGATAAGCTGGATCACGATGAAAGGCACGACCCCACGATAGATCATCGGTGTGGTGATCGTGCGTGGTGCCACCCCGCGCAGGTAGAAGAGCGAGAAGCCGAAGGGTGGTGTCAGGAAGGAGGTCTGCAACAGCAAGCCGATCATCACCCCCAGCCAGATTGGATCCACCCCCATGATCAGCAGCACCGGGGCGGTTATCGGGATCACGATGAAGATGATCTCGAAGGTGTCAAGAAAGAAGCCCAGCACGAAGATGATCAGGAAAACGACCAACAGAGCGCCGAACTGACCGCCGGGCATCTGTTCGAGGAAGCCGCGCACCATATCGGTGCCGCCAAGTTGGGTGAACACCAAGGCGAAGGCCGTGGCGCCAAGCAGGATGATGAAGACCATCGAAGTGATCGACATGGTGGAGATCGAAGAGCGGAAAAGCGTTTGAACATAGCTGCGCCGCAGGTCGCCGCGGATCAGAATGACAAGAAGGGCAAGACCCAGCAGAACCAGCATTGTGTTGAGCAGGCCCGCCGCGCCAAAGAGCCAGGCCGTGGCGGCAAGCGCGATGAGCGCCACCAACCAGAACCAGAACAGACGGATGTCGCGGCGCGGGTCGCCCTCGGCCCCGAGATAGGCGTCGGCGAACAGTTTGACCGCGGCGAGGAACAGCGCCCCAACCGCGCCGACACTTGCGCTTTCCGTAGGCGTTGCGACACCCGCGACGATGGACCCCAGAACCGAAACGATGAGCAGAAGCGGCGGGATCAGTGCGCCGACGATCCGCAGGCCGAGCCCGGCCTTTTCGGCTGCCGTCATCGCGACCGGGGGGCATGTCTCAGGATGGAAGATCGCTTTCCAGACAATGTAGAGGATGAACATGGCCACGAGTACGAGGCTGGGCAGGATTGCACCGGCAAACAGGTCTCCGACCGACACGGTATCCGGAGCGAAGTTCCCGAGCGACAGTTGGGCGGCGGAATTGGCGCCCTGCAGGATGTCGGCTAGGAAAATCAGCACGGTAGAGGGTGGGATGATTTGGCCCAGCGTGCCTGCCGCGCAGATTGTGCCGGTGGCGAGTTTCGGATCATAGCCTGCGCGCATCATGGCAGGCAAGCTGAGCAGGCCCATGGTGACGACGGTTGCCCCGACGACACCCGTGGCCGCAGCGAGCAGCGCGCCCACAAGGACCACCGACAGGGCAAGACCGCCCCTGAGCGAGCCGAAAAGTTGCCCCATGGTGGTGAGCAGGGATTCCGCGATGCCCGATCGTTCCAGTACCACCCCCATGAAGACAAAGAGGGGCACGGCTACAAGGACCGGATTCGTAATCACCCCCCAGAAGCGGTTTGGCAGGGCGGCGAAAAGGGATTGATCGAATGCCCCGACGGCGATGCCCGCAAACCCCACGAGGATCGCGAGACCGCCAAGGGTGAAGGCCACGATGTAGCCCGACATGAGGAAAAAGATGATGAGCAGAAACAGGCCTGCTGCCATCAGCTGGCCAAGAAGTGCCGCGTCCATGGGTATCTCCTATGGCCTAAAGG
Organism: Fuscovulum sp.; assembly: GCA_035192965.1. Classification (NCBI taxonomy): domain Bacteria; kingdom Pseudomonadati; phylum Pseudomonadota; class Alphaproteobacteria; order Rhodobacterales; family Paracoccaceae; genus Fuscovulum; species Fuscovulum sp. Next base: position 3,173,778 of record CP136571.1, on the reverse strand, counting down.
GTCTGGTCGGCGCCGTGGCCGCCGTGGTTGAGCGCGTGGCGTTCATGCCCCGCAAGGACCATCAATCCGCGCAGCACGAAGGCCGCGCCCTGTAGCCCGACAAGCAGGATGAAGCCCAAGAGCGTGGCCTTCAGGATCCAGTAGTTGCCCATGCCGCCGGGGTTGAGCGACCCTTCGTCGGCCGCATAAGACGCTGTCCAGAACGTCCATACCCCGTAGCCGAAGATCAGCAGGAAGGGCAGCAGCAGGAGGAGCGTCATCATCATGTCTGACAACGCCCGGCGCCGGACGGACCAGTGGGAATAGAACACGTCCACCCGGACAAAGCCGCCGCTCATCATCGTGTAGCCCGCGCCCATCACGATCACGACGACATGGGTCCAGATATAGGCTTCCTGCAACCAGATCAGGCCGGTGCCCATGACGTAGCGCAGGTAGACTGTGGCAAAGCACAAGATCACCGTGGCCAGCGTCGCCCAGGCGACAACATAGCCGCTCCAGCGGCATAGACCGTCAATCACGCCCACGACACGCGCCGCAGCACGTACCCAGCCGGGCTCTGGCCCGGCATACACTGTTGCCATTCCTTGCTCTCTCCCTGTCGCGTCAATGGCCCGCCGGTCTTGGCCGCGATGCCACCCACGCTGTCCCTGTTCGTCTGTGCGATCGGGTTTGGTCCCGGCACATTTGCGCTAGATTGCCGCCGTTTTCGGGAATGCAAGGGCGACGGATAGGTTTTTTTAAACGGAATAGTTAGCGCCGATAGCTTTCGATAGTTTTCTCCTAAAAGACCATTTTCCGCGGCTTTGCCTGTTGCTCTGTGACGAACCGTCTCCAATTCCAACGCCACTGCGGCGGGTCCGGGAGCGGGTTCCGCCGCCAATGCAAATGGCAGCGGGAGGAACGAATGAAGAGACGCGACTTTCTGACGAAAACTGTTCTGGGGGGCGGGGCGGCCGTGGCAGCGGCAGGGCTTGCCGCGCCCGCAATCGCGCAGGGCACCATCGAATGGCGTATGGTCCATTCCTGGCCCAAAGGGCTGCCGGGCGTGGGCGTGGGGGCCGAGCGGCTGGCGCGGCGGATCGAGGCGATGTCGGGCGGGCGGCTGAAGATCAACGTCTTTGCCGCAGGTGAGCTTGTCCCCGCGCTGGGCTGCATGGACGCGGTGATGGATGGCACGGCCGAGATGGGCCATGACGCATCGTTCTACCATGTGGGCAAGCATCCTATGCTGGCGGCCTTTTTCGCGGTGCCTTTCGGGATGACAGGGGATGAACAGGCGGCGTGGCTGTTGCATGGCGGCGGGCAGGCGCTTTGGGATGAGCTGAACAGCCAGTTCGGAATCCTGTCGCTGCCAGCGGGCCAGACTTCGGCCCAGTCCTTTGGCTGGTTCAAGAAAGAGATCAACACCCCAGAGGATTTTCAGGGTCTGAAAATCCGGATGCCGGGTCTGGGCGGCGAAATGGTCAAGAAACTGGGCGCGACCCCGGTGCTGCTGCCGGGTGGCGAGATCTTCGCGGCGCTGCAATCGGGCGCCGTGGACGCGGCAGAATTCATCGGGCCGGTGAACGACCTGCCGATGGGATTCCATCAGGTTGCCAAGCTGTCCTATGGCCCCGGCGTTCAGGAACCCGGCGGCACGGTGCAGCTGATGCTGAATACCGCCAAGTTTCAGGAATTGCCCGCCGATTTGCAGGAAATCATCCGCGCTGCTGCCCATGCGGGACATGAGGATATGAAGGTGGAATACGACCTGCAATCCGGCCGCGCGATGGAGACGCTGCGGGTGGAGCATGGCGTCGAGTTCCGCCGTCTGGAGCGGCCGGTGCTGGAGGCGCTGGGCAAGGCTGCGGGCGAGGTGATCCAGGAAAGCTATGACGCGGGTGACGATCTGACCCGCCGCATCTGGGACAGCTATCTGGCGTCGCGCGCCGATACGATGCGCTTCCTGCGGTTCAACGAACAGGCGTTCCTGAACGCCCGCACGCTGGAATTCCCGTTCCCGGGTCCGCAGGCGACCTGAGAACGGGGCCTTATCCCCGGTCTGGCAGTTGCCGGGTTTGGGGCTGACAAAGGAAGACGGCGCGCCTTTGCAGGGCGCGCCGCGTTCATTTGGACCTGTTCCGTTTGACGGTGTGTTGAAGTGGCCGCGTGTTGCGGGCTGTGCTGCGAAGGCCCTGCAGGGATAGTATCCCGTTGTCTCGGCCATGGCGCTCAGGGGGATGGCAAGGTCTTTGTGAGATCAGGCTGATGAGTGGCCGGGTTCGTCTTTGGTGGGCCAGACTTCGAGAAGTCCGCAGAGGATGACCAGCGCGCCGCCGATCATTTCGCTGGTCGACAGGCTTTCCCCGGCAAAGATCGCCGCGGTGATGGCGCCGAAGATCACCTCGGTCATCAGCAGGATGCCCACCCTTGCCGGGTCGAGGCGCAGGGTTGCCCACATCAGCGCGGCGATGGACGCGCCCCACCAGAGCCCGCCCGTGAGCAGGACCTGCGCCGAGAGGAGGGGCAGATCGGAGAGTGCGATCGTAGGAAGCGGTTCAAGGAAAGGCGCGAAGGCGAAAGAGGTGATGGTTGCACCGATGGCGAAAAGGAAGGCGGCGGGCAGGGGGGGCACGTCGGATTTCAGGCGCATACCCGCCGTCGCCAGCGCCCAGATGAGACCGCCGATGAAGGCCATCCATTCCCCAAGGCTGCCGGGAACGGGAAGGCCCCCGTCGCCACCCAGCATGATGAACAGCCCGGCCAAGCCCACGGCGATGGCAACAAGGCGCAGCTTTGGCACGTGCCAGCGCAGGAGATACTTGGCGATCAGCACGCTCCAGACCGGGCTGAAGAACCACAGCAGCACGACGAGGGCGACCTTGCCGTAGAGAAAACCGATGGAATAGAGCGCGAAGGCCGCGCCGCCCAAGGCGATGGACGCCATGCCGATGGCGTTGGCGCTGCGCAAGGTGCTGGCCCGTGCCAGGACGACGGGAAACAGGAACAGTGCCGCAGCGAGCGTGATCGCCCCGGTGCCCCAAGCCCCGTCAAGGCCCAGATCGGCGATGGCGCGCACGGGCAGCCAGTAGACCCCCCAGAAGATGCCAGTGATCAGGACGATGGCCGAGGCGAGGGCGGGGGTGCTCATGTCTTTGGGGCCTTTGGGAGCGTATGCATCAGCCGGGTGGCTGCGCTTTACACATCTTTGGTACGGGAAGGCGGCGGATTGCTCAACTCTTCCCCTGTGGGTGTCACGGAGAAAGCCAAGTTCCGGCCCAGCCGGTGGCCCGGTCAAACGCGGCGCGGCGGTGTTCGGGGCCGAGATGGAGGATATCCATGGCCTGCACCGTGCAGCGCAGCACGGCGAAGAATGGCTGGTCCGAGGTTGATTGATAGTTCAGCGCCGTGGGGATCGGATGGCCAGGGGCGGGTGTCATGGTATAGGCGCGACGCGAGGTTTCAGGCACCTTTGCCCATGTGGCTGCCACGCTGTCACCGGTCAGGATCGTAACATCGGCCATGAGGCGGATTTGCAGATGCGCGGTCTGATCCCAGATGTGCAGGGCGGCACGGGGCATCGCCTGTAAGGCGGCCACCTTGGCAGAGCGCAAGTCTGTGTGCAGGTCCAACGTGGCGGTGACGGGGTCTGCTGCGCGCAGGACGACGGTCCGCGCCTCGGGCCAGCCATCGGGCGAGACAGTGGCAAGGGTCGGGTGGCGTGCCGGTGCGCGGCGGTCAGCCACCCCGCGTACGAGACGCAGCCAGACTTGCGCGTGCAGCCCGTCCAGCGTGGTGGCCCAGGGGTGGGGATCAGTCGTCATAGCCGGTCATTTCCAGATAGCCGACGCCTGCATGGCTGCCGGACAAGGTGACTGGACCTTCCCAATAGGGGACAGACGTCGCCATCCAGGCATCGGGGTTCAGCGCGGTGACGGTGACATCGACGCCCTTTTCGGGAAGGCGGACCTGCCAAGTCGTGGGCACCGTGCGCCCAGCCACGCTGTGGCGCGACAGCGGGGTGGCGGTGAAGGCCCCATCGGGCAGGGCGGTGGTCTGGCCATCCGGGGTGATCCAGGTGGCGGCAGTGTAATCCGTGCTGCCGCGCAGGACGAAACCCATCAGCTTGTCGCCGCTGTCAAAGGACAGCGAGAACCAGTCCCAGCCTGTTTGATCGGCGGCAAGGGGTTGCGAGGACCATTCCCTGTCCAGCCAGGCGGTGCCGGTGACGGGGATATCCCCTTGCGGCAGGGTCAGCGTGCCGGTCAGGGCAAAGAACGGCTGTGAATAGTAATAGCTGGCCTGTCCGGCGGCGGATTTCACCGAATAGCCATCCACCCCGTGTTTCACCAACGGGCCCGTCGCACGCAGCTGCACGTCATAGGCAAAATCGCTGCCTGTGGCGGTGAGGCGGAGGGTGTCGAGGTCCGGCCCCTGCATCGCCCAATCGTCGATCCAGGCAGAAAACGGCGTGGCGGTGACACCGGCCTGACCGATGCCGCCGCGTGCGAGGCGTTCCGCCACATGGTGAGCATCGGCGGTGGTGACGGCGGCGTGGCCCATCCAGAGTTGCGGTGTGTTCCAGCCCGTGCCATCACGCGGGGCGAGGGCAGAGCGGAACAGCGTCCATTGCAGGCCATAGGGGGTGCCGTCCGGACCTGTCATGTTGGCGGTCAGATACCACCATTCGATGCGGTATTCGGGATGCGCGCCGTGATCGGCGGGAAAGTCAAATGCGCGCCCCGGCACAGGCTGTGCGAAATCCCCGGAGTCGGTTCCCAGACCGGCAAAGCCCTGCGCCTGAGCCATGAGGGGAAGCATCAGTGCCAAAAGGATTGCCTTAACGTTCATGGCGGAAAACCCCAAGAAGTTGCGCGGGCGGCGTGCGGGACAGCCGCCACGCGGGCCAGGCGGCGGCCAGTGCCGCGGCTGCAAGCGCCAGCAGCGCCAGCCGCAGATAATCCAATGGGAACAGATACATGGGTAGTCGCCAACCGAATGCCTCGACATTAACGACGGCGAGCAGTGCCCAGGCCAGCGCCAGCCCGAGCGGCAGCGCCAGCGCCGCGGTCAGCAAGGCCAGAACCACCGCGCGCAGCAGATCAAGCGTGGCAAGCCGGCGCCGTGTCAGGCCAAGCGCCCAGACCGGGGCCAGCTGCGGCAGGCGCATGGCGGCGAGGGTGAGCAAGCTCATCAGGATGGCGAAACCCGCGACGGCCAGTGTCAGCACGTTCAGAGCGGTGGTCACGGTGAAGGTGCGTTCGAAGACGGCCAAGGACAGAGCCTTGATCGCCGCCTGATCAATCATCGCGCTGTCCGATAGCCCGGCTTTGTCGCGAAGACCTTCCTTCAAGGCTTCGACACGGGCCGGTTCTACGCGCAGGCCAAAGCGCAGGGCGGTCACTTCGGGGAACAGGCGCCGGAACACCGGTTCGGTCACGATGACCTGTCCGACGGGGTTGCCGTAATCGCCATAGATGCCCAGCACCGGCAGGCTGACGCTGGGGGCAAGCGGGACGAGTGACCCCAGATCGAGACCGGCCCGGCGGAAAAGTTGTTCGTTGATCAGGACACCTTCGCCTGCGGCGAGTTGGTCCCAGACATCCGGCGTGGCGCGCAGGAAGCGCCAGTTGTCGCGATAGGTGGCATGGTCGCGGGCGGCGTAGATCTGGGCGGGCAGGGTAGCGATGGGGCGGTCGATGCTGAGGAGCGGCAGGGCGGCATCGGCCTGTTCGTCGGCCACGGCAAGGATGGCATCGGCCTGCGCGCTGTCCGTCGCGGTGACGTAAAGTTCGGACGCGAGGCGTTGGTCGAGAAAGCCGATGAAGGTGAGCCGGAAGGACGAGACCATGGTCGATACGCCGACATTTGCCGCCATGGCAAGGAGCAGCGCCATGAGGGCAAGCGACAGGCCTGGCAGCTGTTGGCGCGTGTCGGCGAAGAACCACTGGGCCACCGGAGCGCGTGCCCGCGCCTCGGCCCCCGACAGGAGCAGGGCCAAGAGTGGCGGCAGGGACAGCGCGCCACCGATGAGCAAGGCCCCCAGCATACCGAAACCCGCGAGAAGCCCTTGCCCCCAGAGCGCCAGACCCGCCGAGAACGCCAGAAGGCCGAAAGCGAGCGCTGCCTGAAGGCCCCAGCGGCGTGACATGCCCGAGGCCCAGGCCTGCGCCCCGGTCAGCAGGGGCATCCGCGCCAGCGACCAAAGCGCGCCGCCTGCGGCAACGGCCGTGCCGCCCATCGCGATGGCAAGTCCCGACAGCCACCAGACCGGGCGTAGCGTTAGCTGGCCCGAGACATCGGCCCCGTAAAGGCCGCGCAGGGTAGCGGCCACATCCGGCATCAGCGCGGCGGCCATGATGTAGCCAAGTATGACGCCAATTGCCCCTGCCAAAAGCGCCAGCAGGGCCAGTTCTGCCGCCATCAGTGCGATCAGCCGCGCAAGGGGCGCGCCCAGAGCACGCATCGTGCGCACCATGCTGCGGCGCTGCTCAAACGCGAGGCCGATTGCGCCATGGACAATGAACAGGCCGACGGCAAAGGACAAAAGGCCAAAGGCCGTGAGGTTGAGGTGGAAGCTGTCCGTGAGCCGCGCGACATCGCCGCTATCCTGTGCGGGGGTGAGCATCAGATCGGGGGCCACGTTTTCCAGCGGCGGGCGGTTGAGCGGTTGTTGCGGGGCAAGGATCAGACGGTCGATCTGTCCATCGCGCTTCAGCAGGCGTTGCGCCACCCCGATATCGGTGATCGCGGTATTGGCGGCGATGTCGGGTGAGGCTATGCCTTCGATCCCGGTTTCGGGCAGGCGCGCCAGTGTATCGGGACGGGCGAAGATTTGCCCCTCCCCGGCGAGAAACCGCCCCAGATCGGCCCCCTCTGCCGGGGTGACGGGGCCAAGGCCGCCCGGCGCGGTGAGCGGGTCCAGCCCGATGATCCGCACGCCGGACAAACGCCCTTCTATCACCGGAGAGACGAGCCAGCCTACCCGACGCAGCGCGACATAGGTTTGTTGCGGGATCACCGCGCCGTCGCGCCCGGTGATCTGGGCGTATTGCCCTTCGCCCAAGGTGGCGGCGGCGGCGTCATAGCTGGCGCGCGCTTCGGCGTTGATGGCCTGCACGCCCGACCAAAGCGCGGTGGCTAGGGCCAGCCCAGCCAGCAGTGTAATCAGTTGCAATTGGTTGCGCCGCCAGTGCGATGCGAGGGCCGAAAGGATCGCTGCGTTCACGCCAGTTGCCCCGCGCGCAGATGCAGCCGGCGGGGCAGGCGGGCGGCCAGCCGTTCGGAATGGGTCACCATGATCAGGCCCGCGCCCGTTTCGGCGACCAGTTCTTGCAGCAGGGTCAGGACGGTGTCTGCCGTTGCCTCGTCCAGATTGCCGGTTGGTTCATCGGCCAGCACCAGATCGGGCTGCGGGGACAGGGTGCGCGCGATAGCAACGCGCTGTTGCTGCCCGCCGGAGAGTTGTTCGGGGTATTTGGCCAGTTGGTCCGTCAGCCCAAGCCGAAGGGCGAGGCGTTGGTCGCGATCGGGGTCATGGCGGCCTGCAAGCCGGGCCTGAAAGGCGATGTTGGCGGCCACGGTTAGCGAGGGGATCAGGTTGAATTGCTGAAAGATCACGCCCACGGTGCCGCGGCGCAGGGTGGCGCGCCCGGCATCATCAAGCGGTGTCAGGTCAACGCCATTGATTGCGACCGCGCCGCTGTCAGCGGTGTCCAGCCCCCCGATCAGGTGCAAGAGCGTACTTTTGCCCGACCCGGATTCGCCGGTAAGGGCCAGCATTTCGCCCTTGGCCAGATCGAAGGAAACCCCGCGCAGAACGGCGGCGGCGGCGTTGGGATAGGTTTTGGTCACGTCGCGCAAAGCAAGCAGCATAGGGGCCTCCAGGCACGGGAGATAAGGCTGAGGTCGCTGACGGAAAGGCGCGACAGAATGACGGGGCGCGGCTGCGATGCCGATCATGGCGTTGCGGTCATGGCCTTGGAGCGCGGGCCTATTTCAATTGATCCGCGACACGATCTGCCGCCTCCAGCGCGCCTTCGAGATAACCACCAAAGTCGGTGGCAGTTTCGGTTGAGCCGAAGAGGAGGGTGTTGTCCCAAAGGCCGCGCAGGGGGGCGGTTAGCCCGTAGGCCGGGTGATGGCCCGGCGTCGTGAGGTCAAGCGCAGTTGCGGTATGGGGCTGGCGCGCCCAATCCATCATCTGGATCATCAGCGGCTGTGCCATGTCGGGCCCGAACAATTCCTGAAGCTGTGTGAGGGCGAGGGCTGTCACCTCATCAGCGTGGCTGGCCCGCACGGCGGGGGGAAGGCCGACAAAGCCGAACAGGGCAAAGGGCGCGCCATCCATCGGCGAGGCGTCATGGATTTCGACCATGGGGCCCTTTCGGCTCATGGCCGTGCCGGAAAGGCCTGCCCTGCGCCACGGGGCATCGGCATAGACGGCGAGGATCTTGGCCTGACCTGCCATCCAGGTGGGTATGGCGCGGGCGGCACTTTGTGCCGGATCGGGCAGTGCGGGTGAGAATGAGATGATTGCCGTCGCCACGCGGGGTGGCAGGGCCAGCACCACCCGCCGTGCCCTCACCTCGCCCTGTGCATGGGTTGCCGTGATGTGGGTGCCGGATCGGTGGAGCGCGGTGACAGGGCTGTCTGACGTGATCCGATGGGGCGGTAGGGCCTGCGCCAGCCCGTCGATCAAGGCCCCCATGCCGCCCACGATGCGGAGCGATCCCTGCATGGGAGACGGGCCGTGATGCGCCTGCACCGCACCGTCACGGTCTTGCAGCAGAGTTGCGCCCTTGCTGTGTTGGTCAAAGACCGGAAGGTTCAGTCTTTGCGCCAGCGCGGCCAGTCTGGCCTGCCCCGGCCAAAACCATGCGGGGCCAAGATCGAACCTTGCCCCGGCAATCTCGGGCGAAAGGACACGCCCGCCCAGCCGGGATTGTGCCTCGACCAGAAGCCAATCTCGGCCCTGCGCCTGAAGCCGGTCAGCAAGGGCGAGGCCCGCCAGACCGCCGCCGATGATGAGAATTTCGGTGTCCATTGGAACGCCCCCCAAGACTGCCTGCATGGCAAGGCCGCAGATGCGGCGCAAGGGGCGATGCGGCGGGGGCTTTCCTGAACTGAATCCTGACAGTGGGCCTGAGAGGATGCCCATACGGGCATGACGGACCGGTCACGCTGTTGCTACGCCTTTCCCTGCGGATCGGTCGTGCAGGCGATCAGCAGACCTGATCCAGCCAGTCGCGGAAGCCTTCGACAACTTCGGCGTCGCAATCCACCAGATGCTGGGGAGCGGGATAGCTGCCCGAGTGCACGTCCTGCGCGAAGGATCCCATCGCTTGAACCCGCATCTCTTGCAGGCGGGCCTGTTCGGCGGCGAGATTGGCGTAGACCTTGGCGTGGCGGGGGATGTGGCCGGTGTTCTGGCCCAGTACATCATCGCTGAACAGGTATTGCGCATGGCCCCCGGCGCCCGCGCCCATCGAGATGAGGAACAGGCTGGTCTTTTCGGCGATGGCGGCGGTGATCGAATGGGGGACGACCTCGACCTCGGCCGCGAAGGCGCCTGCGTCTTCCAGCGCCTTGATCTGGTTCCAGACCAGTTTGGCGCTGTCGAGCGTCTTTCCCACGGCCTTGAATCCGCCGGTCCATGTGCGTTTTGATGGGATCAGCCCGACATGGCCGCAGACCGGCAAGGCGTGATCGGCCATCGCGCGGATCGTCTGCAACGAACCGGAGCAATAAAAGCCGTCAGCCCCATGCTTGAACAGCGGAAAGGCCCATTTCAGGAAGTCGGCGGTATCCCCTATTTCGTAGAAGTTGTCGCCCGGAAAGGCGAAAGCCGAAGGGGCCACCTCGCGGAAGCGACGATCAAGGATCATGGCGGGCGGGATGGAAAGGAGTTCCACACCGGCGCGATGCGCGGCCTCAGCCTCATCCAGGGTTTCGACGCGCAGCATGGCGAACTGGTGCTTGCCGCGCGCATCCAGCAGATCGCGGACGGTGGGGGGACGAGGCATGTCAGGGCACCTCGATATAGACGTCGCCGCCATCAACCCGGACAGGATAAGTGCGCAGGTTCACGCAGACGGGGGCGCGTTTCGCCTCGCCCGTGCGATAATCAAACTGGCCGTTATGTTTGGGGCATTCGATCAGGTGGCCCATCACCAGCCCGTCGCAGAGATGCACCTCTTCATGGGTGCATTTGCCAGCCGTGGCGAAGAAATCGCCTTCGGGAGAGTGATAGATGGCATAGGTGGCACCGGCGTGATCGAAGCGGATCAGATCCTCTTCGTCGATATCATCGGTGGCGCAGGCGCGGATCCATTGGGGCATCTGTCAGTCCTTATTCGGCGGGCAGGGCATCGGGCAGGTCACCCAGAGCATCGCGGTGGAAATCTTCGCGGTAGGGTTTGGCGCTCGGCGGCAGGTCCCGGCGCAGGAAGTAATCTTCATAGGCCAGTTGGCGTTTCAGCGCGGGCCACATCTCGGCGAATGCCGCCGGGATGGAGGGGTTCGGGGCAGGCAGGTCATGCTTGATCGTGTCATGCAGGCGCGGCAGGGCGTGGTATGGCACCATCGGGAACATGTGATGTTCCACGTGATAGTTCATGTTCCAGTAGATGAAGCGGCTGATCGGGTTCATGTAGACGGTGCGGGAGTTCAGGCGGTGGTCGATGACATTGTCGGCCAGCCCGCCATGTTGCAGCAGCCCAGTCATCACATGGTGCCATGCACCGTACATCCGGGGCAGGCCGATCACCATCAGCGGCAGGATGGACCCTATCCAGACGGCCAGCGCCAAGGTGGATGCGTAGATCGCGGTATAGATGATCGCGACACGCTGCACCTTGGCCCATTCGGATTGCGGCACGAAAGTCCGTTCCTCCACAGTGGGGCCGGACAGGGCGTTGCGGATCATGCGGGGGAAGAAGTCGATCACTTCGGGGATGCCGAAGAAACTGCCGATCAGCTTGACGAAGGCCGGGGGGCGCATGATCGCAATCTCGGGGTCGCGGCCCACGATGTAGGTGTCGGTATGGTGGCGGGCGTGGCTCCACCGCCAGGTGGCGGAGTTGCGCATGATCATGAAGGACGCGATTTCATAAACGGCGTTGTTCATCCAAGCCGTCTTGAAGGCCGTGCCATGGCCGCATTCATGCCAGCGCGAATCTGACGCCGATCCGTAGAGAACGCCGTAGGCGAGCCAGAAGGGCAGCGACCACCAGCTTGGCCAAAGGGCAACGCCGATGGCGGCGAAAGCGATCATGCAGCCATAAAGAATTACCGTGTCACGGATGGCGGGTTGATCGGATCGCTGCATCAGGTCTTTCATCACCTTGCGCGGCACATCGGTGTGATACCATTCGGCGGCGGCAAGCCCGGTTTCGAGAGCGCGCGCCCCATCCGGGCCAAGCAGGCTGTAGTTGCGTTCCGTCATCTTTTCCCCCGTCGCAGTCTGCGCCCGTTCCTGACAGCAAGGATAGAACGAAGATTCCACATGCCGAAAGTGGGCGCTGGTGTTTTTCGTCAAAAATCGTCACACTTGCGGTGGGATTGACGAGAACGCATCGCGGAGGGGGTTATGGCGCGGCGGGTCGGGATGGCAGAGCTTGCAGCGGCGGCAGGGGTTTCAATCGCTTCGGTCGACCGGGCGCTGAACGGACGGGAGTCCGTATCCGCCGAGACGCGCGCGCGGATCGCGGCGGCGGCGGAGCGGATCGGGCATCCTGCTCTGCTCCGTCTGAGTGGCGGCGCGGCGCCGCGCGATTTGCCCGAGGTGCGCTTTGGCGTGGTGCTGCACAAACAGGGGCAGGATTTCTATAAGGCTTTTGCTGAAGAGTTGCACCGGTCGCTGGCTGAGGTGACGAATGTGCGGGGGCGGCTGGTGCTGGAGTTTTCCGCCTCGCAGGGGCCATCGGAAATGGCGGCGCTGCTGCGGTCAATGGTGGGGCGGTGTGACGTGCTGGCGGCGACTGCAGTGAACCATCCCGAGGTGACAGCGGCGGTCGAAGAGGTGCGCGCGCAGGGACTGCAGGTGTTCTGTCTGCTGTCGGATTTCGCGCAGGGCATGCGGTCAGGCTATCTGGGATTGAACAATCTGAAGGTCGGGCGCACGGCAGGATGGATGACGGCGCTGTCGGCCAAGGCGCCCGGCAAGGTGCTGTTGTTCGTGGGCGGGCATCGCTGGCATGGGCACGAACTGCGCGAGACGGGGTTCCGTTCCTATTTGCGCGAAACCGCGCCGCAACTGGAGGTGCTGGAAACCATCGTCAACCTGGAGACGCGGCAACTGACCTATGAGGCGGTGTTGGCCAAGCTGGCGGTGCATCCCGATCTGCGCGGTATCTATGTGGCCGGGGGTGGGATGGAGGGCGCGATTGCTGCGCTGCGTGAAAAGCGGCGGCCGGGAGAGGTGTCGCTGGTGGTTTCCGCCCTGACTCCCGATTCGCGGCGTGGGCTGGCCGAGGGGGTGGTCACGCTGGTCACGGATACGCCGCTGGAAAAGCTGTGCCGGGTGCTGTTCCAACGCATGACGCAGGCAGCTTTGCAGAAGGGCGAACTGCCGGAAAACGCGCAGGTATTCCTGCCGCCCGACCTGCATGTGGCAGAGTCGATCTGACGAAAAATCGTCAATCGCAGGGATGGTGTGGAATAAAGCGGTTGAGTTTTGGATAAAATAGAACAAGCATTCCATCAACAACGTGCCTTGTGATGGAACCCGATGCTGCCTTTTGCACTAAACCATATGACAACCCCGAACCTCGATTGGCTGGCCTTTGCCGATTTGGCCGCGCGCCTTGGCTGTGTGGGCGTGGAGTATCGCAACGATCTGGCCGGGCCGCTTTTTGGCGGCGAGGCCCCGGAAAAAGTGGGCGCGGCGTTGGAAGCGCGAGGTTTGCGTTTTCTGGCGCTGGCCGAGGTGAAGATGTTCAACGACTGGTCAGATGCCAAAGCCGCCGAGGCGGAGGCATTGATGCAGATCGCGGTCGCGGCGGGGGCCGAGGCGATCAGCCTGATCCCGCGCAATGATGGTGTGGCGACGGATCGGGGTGACAGCCGCAAGGTGACCGAAACCGCGTTGCGGGAAGTGCTGCCGATGTTGCGGGCGCATGGGTTGAAGGCGATGGTGGAACCGCTTGGCTTTGCCGTCTGTTCATTGCGTTACAAGGATGTTTTGGCCGATGCGATAGAAGCGGTGGGCGGCGAAGGCACGTTTTTCATGGTGCATGACACGTTTCATCATGCCTTGGCCGGTTTCGGGCCGATCTTTCCTGATCTGACGGGGATCGTGCATGTGTCGGGCGTCAAGGACATGATCGCGCTGGATGACATGCGCGACCCGCATCGCGTGCTGGTGGATGCGGATGATGTGCTGGGCAATGTCGCTCAGATCCGGGCCTTGCGGGCTGCGGGTTATGCTGGGCCGATCAGTTATGAGCCCTTTGCGCCATCTGTTCACGCGCTGAGCGATCCCTTTGCGGCACTGTCGGCAAGCATGGAGTTTATGCGCAAGGGTGTTGTGTGACGGAGTGGGTGAAAGGTTCTGCACCCGGCACTGATTTGCAACCGGTTGCAAAAATCGGTTGACGGTAAAGGTTAACTTCTTCAGCCTTGGGGCGCGGGTGTGGAGGACGCCCGTTGCTGCCACAAGACCGAAGCCAAGGACGACGCGATCTCGCCCGCCATGAAATCATGGGGGCATCAACTGGGAGGAGAGAGAGACATGAAAAAAACCCTTATCGCCGCAGGCTTTGCCTGCCTGATGGGCACAACGGCGATGGCGCAGGACATCGGCGTTTCGATGGCTGCGTTCGACGACAACTTCCTGACCGTGCTGCGCAACGGCATGATCGCACAGGGCGAGTCGCTGGGTGTGAACCTGCAGGTCGAGGATGCGCAGAACGATGTGGCCAAGCAGTTGGACCAGATCAACAATTTCATCGCGAGCGGTGTTGCGGCCATCATCGTGAACCCGGTGGATACCAATGCGACTCAGGCCATGTCGGATGCAGCGGCCGCTGCGGGTGTGCCGTTGGTTTATGTGAACCGTCAGCCGATCAACGTGGATTCGCTGCCGGACAATCAGGCCTTTGTCGCATCGAACGAGACGGACTCCAGCTCGCAGGGTGTCAAGGAATCCTGCCGGCTGTGGGCCGAAGCGGGCGAGACGGCGGTGGATGTCTATGTCCTGCAGGGCGAGTTGTCGAACCAGGCCGCCGTGCAGCGCACGCAGAACATCTATGACGTGATCGAGGCCGGCGAATGCCCGGTGACGATCAACGTGATCGATCAGCAAACCGCGAACTGGTCACGTGACCAGGCGCAGTCGTTGATGACGAACTGGTTGTCGGCTGGCGCGGAATTCGACGGCGTCATCGCCAACAACGACGAAATGGCCATCGGTTCCATTCAGGCGATGAAGGCTGCAGGCATCGACATGGCAACGGTCATCGTCAGCGGTGTGGATGCGACGCAGGACGCGCTGGCGGCGATGCAGGCAGGCGATCTGGACATCACGGTGTTCCAGGATGCGGCCGGTCAGGGCGCGGGTGCGCTGGATGCGGCGATCAAGCTGTCCAAGGGCGAAACGGTGGAGCAGAAGGTTTACATTCCGTTCCAGCTGGTGACCCCGGCCAATATCGGCGACTTCCTCGCCAAGAACTGAGGTCTTTGACCGGATCGGGGCGGCCTTTGAGGGCCGCCCCCTTTCTTCTTGCCGGTGCGAAGCGCCGGGGAGAAGCTTTGCAGCAGAATTCGTTGGGAGGGGATGGCCGTGTCAGAGGCATCGCATGGGCTGGGCGGGCTGAAATACGACCCGCGCAAGAAAGAGCGCCCGCAGGAATTGAACGTGTTCCTGGCGCTGGTGCTGATTGTCGTCACCTTTGAATTGATCGGTCGGCTGTTCCTGGGGGACAGCTTTCTGTTCAACACGCGTGAGAATGTCGACACGCTGTTCAACAATCAGCGGCTGTCGATCATCATTCTTCAGGTGTCCATCGTTGGCATAATCGCGCTGGGCGTGACGCAGGTCATCATCACCGGGGGGATTGATCTGTCATCCGGCTCTATCGTCGGGGTGACGGCGATGGTGGCCATGAGCTTTGCCCAGACGGCGATGGTGAACGGCAACCCGAACCCCAAGGCCATCTTTGGCGAGGCGTTCATGGACCTGCCCGTGATCGTGCCGATTGTTGTAGGGCTGGCCTGCGGGTTGGCAGCGGGGCTGATCAACGGGGCGTTGATCGCCTATACGCGCATCCCGCCCTTCATCGCCACGCTGGGCATGATGGTCACGGCGCGGGGGGCCGCGAAATGGTGGTCGAAGGGCAATCCGATTTCCTTTCCGACTGAACAGTATTCGGCCATCGGGCAGGGTATGATGCCGGTGCTGATCTTTGCGGTTTTGGCGATCCTGTTTCATTGCGTGATGACCTACACGCGCTATGGCAAGCACTGCTATGCCATCGGATCGAACGAGGCTGCGGCGCGAATGTCGGGGATCAACGTGAATTCCCACAAGGTGCTGGTCTATGCCATTGCGGGCACGCTGGCGGCGCTGGCCGCCGTGGTGTTGTCATCCAAGAACCTGACCGCGCAGGCGGGCATGGGGGTGATGTACGAGCTTGATGCCATCGCGATGGCGGTGATCGGCGGCATTTCGCTTTCCGGTGGGCGCGGGTCCATTCTGGGGACCGTGCTGGGGGCGCTGATCTTTGGGGTGATCATTTCGGGTTTCACCTTCCTGAAGCTGGACGCCTATTACCAGGAAATGGTGAAGGGCATCATCATCGTGGCGGCGGTGGTTCTGGATCAATGGCGGCAACGCAGCCGGGTGCGGGGGTAATCACATGGATGACATCGTTCTGGAAACGCGCGGGTTGACCAAGCGCTATGGCGGGGTGCACGCGCTGGAGGATGCAGATTTCATCCTGCGCAAAGGGGAACATGTGGCGGTGGTGGGCGATAACGGGGCGGGGAAATCCACCTTTGTGCGCCAGATCACGGCGGTGGAGCAGAAAAGCGCCGGGCAGATTTTCTTTGATGGGCGCGAGGTGAACTTCGCCGGGCCATTGGAGGCGCGCGAGGCCGGGATTGAAACCGTGTTCCAGACGCTGGCGCTGGCCGATGATCTGGACGTGCCGTCGAACCTGTTTCTGGGGCGCGAACTTTTCCGCTTTCGGCTGGGGCCGTTTTCCATTCTGGACCGCAAGGCGATGCGCGAACGCACGCTGGAGGCGTTGAAGACCACGGCGGTAAAGATCCCCAATGTCGACAACCCGATCCGCAACATGAGCGGGGGGCAGAGGCAATGCGTTTCCATCGCGCGAACGGCGGCCTTTGCGTCGAAGCTGGTGATCATGGATGAACCAACGGCGGCGCTGGGCGTGCAGGAAACCGCGCAGGTGGAAAACATCATCCGGGGGCTGAAAGAGCGGGGGGTGCCTTTGGTGCTGATCTCGCACAATTTGCGGCAGGTGTTTGATCTGGTGGACAGGATCGTCGTGTTCCGCCGGGGCCGGATCGTGGCGAGTCTGCGCAAGGATGAAACCGACGGCAATGACATCGTCAGTTACATCACCGGGGTTAAGGGCGGGCAGGACGCGGCGTAAAGATCACGCGGTCAGCGGTTTGCGCGCCAGACCCATGTAGAGGATCGCGGTCAGCGGCAGGGGACCGAAGGTCAGATCGAGCCTGCGGTTTATCCCGCGCGGGCCAAGCCCGGTGATAGGGCCGGGAACCAGCCCTGCACCCGTCAGGGCGTGGCGCAATTCGCGCGGCTTGATGAACATGGCCGGGTCATGGGTGCCGCGCGGCAAGAGGCGCAGTAGGTCTTCGGCCACCGTGATGGTGGCCAAACGGGCCAGCGGATTGCGGTTGATGGTGTCGAACAGGAACAGGCCGCCTGGGCGCAGGGTGCGGGCTACCTCGGCCAGCACGCGGTTCAGGTCTGAGACATGTTCCAGAACATCGACGCAGACCACGGCGTCAAAAGCGGCGGCGTCATAGGGCAGCGCCTCGCCTATCCCCACGTCATAGCCGATGCGCAGGTTGGAGGCGCGGGCGTGGCGGCGTGCGGCCTCGATCGCATCAGCCGCTGGATCAATGCCGGTGACATTTGCGCCGCGCAGGGCCATGGCTTCTGCCATGAAGCCCCCGGCGCAACCCAGATCCAGCACGTCTTTGCCGTGCCAGTCGATATGCCGGTCGAACCATGCCAGACGGCCGGGGACGAGATTTTTCAGCGTGCGGACCCAGCGGATATCATCCGACCACCATCGGTCGGCGACGCGGTCATAGATCGTCAGGTCATTGCGCATGGGTCTGGTCCTTGGCAGGCGCGCGGCGGGGCAGGGCATAGGGGACGCGGGCGCGATAGTGCAGGAACCGCTCGCCATAGCGTGCGGCGAAGCGGCGTTCCTTGAACCGGGGGGCGAGCAGGCAATAGGCGGTGTAGCTGATGGCGAGGGCCAATTGATCCGGGGTCCAGACGGGGACTGTCCAGAGCGTCAGGGCGAAGGCCACATAGATCGGCTGACGGATGAGGCGGAACAGGCCTTGGGTCGGCATGTCGGGAAAGACCGGGCGGATGCGGGCCATCAGGGACATCCAGCCCAGAGCGCCGGATTGCACCTCGGCCCCGGCATCGAAGCTGGCCTTGAGCAGCAGAAGCCAGCTTGCGCCATAGGCGGTGGTGATCAGCCAGAACACCGCGCCATCGGCCTGCCACCAGATGATGCCGGACGGCGTCCATAGTGTGAACAGCGCAAGGAGTTGGGCGGAGGCGATGATGGCATAGGTGGTGGTGGCCAGCGTTTTGCCATGTGGTCCGGGGATCAGGCGCGCGAGGAGGCGCCCGCCGGGCCCGGTAAGCAAAAGTGAATGGGCGAGCGGGAATTGCGCGATCAGGGCCGCGTTGGCAAGGATGGCCCAAGGCCATGGCACGGTGCCGAAGCTTTGGCTCAAGCCGAAGAACATGGCGATGATCATTGCAAGAACGGCCAGCGCAAAGACCGTATGGCAGATGACCCCGAGTGTCAGTGCCAGCGCGATGCGCCCAGCGCCCGCGGGCGGTTTAAGCGCCGCGCGGATCAGTGCCAGCAAGCGCGTGATGCGGGGGTCTGCCATCATGGGACCCGGGCCAGCATGTCCTGTGCGATTGCGGTGCCGCTGGTCCATGCAGCCTCGACCCTTGGGCCAAGGCACCAATCGCCGCCGAGGTAGAGCGAGGCATCAGACGTGGCGATAAAGGGTTGACCTAGGGGGGCGGTGACGCGCGCATAGCGCCAGCGATGGGCGGCGGCATGGGTGACGGCGTCGAGGTTTGCGCCGATACGGTCGCAGAGCAGGGGCAGCATCAGCGCGGCGATGGCGGTAGGGTCTTTTTCCAGATGCTGGGTGCTGAAGTCAGGGCTGGCTTGGGCGACCCAGAGGGTGGCATCGCCAGCGGGGCGTCCGGGTTTGCTGTTGTCCTGCGCGATCCAAGCGAGGTCGTCTTCAGGTTCATTGCGGGTGATGAAAGGGGCCGGCGCGCGGATGGCGGCCATGAGCGTGAGGCAGGGGGCAAGCCGGACGGCAGAGACTGCCCGCGCAAGCGGATGATCTGGACCCAGCAGCGAGGCGACCTGTGGGGCGGGGGCAGTGAGGACCACACGGGCGGCGTGTTGGTCGGTGTCGCCGATGCGCAGGTTCCAGCCGTCATCGCTGTGTGTGAGCGAGGTGACCTGCGCGTTCTGGTGGATGGTCAGGCCCGGGGCCATGGCCTTGGCCAGTGCGGCCATGCCGGGTGTGCCAACCGTATGGGTGCGGCCCATGCCATCTGCCCAGGGCGCAGCAGCTCCGGCGACGGTGAGTTGGTCCAGAAGCGCTGCAAAGCCCGGTGTATGGGCATTCACAAATTGTGCGCCATGGTCAAATTGCAGGCCATCGGCCCGGCGGGTGGCCAGACGGCCACCGATGCCGCGCCCCTTGTCAAAGATGACTGGGGCATGCCCGGCCTGCGCCAGATGCCGCGCGCAGGCCAGACCGGACATTCCGGCCCCGATGATGGCGATGGGGATCATGCAGGCACCAATTGGTTCAGGATTTGGGGGATTTGCTGTTTCACCTTGAAGAAACCTGCCGTGGCATGGGGCCAGATGGCGCGGTCCCAGTCACGTTGCCATTCCGTGAGGGTGATGCCGCGCGCGGAAAGGTAGGGGGCGGCCTCGGTCATCCAGTCGTGCAAGGGGCCACGCGTGACATAGGGGGTGACGATCTGGCTGGCCCCGGTCTGCACAGCCCATTTTGCCAGAATATCCGGGTGATCGGCGCTGAGCAGGGTCGGGGAAAAACCGGCGCGGGCGGCCGTATCAGTGAGCGCCCCGGTCTCAAACGCGGTCACAGCATCAGCCACGGCAAGGGGCGAGCGCAGGTGGCTGGTGGCGAGGGTGGCCACGCCACAGATGTCCAATGCGGAAAGGTCGAAGTCTTCGATGCGGCAATCTTCATCCGTGATCAGCAGGGCAGTGGGCTTGCCTCGTTGTGGCGGGGTGACGGCGCGCAGGGGTTGCACAGAGGGCAAGCCCTCGGGTTCGGTCGACTCCAGCCCTTGGGTTACCTCGGCCAGATCGGTGGGGCGCGGGTTAAAGCGGCCATGGGTAAAGGTGGCGATGTTGTCGGCGCGGGCGGGATAGGGTTTGCCGCGTGTGTGCAGGCCTGCCGCCCAGCGCCACCCCAGTGTGTTTGCGGCAGCATCCCCGTCCAGCAGATGACGGTAGAAGAAATCCGCCCCAAGGCGCCAGGGCAGACCGAGCGTGAAAATCCAGATTGAGGCGAACCACATGCGCGCATGGTTGTGGAGGTACCCAGTTTGAACAAGTTCCTCGGCCCAGGCATCGAAACAGTCCAGCCCGGTCTGGCCATCCTGTGCGCGCGTCACATCGCGGCGCAGGCGACGGTCACGGTCAAGGGCGGCAAGATCGGCCATCAGGCCCTGCTGATAAGTGCCCCAGACCTGTGGGCGGCGTTCCAGCCATCCCTTGAAATAGCCGCGCCAGACCACCTCTTCGACGAATTTCTCGGCGGTTTCCGGGCCATGCGCTGCCAGCGCGGCGGCGGTGACTTCCTGTTCGGTCACCAAGCGGCGGCGGATATAGGGGGAAAGGAGCGAAACGGCGGTGTGCCGCCCTGCGCCAAGGTCATAGTTGCGACCATTGGCATAGCGCCGCCCCATGGCCGGAACAAAGGCCTGAAGGCGCGCCAGTCCGGCGGCGCGGGTTGCAAGGGGCGGGTTTGTCATGGATGGTGCCTTCGTTAGCCGAGGGCGACAGATGTTTCACCGGGGCCGGAATTCAACGTGCTGCGGCACCGTGTCGTGGGCCGGATGTGGCAGGGGCGGGCCGGTGCCTCCAACACACTCAAGCGCGGAAGTGTGCTTGCCTGGGCTGGCGCCGGACCAGAGGGCCTCATGTGCGGAGGGGGAGACCCGGCAATGCTCATGGGCACCGCCGGGTTGCCGGCCGTGGCCCGACTACGGCCACGCTGCCGATGACGGACTGTCCGGTCATGCCCCAGAGCGAGACAGCACAAAATCGAAAGCAAGGTCAAGGAAGGGGCCGTCAAACCCGGCGGCCTTTGCGGCGTCGGGGTCGGTGACGGGCTGGAACTTGGCCATCAGGCTTTGCTTCACGCCAAAAACAGCATCTGAACGGATATAGGGATCGTCGGGATCAAAGATATGCGTGACGAGGCGATCAAATCCCGGGGCCTCGACGATGTAATGTAGATGGGCCGGGCGATAAGGATGGCGGCCCAGTTGCGCCAGCAGTTTGCCGACTGGACCATCATCGGGAATGGGATAGAATTTTGGCTTCACCCCGCGGAAGTGATAGCTGCCATCTGCCCCGGTGCGGAACACGCCGCGGAGGTTGAAATCGGGCTGGATGCCCTTTTGCTGCACATCGTAGAAGCCTTCGTCATTGGCTTGCCACACGTCGATCTTTGCCCCGGCAATCGGGTTTCCATCGGTATCCAGGATGCGGCCACGCACCCGCATCGGTTCGCCCTTCTGATCCAGGCAGATGTTGGACCCCATCGGCAGTTCCGGCGCATCGGCCACGTGAAAGGGGCCAAGGACGGTGGATTCGGACGCGCCCGAAGGTTTGCGGTTGTTGATCGCATCCACCAGCATCGACACACCCAGCACATCCGACAGCAGGATGAATTCCTGCCGCCAATCGTTGCACATATGGCCTGTGTCCGTGAGGAACATGATGGCGCGGAACCATTCCTCTTCGGTTGGTTCGATTTCCTTGACCGCCTCATGCAATTTGCGGGTGATGACGGCCATCACCTGTTTCAGGCGTTCATCCTGCGCGTTCAGGTTGCGGCTGATGACCACATCTGCGCTGTCGGCCTCGGTGAAGAATCCCTGTTCGGTGGTCATGGTCAGTGTCCCAGAATGGCGTGCAGGACGCGTGTGAGATCGGCCTGCGGATCGTTGGTGAGGGTGGCCGCGCGCCATGCGACGTGCTGGTCCGGGCGCACCAGAAGGCAGCCCGCATCGCGGATTTCGCTGGCGCGGGCCCAGTCGCCGCCGTGATCTTCGAATGCGCAGCGCGGGCCAATTTTTACGGTGCGGATGGGCAGGCCGAGGGTTTTCGACAGCGCCTCTGCTGCCGCAATCCAAGCTTCGCCGCCGATGCCGGTGATCAGGGTGAACTGGCCCTTTCCGGTAAGGTCGAGCGTCGAATGTTTCGCGCCATTCCGGTCAAAGACCCAAACATGGGGCATGCGCGCACCGGGATATGTGGTGGGCTGATAGTGCAGTTCCATATCCGCATTCGGGGCTGGCGGTTGCTGGCCATCGGTGACCACCGCGCCCGAAGTGTAGCGCTGGTTCATCTCTACCCCGTGGCAATCGAATTCGTACTTTTTGAATTCGATGGCTTTGCGCAGGGCCTCTCGCTGTGCCTCGGCCGCCGGGGTGGCATCGCAGCGGGCGGCCATGCTGCGCTGGATCTTGTCGTGATCGACGCCGCCATCCATGCCCAACGCCTCAAAAATCGGGCCGAATTCGGCGATGGACTGGTTGGCGCGGGTAACGATCTGGCGTGCGATGGGGGCGCGTTCCGCGCTGTAGCTATCAAGCAGTTTCGGTGTGGCTTGCCCTTTGACCACGGCAGCCAGTTTCCAGGCAAGGTTGTAGCCATCCTGAATGGAGGTATTGGACCCAAGCCCGTTCGACGGCGGATGGCGGTGGGCGGCGTCGCCCATGATGAAGACGCGACCCTTTTGCATATGGGTGGCAAAGCAGTTGTTGACGGTCCAGGTGTTGGCAGAGATCAGGTCGATCTCCAGATCCGGGTCACCAACAAGTTGGCGTGCCACTTGCGTGGCCATCGCAGCATCCACCACGGGGGCAGGCTGGTTGATGTCATAGCCCCACACGATCAGCCATTCATTCCATGGCCGCACCATCCGGACCAGACCCATGCCGATGCCGCCTACATCCGCGCCGGGCTGCATCACCCAATACAGGACCGAGGGGCGGTGCGCGACGTACCGCGACAGGTCGGCGCGGAACAGGATGTTCATCGACCCGCCCACGCCCATCTTGCCTTCGAACGGCAGGCCAAGATGTTCGGCGACAAGGCTGTTGCCGCCATCGGCGCCCACCAAGAATTTCGACCGCACGGTAAAGGTCTTGCCTGTCAGGCGATCCCGGCAGGTGGTGGTGACGCCGTCATCATCCTGTTCGTGGCTGACATACTCTGTGCTCATCCGCGCCTGCGCGCCGCGCGAACAGGCGGTCTTGAACAGGATGGGTTCCATGAAGGTTTGCGGCAGATCGTTCATCTCGCAGGGCGAGGACAGCAGGTGTTCGGCTTTGGACAGGGGTGAGGTGCCCCAGCTTTTCATCCGGCCCAGTTCCTCGCCCGCCAGACTTTCGCAAAAGACGTTTTCGCCCATCAGGTGCTGGGGGGCGGCGTGCATCATCGCCTCGGCTTCCACCTCGGCCCCCAGATCGCGCAGCACCTCCATCGTGCGCTGGTTGGTGATGTGCGCGCGGGGGGTGTTGGACAGCCAGCGATAGCGGTTGATGACCATGACCTCGACGCCGTAGCTGGCCAGCAGGGCGGCGGTGGCACTGCCAGCGGGGCCTGTGCCGATGATCAGGACGTCGGTTGTGATGTCTGCGGACATTGCGAAAGCCTCTTGTCAGGGGATGCCGCCGGGATCAGCCCGGCGGCGATGTGATCTCAGGCCGGGATCCAGCCGTAACGGGCGGTGTCCTTGCCGGCATAATCAGGGTCGAGATAGATGAACAACCGGGTGATCTTGCCGTCCTTGACGGTAAAGCAATCGCAGAAACGGCCTGCACCCCATTTGGGCTGATCAGCCATCCAAGGGCCATCGCGATGCTCGCCTTCGCTGGTGCCTTCGACGGCAAAACTGTCACTGCCGTTCATGTACCAGATGAACTTGTCATAATGGTGCGTGATGCCCTTCAGCGTGCCGCCGACATCCGAGAACATCTTGATCACTTCTTCCTTGCCGCGCGCGACACCCCATTTGGGAAAGAAAACCTCGGCATCGTCAGAGAAATGGTCGAACAGGCCAAGGCCGGTGGTGGGTGACACGCCGCCCGCATCCAGAGATTTCAGATAGCTTTCTGCGACGGCCTTGCGGTCATCATCGGTTGCGGATTGCGCGACGGCTGGCGCGGCCACGGCGGCGGCGCCTGCCGCAGCAACAGCGGCCAGTGCATCGCGGCGGGTCAGGCCGGTTTTTTCGTTGGTCATGATCGTTCCTCCCTTTGGGTCATGGACGGGCCAGCGTCGGGCCCGCTTTGGACGAGACGGCGTTGAACAGGGAACAGGTGCAGGCCGGTACGGTCGGACAAGAGGCCCCAGAGCCCGCGCGGGGCGAACAGCATCACCGCTATGGCGATCAGGCCAAGCGTCAGTAGATACCACGCACCATAATCGGCGAGCGTGGATTGCAGTATGTAGAAGACGATGACACCGACGATCGGGCCTTCGATGCGGCCGATGCCGCCGATGACGACGATGAAGATGACATAGGCGGTCCAGTCGGTGACGCTGAAGGCGGCATCCGGCGAGATGCGGGCGGTCTGGACATAAATCAGCGCGCCGGTCACGCCGGTGACGAAGGCCGCGATCAGGAACACCGCCCATTTGATGCGGCGGGCATCAACGCCCACGGATTTCGCGGCCTCGGTGTTGTCGCGGACGGCGGCAAGGGCCAGGCCGAGGCGGTTGCGCAAAAGCCAGTAGATTGCTGCGATGGTGACGGCGGCCAGCGCCAGTGCCAGCCAATAGGCGAGGATGTCGCGGGCGGCTGCTTCACGCACGTCGAACAGCGTGCGGATCGCCTCGACCCCGATGATATCGGAGGTTGCCTCGCGCGGGAGGGATGTGCCTGTGCCACCGCCCAGCGCCTTCCATTGGGCGACGAGCAGGCGGGTGACCTCGGCGATGACCCAGGTGCCAATGGCGAAATAGGCGCCTTGCAGGCGAAAGGCGAAGAAGGCGGTGGGGATCGACAGGGCCAGTGCAGCGATGCCGCCCAGCGGGATGGCAAGGACCGGGTCCATGCCCCACAGGATGACACCTGCAAACATGGCATAGGCCCCGATGCCGACGAAGGCCTGCTGGCCCACGCTGACAAGGCCGCCATAGCCTGCAAGCAGGTTCCAGAGCTGCGCAAGCGTGAGCAGGGTGAGGATGGTGAACAGATCTTGCATCAGCGCGCGGGGCGCGATGGCGGGCAAGGCAAGGCCCAGCACGATCAGTGCGAGCGCGGCGATGCCTGCGATGGTGCCGGTGCGGGTGCGGGTGGCGACGTGATGGGTCATGTCAATCCACCGCCCGTGGGAACAGGCCGCGCGGGCGAATGAGAAGCACGATCAGAAAGGCGATGTGGCCAGCCAGGATTTGCCATTCCGGGTTGATCGCCGCGCCCATCGTTTGCGCCACCCCGATGATGATGCCGCCCGCCAACGTGCCCCAGAGGCTGCCCAGACCGCCGATGATCACCGCCTCGAAGGCATAGATCAGGCGCGCGGGGCCGATGGAGGGATCGAAATTCGCCCGCATGCCAAGGTAGAGTGCTGCGATGGTGACCACGACCATTGCAAGGCCTGTGGCGATGGCGAAGATGCCCTTCGGGGCGATGCCCATCAGGCTAGCCGTGACCGGATCATCGCTGGTGGCGCGGAAGGCACGGCCAAGGGCGGTGCGGTAGAAGATCTGGTTCAGCCCCACGATCACTGCGATGGCGGTGGCAAAGGTCAATAGCGGCATCCAGCCCACGGTCATGATGCCGAGGTCAACTGACGCGCTTTCCAGTGGTCCTGCGGGGATGCGCTGGCTGTCGGCGGAGAAAGCCTCCAGCATTCCGTTCTGGAGCGCGACGGAAAGGCCGAAGGTGACCAGCAGAGGGGGAAGGATATCCTTGCCCAGCACGCGGTTCAGCACGAAGCGTTGCAGTGCCCAGCCCAGTGCGAACATCAGTGGCGCGGCGATCAGCGCGGCAAGGAACGGGTTCAGGCCAAGGCTGCCGGTGATCAGCAGGATGGCGAAGGCGGCAAAGATGATCATGTCGCCATGCGCCAGATTGACCAGCCGCATGATGCCGAAGACGAGGCTAAGGCCGGCTGCGAACAGGGCGTAAAGCCCGCCCAGCAGGATGCCTTGGACGAGGGTATCGATCCAGATCATGCGGCATCTCCGAAATAGGCGGTGTGGATGGCGGCACGGCTGACCGTGGCCGCAGGGGCGGCAAGGGTGACCCGGCCCTCCATCATGCAATAGACGCGGTCGGCGACTGAAAGCGCACGGCCGATGTCCTGTTCGACCACTATGATCGCGGCCCCCGATGCCTTGATGCGGGGCATGGCGGCATAGATGTCGCGGATCACGACGGGAGCGAGGCCGAGGCTGATTTCATCGCAGAGCAGAACTTCGGGGTTGGACATCAGCGCGCGCCCTATGGCCACCATCTGCTGCTGGCCCCCCGAAAGCGCGGTGCCGGGCACGTTCCGCTTTTCGCGCAGGATCGGGAAGAGGTCATAGATCGCGTCCAGCGACCAAGGGCCAGACGCCTTGCGGACCTGACCGCCGATCTTGAGGTTTTCTTCGACCGAGAGCGAGGGGAACAGTTTGCGCCCTTCGGGTACCATAGCAATGCCGCGCTGCATGACGGACTCGGGCGGCAGTGTCCCGATAGCGTCGCCCCTGTGAAGGACCATGCCTGCGTCATTGCGCAGGATGCCGGTGATCGACCGCAATAGGGTGGATTTGCCCGCGCCATTCGCGCCGATGATGGCGACGGTTTCGCCCGCCGACAGCGAGACATCCACGCCGAATAGGGCGCGGAACTGGCCATAGCTGGCGGTGAGGCCCTTTGTTTCCAGCAAGGTCATGCCTCGATCCCCAGATAGATCTCGCGCACTTCCTTGGAGGCCATGATCGCCTCCGGCTCGCCAATTCCGATGACTCGGCCAAAATCCAGCACCAGCAGACGTTCGACGACGGCGGTCAGGGCGTGCAGGACGTGTTCGATCCAGATGATTGTCATGCCCTGCGCGTGCAGCCCTTTGATCGTGGCGACCAGCGCCTTGCATTCGCCCTCGGTCAGCCCGCCCGCGATTTCATCCAAGAGCAGCAGTTCCGGCCCTGTGGCCATAGCGCGGGCCAGTTCCAGCCGCTTGCGATCGAGCAGGGAAAGCGCCCCTGCGGGCGTGTTGGCCAGGCGCATCAGTTCGGTGTCGTGCAGGATACGCACGCAGTCATCGGTAACCGCTGCCTCAGACTTGCCCTGTCCGAAACTGGCGGCCACGGCGAGGTTTTCATAGACGGTCAGCCCTTCGAACGGCTGGGGGATCTGAAAGCTGCGGCCCACGCCCATGCGGACGCGGTCCATCGCCGGGCGGCGCGTGACATCCTGACCGAGGAAGGTGATCTTTCCGGCATCGGGCGCGATATTGCCGGTGATCAGGTTGAACAGGGTGGATTTGCCCGCCCCGTTCGGCCCGATGATCCCCAGCGCCTGTCCGCGCGGCACGGAAAAGGACACGCCATCGGTGACCTTGAGGGCACCGAAGCTTTTGGACACGTCGCTGAGGTCGAGGATGGTCATGCACCGCTCCGAAAGTGGCCCCGGCCCTTGGATGGGCCGGGGCAGGGGGATCAGGCCAGCGCCTCCATCACGCCGCCGGTGGGGATGTTCGGCGCGGTCTGATTGTCGACCACGACGAGGGCAAAGGTGCCGTCGGCATTGCGCCGCCACTGGCCACCCACCAGTTGCGTCTTGCAGACGTTGGTGGCAGCAAAGGGCGGCAGGCCAGCGCCATCCCATGCGATCTTGCCCACCATCGTATCCATGTTGGTGGCGGCGATCGCAGCGGCCACGCCTTCGGCATCGGTCACGTCGTCGACGCGGCCCATGACGTTGGTCGCCACCTCGAACAGCGAATGAATGAAGCCGATAGGTTGCGTCCAGGGGCGGCCGGTCTGCGCGGTGAAATCGGCAGCAAGGTCGGCTGCCGACATGCCGGTGAGCGAGGATTTGAACGGGTGGGTGTTGGACCACCACACTTCGGATGACAGGTTATGCCCGGCCTCACCCAGCGCTTCCACCGATTGCGGGAAGAGGATGGCCTTGGCCACAGTGATGATCTTGGGATTGAAACCCTGCTGGATGGCCTGATTGCGGAAGGTGGTGAAATCGGGCGGGATCACAACGCCGGTGACGATTTCTGCGCTCGCGGCCTTGAAGGCGTTGATCTGGGCGCTGAAATCATCGGTCAGGTTCTGATAGCGACCCGGATCGGTGAGGGTGTAACCCGCCGCCGCGAAACCGGGGCCCACGCCCACATTCGGATCACCCCAAGCGTTTCCGTCGCCGTCATTTGGGAAAAGGCCGCCGACCATCTTGTTGGTCTCTATCTGGTTCCACATGTTCAGGAAGACGGCGATCACGTCCTCCAGCCCCCAGAAATAGTGGAAGGCGAAGTCGAAGGGCTTCCAGCTGGCCGGATCGCCGGGGTTGCCCTGCTGGCCGATGAACCACGGCTGCCAGGGCGCCTTGGTCGAGATGACGGGAACGCCCTCGGCTTCGCAAGTGGTGGCCACCGGGTTGGTGTTTTCCGGGGTAGAGGCGACCAGCATCAGGTCGATCTCATCGGACACGATCAGTTCCTTGGCCACTTCCGCCGCGCGGTTGGGGTTGGACTGGCTGTCCTTGACGATCACCTCAAAGTTCTTGCCCGCGTCGGTCGCGAGGAAGGATTTGATGTTGTAGTCGTCGCTTTCGGCAAAGCCTGCCAGCGGCCCGGATTGCGGGCTGACATAGCCCAGCTTGATTTTCGCCCCTTGCGCGATGGCGGGGGCGGCAAGGCCGGACGCGGCAATCGTCAGGCCGGTTGCGGCGGTGGAGTGCAGGAATTTCCGTCTGGTCAGCATGGTCGTCCTCCCTAGAAGTTCTGTTGGCCTTTGATTTCAGTTGGTTGGGCGGCGCCCTTCAAACGCCGCCTGAAGCAGATCGCGGATATCGTCGCGGCTGAAGGGGCGCGGGTTCCAATAGGCATTGCGCAGCGCGATGTCGGCGGCGCGGTCGAGGTCGGGTTCCGCAAGACCGAGATCAGCGAGGCGCTGGGGCGCGCCGATGCGAGCGGCGAAATCCCACAGCCCGGCGCCGGCGGGGGAGCCGAAGATGTCGGAGATCGGGGCCAAAAGCGCGGGCGCCGCCACTTCATTGAAGGCAGTGGTATGGGGAAGCAGCACGGCGTGGGTTTCTGCATGCGGCATCCCGAAAGACCCGCCCAGCACATGGGCCAGCTTGTGATGCAGGGCCATGCTGACCTGCCCCAGCGCGGTGGAGCAGCACCACGCGGCATAGAGCGCCTCGGCCCGCGCGTCGCGGTTAAGCGGATCGCTGTGCAGGACGGGCAAAGCGGTGTGAAAGGCGCGCATGGCATCGCGGCACATCGCCTCGATCACCGGGTTGCGATCGGGGGCATAGAAGGCCTCCATCGCGTGGGCGATGGCGTTCAGCGCCGAAGTCATGGTCAGGGTGACAGGCAACGACAGCGTCAGGTCGACGTCATAGATCACCACCTCGGGCCGGATGGCGGGGTCGCGGCGGGTGGTTTTCTCGCCAGCTGCAGTTTCGCCGAGGATGTCGGTCATTTCCGACCCGGCATAGGTGGTGGGGATCACCAGTTGATCGGCCCCTGTCCGCACGGCAATCGCCTTGCCCAGCCCCGTGGTGGAGCCGCCGCCCAAACTGATCACGCAGGTGGCCCCGCTGTCCGTGAAGGCCGCAACGGCGGTTTCGGTCACGTCTGTTGGCGTGTGCATCGCCGCCCCGGCAAAGACGCCTGCGGCAAGGGGGCCGAGCGTGTCGGCCAGCGATTGCGCCTGATCGGCCTGATGCGGGGTGGACAGGATCAGCGCACGGGCATGGCCCAAACGCTGCACCTCATCTGCCACTTGCGCGAGGGTGCCCGCCCCAAAGATGACGCGGGTGGTCAGGCCTGGAAAGGTGAAGGATCGGGTCATCTGGGGGCCGCCAATCCGGGCAGATGGCCCGATGCGAGGTCAGTCAGGATGGCAGCGAGCATGGCGCGTTCTGCGGCGCTGACTTCATGCCCGCGCCCTGGGAAAAGATCGGCGCGCAGCGCTGCGCCCTGCGAGCCAAGGTCGGCCACGGCTTCGGCAAACGCGGTGACAGGTATCCACGGATCGGCGTCGCCACCCGTCAAGTAGACCGGCAGACCGCGCGGCAGCGCACGCGGGCGGTTGTCCGCCGGAGTGCCGACGCGGCAGCCGGTAAAGGCGACCACAGTATCGGGCGAGGCAAGGCCGCTGCAGGCCAGTTCCAGCGATAGGCAGGCCCCTTGCGAGAACCCGGCCAGCACCAGCGGCGCGGATGACGCCGCACGCGCCGACGTGATGACCGAACGCAGCTGCGCCAGCGATGCCTCCAGCTCTGAGGCGGTGTCATCCGTAAGGGGATCCACGGCCCGTGCGGCATACCACGCCCCACCCTCCGCACGGGGCAAGACATAGGCCATATCCTGCGGCAGATGGCGGATCACGTGATCCGCCATCTCCTCAGGGCTTTGGCCACGGCCATGGACAAAGACGCAAACCGCCTTTGCCCTTGCCAGATCTGCCCCAAGATGCAGCCTGCCCGTCATGCCTAGAATGCCGCCTCTTCCAGACCCTGCATCAGTTCGGCGCGGCGGTCTTCGAACCACGGCGGGAAGACCAGCGATTGACCGATGGCATCGGGGGCCTCGTCCTTGGCCCAGCCTTCGGGGACGGTCCATGCGATTTCGAACAGCGCGCCGCCGGGGCTGCGGACATACATCGATTTGAAGTAGTTGCGGTCCTTTTGTTCGGAGACATCGGTAAACCCCATGCCCTCAAGCCGGGCCTTGAGTGCGATCTGGTTTTCCTCGGTTCCCGTGTTCAGGGCCATGTGGTGCACGGTGCCGCCTGCCAGCATCCATGTTCCCTGGCGGGAAGTGCGATCCTCCATGATTTCCACCACGGAATGCGGGCCAAGATTATCGGGGACGGAATACATCCGGCCCTCATCGCTGCTGGCTTCACGCTTCAGGCCGACACCGCCTTCGACGAATTCGTTCATGGAATCGATGTCGAACACGGCGATACCTGCGCCGTAGATGCCCTTGATGGCGGTCTGTGCCGTGGTTCCGGCGGCCTCATTCACGATGGGCGTCCGGGTGTCACCGGGGTTTTCCACCAGCTCATGCGGGATGCCGCATGGGTGGGCGAAAAGCACGCGGGTCAGGCCGAAGCGGCTGCCTTTGGTGGCGGGGATGCCGGCTGCATTCAGCCGGTCCACCCAGTAATCCGCTGCGCCGACCGGGATCGACTGCATGATCGTGCGCGTCTGGTTTGTGCCGCGACGGCCATAGATGCCTGGCTTGCGGAACGGGAAGGTGGTGATGATGGTAGAGGCATCGCCGTGCCGCGATCCGTAATAGAGGTGATAGACAGGGATGGTGCCATCGAACAGCACCGTGCGCTTGACGGAAAACAGGCCAAGCGTTTTCGTGTAGAAATCATAATCTTCCTGGGCGCCGTCGGTCGACAGGGTCAGGTGATGGTAGCCGCTGACAAGGGCCTGAACCATTTCAATGTTCCTTTCTTGATAGACGCGAGTTTTCAGAGCGTTGGGCCGCGTCCGTGCCTGCAGGGACAAGGACGAAGCAAAGGTCGAGATCATGCCGTGCACCGCCCGCATCCGAAGGGCTGGCGCGAAAATCGGCCAGAAGTTCGGGCCGGACGCCAAACAGCGCGTCGCGGTCGATGGCTGGATCGTGACGGTCGAAGATATGGGTGGTCAGGGTTTGAAATCCCGGAGCCGTAACCCGGAAATGCAGATGCGCCGGGCGTTCCAGCCGCAGGCCAAGCGCCATTAGAAGGCGGCCCACCGGGCCATCTTCGGGTAGGGCATAGCCACGCGGCTTGATCGTTTCAAAGGTGACATGACCTGCGCTGTCCGCAGTAAACCGACCGCGCAGGTTGAATTCGGGTTGCAGGTCCGGATCCTGATTTTCATAACGCCCAAGGGCGTTTGCATGCCACACTTCAACCTGCGCCTGCGGGATAGGGCGGCCATCTAGGCCGGTCAGTCGCAGGTGGACGTGCAGCGGTTCGCCAATCCCGTCGCGGGAAAGGGTTGCGCCAAGGGGCAGGTCTGGGACATCGGTCCGGTAGAAAGGTCCGGGAAGCGTGTTCGGCGTGGCGCCTTCGGGGCGGGGGCAATTGATATCTTCTACCCGCGTCGATACGCCGATCACATCGGCCAACAGCACCCATTCCTGACGGCGGGCATCGGCGGTGTGGCCAACCTCTGTCAGGAAGTCGATAACGACCTTCAACTCTTCGGTTGAGGGTTGCAGTTCTGCGACCAGATCATGCACGCGCCCAACGATGGCAAGGAAGGCCGAGGCCAGCCGGGACCGGGCGTCAGGCCCCACGCGCAAAGCAAGGTCTTCCAGGACCTTATGCGCATGCTTTTCCGGCGATCCTCCATCCATCCTCGACCGGGCCTCCCTTCCCGTGACACAAAGGTGGACCGATTTTCACGAAAGTGGATGATTTCTGCGCCGCTCACTATACCATAACGTTATGAAGTTAAGCGAAGCACATCTCATGCAGCTAGCCGCTGTGCTGGATGCGGGCAGCATCAGCGCGGGCGCGCAGGGGCTGGGTCTGACTCAGCCCGCGGTCAGCCGGTCGCTGGCGATGCTGGAGGCGCGTATTGGCGCGCCATTGTTCGTCAAGGGAAAGCGGCCATTGCAGGCCACGCCGCTTGGCGCGCAGCTAGCGGCGCATGGGCGGGCGATCCTGACGGCGTCGCGCCGGGCGTCAGACACAGTGACGGGCTTCCTGACCGGGACCAAGGGCCTTGTGCGGGTTGGGGGCGTGCCCTTCTTCATGGATGCGATGATCAGCCGGATGGTGGCGGATTTCCAGAATCTGGAGCCCGATGTCACCGTTCAGCAAAGCTATGGCAATCTGCCGGATCTATCTTCGGCGCTAGAAAATGACCTGATCGATCTGGGCATCGTGCCGATGGGCGCGCTGGAGGCCGCGCCAGGGTTTGAGTTCATCGAGATTCTGCCAGGCCGGAATATCGTGTCTTGCAGGCCGGGCCACCCGTTGCTGCGCAAGCGGCGGCTGCAAATTTCCGACCTCAGCGATTTTCCTTGGGTCGCGCCGCTGCCGGGATCGCCGCTGATGTCGGACCTGCATTCGATCCTGCTGTCCAACGGGATATCCGACATCAACATCCGCTATTCCGGTGGCAGTCTGATGAGCGTGATCAACTACATGGCTGAAACCAATGCGCTGGCCGTGCTGCCGTTTTCGGTGGTGTTTGCGCAGCGTAAGGAGAACCGCATCACCGTTCTGCCGCTGGATATTCCGCAGCCCAACCGCAGCCTTGGCATTCTGCGGCGGGCGTCCGCCAACCGGTCGCAAGCGGCGGATCGGCTGGCGAGTCACATCGGCACCGCGTTCGAGGAGTTGAAGCACCTTATCAAGCGGCACGAGAACGCGGTGGTCTGGGGCCGGTGACGCCTTACCCCCGGGACTCGACGCTGTGCTGATAGCTGTGCAGCGCGTTGATCAGGGCCGCGCCGGTGGGAACATCCTGCCTTGTGCAGAATTCTGCCCAGACGGCGGCGAAGGGAAGATCCTTCACTTCTTCGGTCCAGAGCAGGCGGGCGGTGAAATCCAGCCGTTCTTCCACAGATTTCAGGTGCGCCTGCGGCAGCAACAGTGCACGCAACAGCGCCTTTTGCATGTTGCGTGTGCCGATCACCCAGGCCGCCGTGCGGCTGATCGTGGCGTCAAAGAAATCCAGCCCGATGCGCGTGCGGTCCAGCAGGTTCGCAAAGACCAGTTCCTGCGCCATCGCCAGCAGATCGTCGTTCAAAAGGACCACATGGTCGCTGTCCCAGCGCATCGGGCGCGAGACGTGCAGCAAAATGTCAGCGATCGACAGCGCGACCGACGACAGCTTGTCGGCCACGCTTTCGGTGGGGTGGAAATGTCCCATGTCGAGGCAGAGCGCGATGCCCCTGCGGGCGGCATAGCCCAGATAAAACTCATGGCTGCCAACGGTGCAGGCCTCTACCCCGATGCCAAACAGCTTGGATTCCACGGCATCAAGCAGCGTGGCCGGATCATGTGGCGGGGCCAACATCGCGTCGAGTGATGCCCAAAGCCGCTGCCGCGCGGCCATACGGTCGATGGGGATGTCCTTGTAGCCGTCGGGCACCCAGATGTTGTTCACGCATTGGCTGCCCAGTTCCGCGCCGATGCGGGCGGCTATGTCGCGCGAGCGGCGGCCATGTTCGACCCAGAACTCGCGGATGCCCGCATCGGGATGCGACAGGGTCAGGTTGTCATCGGCCTTGGCATGGCCAAAGAAGGTGGGGTTGAAATCAAGGCCAAGACCGCGATCCTTTGCCCAATCCACCCATGGGGTGAAGTGGTGATATTCAATCTGGTCTCGGTCAGGGGTTTCTGTGCTGTCCAGATAGCAGGCGTGCAGGTTCAGGCGGTGCGTGCCGGGGATGTTGCCGAAGGCGAAATCGAGATCGGCGCGCAGTTCATCGGGGGTGCGGGCGCGGCCGGGATGATTGCCGGTTGCCTGAATCCCGCCGCCCGAAGTGCCGGATTTCCGCTCGAACCCGCCCACATCATCGCCCTGCCAGCAATGGACGGAAATCGCAATCCGCGCCAGCGCAGCGAGGGCGGTTTCGGTATCCACGCCCCATTCGGCAAAGGCATCTTTCGCCAGATCATAAGCCTTGGTCATTGGTCATCCCCCCGGATGCGCGTCAGCGTGTGAAGGCTTCCTTGTTGCCGGCGTCGACGTTCAGGATATTGCCCGTCGATTTTGCCGAAAGATCCGAGGCGAAGAAATAGACGCCTTCGGCAATGTCTTCGGGCAGGACCGCGCGTTTCAGAAGCGAGCGCTGGCGATACATCTCTTCCAGCCCTTCCTTGTCGGTCTTGTAGGTGGAGGCGCGCTGATCCAGCCATTCGCCGGACCAGATCTTTGATCCGCGCAGCACGGCATCGGGGTTGACCACATTCACGCGGATGCCCGCCTCGGCCCCTTCCAGAGCAAGGCAACGGGCCAAGTGAATTTCCGCCGCCTTGGCGGTGCAATAGGCGCTGGCGTTGGGGCTGGCGGCAAGGCCGTTCTTGGAGGCCACGAAGATCACCGCGCCGCCAATGCCCTGCGCGCGCAGCAGGCGGAAGGCGTCGCGGCTGACAAGGAAGTATCCTGTCGACAGGATATCCATGTTGCGATTCCACAGGGCGAGCGTGGTTTCCTCCACCGGGGCAGAGGAGGCGATGCCGGCATTGGATACCAGGATATCCATCCCGCCAAATTCCACCGCGATTTCGGTATGGGCGTGGGCGACTGCATCTTCGCGCGTCACGTCCATCACGACATGACGCACGACATCGCGGCCATGGCGTTTGGCGAGAGCCTCTGAAGTGGCGGCGAGGGCGGTCGCGTCGATATCGGCCAGCATGACGCAGGCGCCTTCGGAAAGCAGACGTTCCGCAGTGGCCGATCCGATCCCGCCCGCGCCGCCGGTAACCAGCGCCACCCGGCCTGCCAGTGCCTTGGGTTTGGGCATGCGTTGCAGCTTGGCCTCTTCCAAAAGCCAGTATTCAATGTCGAATGCCTCTTGTTCCGGCAGGCCCTGATAAGTGGACACGCTGCTGGCGCCACGCATCACGTTGATCGCGTTCACGTAGAATTCGCCCGAGATGCGGGCGGTGGCCTTGTCCAGCGCGAAGGTGAACATGCCCACGCCCGGCACGAGATAGACAACGGCATTCGGGTCGCGCAGGGCTGGGCTGTCTGGGTGTTTGCAGCGGTCATGATATGCGGCGTAATCGGCGCGATAGGCGGCGATTGCGGGTTCCAGCGAGGCCAGTGTTGCGTCGATATCCGGCTTGGCCGGGTCGAAATCCACCACCAGCGGTGCGATTTTGGTGCGCAGGAAATGATCGGGACAGGAAGTACCCATCGGGGCCAAGGTGCCCAGCATCTGCGAGCCTACGAATTCCAGCACGGCGGGGTTGTCATCGAAATGGCCCACCTTGTGGCGGTCTTTCGAGATCAGGCCGCGAATGGCGGGCATCAGCCGCGCAGCGATGGCGCGGCGTTCCTCGGCGGGCAGGGTGGGGCGGGCGGGGCCGCCAAAGGCGGGAGTGCCTGCCGTCCGCTCGGCCAGCCAGTCGGCCGCGATGTTGATGACATCGAGTGTCGTCAGATAGCAATCGCGCGCATCATCGGCCCAAGTGAACAACCCGTGGCTTTCCAGCACGCAACCGCGCGCCTGCGGGTTTTCAACTGCGAATTTCTCCAGCCACAAGCCGAGCTCAAAGCCCGGGCGCTTCCACGGCAGCCAGCCGATGCTGTCGCCGAAAATCTGTGCGGTCAGGTCGCGCGAGTTCACGGATGCCGCGATGGCGATGATCGCATCGGAATGGACATGATCCACATGGGCGCGCGGGACAAAGGCATGCAGCGGCGTGTCGATGCTGGCGGCGCGGGGGTTCAGGTTGAAGGTGCAATGGGGCAGGTAGCCCACCATTTCATCCTCATGCGCGAGGCCGCGATACAGGCCCTTTAGCGCGTGCAACTTGTCCATATAGAGGGTGGAGAACCCATCCATCTTCATGGAACCGATATCGCCGCCGGAACCCTTGACCCATAGAACCTGAACCATCTGGCCGGTCAGCGGATCGCGTTCCATGACCTTGGCGCTGGTATTGCCGCCGCCGAAGTTTGTGACCCGCTTGTCCGACCCCAACAGGTTGGACCGATAGAGCAGCTTTTCCGACTCGGACATCCCTTCGGCGCGGGCCGTATCCCACAGGTTTTCCAGCCGGTTACCGGTTCTGGTCATGTGCTTCCCCCCTGACGCTCTGGCCGTAACCCTTGTGGCAAATGTGCCAAGGAATAGGTGAATGTCAATCATAAACGATCAAAATCAATCATGCTGCATCGCAGAATGAATTTCTGTGATTGAAAATGATTGACAGTGAGCGATTCCAGTGGAAACTGTTTGCCAAGGGGAGGACGACATGCACGAAAGCGAAAGGCACCGGATCATTCTGTCGGCCATCGAGGGGCGCCCCGTGGTGACCGTGGCTGATCTGGTCACGCTGACCGGTGCGTCCGAGGCCACGATCCGCCGCGATATCGCCGCGCTGCATGTGCAAAAGCGCTTGCGCCGGGTCCGGGGCGGGGCGGAATCCATCGCGCCGCCGCAATATGTGGGCATCAACGCGCGCCCTTTCAGCGTGAACGAAGGGATCCGTCTGGCCGAGAAGCGCGCGATTGCGCGCGCAGCGGTGGAGCTGTGCGCGGATGGCGATGCGATCATCGTCAATGGTGGGACGACGACTTTCCAGATGGTCCACCCGCTGAGCGCGAAGCGGTGTCAGGTGTTCACCAACAGCTTTCCGATTGCCGAACATTTGCTGCGCCATTCCAAGAACACGGTCTTGCTGCCGGCAGGTGCGATCTATCGTGAACAGAACATCATCCTGTCGCCCTTTGATGAGGATGGCAGCCGCCATTTCTATGCCACCCGCATGTTCATGGGGTGCCGGGGCCTTGGCCCGCTGGGGCTGATGGAGGGGGACCCGCTGCTGGTGCAGGCCGAACAGAAACTGATCGGACAAGCAGATGAACTTGTGGTGCTGGCCGACAG
Organism: Fuscovulum sp.; assembly: GCA_035192965.1. Taxonomy (NCBI): domain Bacteria; kingdom Pseudomonadati; phylum Pseudomonadota; class Alphaproteobacteria; order Rhodobacterales; family Paracoccaceae; genus Fuscovulum; species Fuscovulum sp. The sequence goes on along the minus strand of CP136571.1, from coordinate 3,136,484 downwards.
CACGAAATTCGCCGCGCGGTCCAGCCTGCTGCTGTGTCCGCTGAAGCGGATCAGCACGGTCATCACCGATGAAGGCATCACCGACCGAGACGCCGCCATGCTGGAGGCGGCCGAGGTCAGGCTGATCGTGGCGCGCGTCGGCGCCGCAGACAAGACGGAGGAGCGCGCAGGCGACGCCTGATGCGAAAAGAAGCGGCTCATAGGGAGGAAAACATGAGCATCTGGAAAAAGGCACTGGCCACGGCAGCGGTTGCGACCGCGCTTATGGCGCAATCGGCTGCGGCGCAGGATGTAAAGATCGCCATCGTCGTCAAGGCGCTGGGCATCGGCTTCTTTGAAGCCGCCGCCAAGGGCGCCGAAGAGGCTGCGGCTGAACTGGGGGACGTGGAGATCATCTACACCGGCCCGACCGACACCACGGCGGAAGGCCAGATCGAGGTGATCAACAGCCTGATCGCGCAGGGCGTAAACGCAATCGCGGTTTCGGCCAATGACAAGGACGCGCTGGTTCCGACGCTGCAAAAGGCGATGGAACGGGGGATCACCGTCATTTCGTGGGATTCGGGCGTCGCGGCGGAAGGCCGCATGATGCACCTCAACCCGTCGTCCAACGCACTGATCGGTAACACGATCATCAAGCTGGCGGCCGATCACCTGCCCGAAGGCGGCGAAGTGGCAATCCTGTCGGCCTCGGCCACCGCGACGAACCAGAATATCTGGATCGAAGAAGCGACGAAGGTGCTGCCGAACTATCCGGGCATCAACCTTGTCGCCACCGTCTATGGCGATGACCTTGCCGACAAATCCTATCGCGAAGCGCAGGGCCTGATGGCGACCTATCCCAACCTGAAAGCAATCATCGCGCCGACGACGGTAGGTATCCTTGCCGCCAGCCAGGCGGTGACGGATGCGGGCAAGATTGGTGAGATCAATGTGACGGGCCTTGGTCTGCCGTCGGAAATGGCCGGGGCTGTGGCGTCGGGCGCGACCAAATCCTTCGCGATCTGGAACCCCATCGACCTGGGCTATGCTGCGACGATGATTTCCTACAACCTCGTCAAGGGCAACGCCAAGGCCGAGCCGGGCGCGGAAATCGGCATGGGCCGCATGGGCGCGGCCAAGCTGGATGATGGCAACGAGGCCGCCATGTCCGACCCGTTCACATATGACGCGTCGAATATCGACCAGTTCAAATCGATCTTCTGATCGGCATTGCCCCGGGCGGATACTGCTCTGCCCGGGGCCCCTTTTTCCCCTGAGAGAACCTGATGAACCCCGTCCTGCGTCTGCGCGGCATCTCCAAGTCATTCCCGGGCGTCAAGGCGCTGTCGGGCGTGCAGCTTGATCTGTATCCGGGCCAGGTGACTGCCCTGATCGGCGAGAATGGCGCGGGGAAATCCACCATCGTGAAGGTGTTGACCGGGACTTATCAGCCCGAGGAAGGCACCATTGAAATTGACGGACGCGAGACCCGCCTTGCCAGCGCCGATGCAGCAGCCAAGGCCGGAGTGACGGCGATCCATCAGGAAACGGTGTTGTTTGATGAATTGTCGGTGGCCGAGAACATCTGGCTGGGCCATGCGCCGCGCACAGGCTGGGGCCTGATCGACCGCCGCGCCATGCGCGCGGGTGCAGCGCGGTTGCTGGCAGAAATCGGTGCCAAGCTGGACCCGGATCAGCGCTTGGGCGATCTGGGCATCGCCTCGCGCCACATGGTGGCGATTGCGCGGGCACTGTCGATCGAGGCGCGGGTTGTGATCTTGGATGAACCCACGGCCGCGCTGAGCCACAAGGAAATTCACGAGCTTTACGAACTGGTTGAAACGCTCAAGGCGCAGGGTAAAGCGATCTTGTTTATCAGCCACAAGTTCGACGAGGTGTTCCGCATCGCCGACCGATACACCGTGTTTCGCGACGGGCAATTCGTGGGCGAAGGCCGCATGGCCGAGGTGACCGAAGGCCAGTTGGTGCAGATGATGGTGGGCCGGTCGGTCGATCAGATATTCCCTGCGCGCGATCACAATATCGGCCCGCCGGTGTTGACGGTATCGGGCTACAGCCACCCGACTGAATTCGCCGATATCGGTTTCACCCTGCATCGCGGCGAAATCCTTGGCTTTTACGGCCTTGTCGGGGCAGGCCGGTCCGAGGTGATGCAGGCGCTCTTCGGCATTACCACCCCGTCGAAAGGGGCCTGCCGGATCGACGATCAGGTGCGCGTGATCCGGTCTACATCCGAGGCGATCGAGGCGGGCATCGTCTATGTGCCCGAAGATCGAGGTCGGCAGGGCGCGGTGAAGGGCTTGCCGATCTTTCAGAATGTCACCCTGCCGTCGCTGGGCGCGGTAAGCCGGGCAGGGTTTTTGCGGATGGCGGAGGAACTGACGCTGGCGCGGGATTATACCCAACGGCTGGACCTGCGCGCGGCGGCGCTGGATCAGGATGTGGGGCTGCTGTCGGGTGGCAATCAGCAAAAGGTGGTCATCGCCAAATGGCTGGCCACCAAACCGCGGGTCATCATTCTGGATGAACCCACCAAGGGGATCGACATCGGATCCAAGGCGGCGGTGCATGCCTTCATGGCGGAACTGGCGGCGCAGGGCTTGGCAATCATCATGGTGTCGTCAGAGATCCCCGAGGTGCTGGGCATGTCGGACCGGGTGATCGTGATGCGCGAAGGGCGGATCGTGGATGAGGTAGCAGGCGACAGGATGACGCCCGAGGCACTGGTGCGCGCGGCGGCAGGATTGGCGGTGGCGGCATGACCGGGGGCACCCAAAATTCTTGGAAGAATTTTGCAAATTTGTTCCAACAAACTTGGATCGGGCGGGGGCCGTTGCAATGACCATTCTGAAAAGCCGTGAGGCCCTGCTGGCGCTTGCGATCCTGGTCTCTGTTGGCATCATCTCCACCCGCTTTCCTGCCTTTGTCATGCCCGGTAATCTGGCCAATGTGTTCAATGACACGGCGCCCCTGATGCTGTTGGCCATCGGGCAGATGATCGTGATCTTGACCAAGTGCATTGATCTGAGCGTGGCGGCCAATCTGGCGCTGACCGGTATGGTCGCGGCACTGATGAACGGGGCAGGGGTTCCACTGCCGTTGATCCTGTGTGCGGTGATCGTGCTGGGGGCGGTGCTGGGGGCGGTGAACGGGGTGTTGGTGTGGAAGCTGGGCATCCCGTCCATCGTCGTGACGCTGGGCACCATGACCATATATCGCGGCACCATCTTTCTGATGACCGAAGGCAAATGGGTGAACGCCCATGAAATGACCGACGGGTTCAAGGCGCTGCCGCGACTGGTGGTGCTTGGCCTGCCGGTAATGAGCTGGATCGCCATTGCCACCGTCTTGATCTTTGCGGTGGTGCTGACGCGCACGGCGCTGGGCCGGGCGTTTTATGCGGTGGGTGGCAATGCCCATGCTGCCGTTTATGCGGGCATCGATGTGGGGCGCACGCAGTTCTGGGCTTTTGTCATTTCCGGCGCGCTGGCGGGGTTTACCGGATACCTTTGGGTGGCGCGCTATGCAGTGGCCTATGTCGATGTGGCAGGCGGGTTTGAACTGGATGTGGTGGCGGCCTGCGTGATTGGCGGCATCGCGATTGCGGGCGGTTCGGGCAGTATCTGGGGGGCCATGTTGGGAGCTTTGTTCCTGGGGGTGATCAAGAACGCGCTGCCGGTGGTGGGCATATCGCCATTCTGGCAGATGGCGATTTCGGGTATGGCGATCATCCTTGCTGTGGCCTTTAACGCGGCGCAATCGCGCCCCAAGGGCCGCCTGATCCTGCGGGAGGCCGCACAATGACCGCGCCCGCGCCCGCGCCCCGGATCGTTGTAGACCGGTTGCATTCGCCGCTGCGTCGCGCCCTGCGGAGTTGGGAGACGATCCTTCTGGTGGTGGCGGTGGCGGTGTTCATCGGGAACACCTTCCTGTCGCCCTATTTCCTGAATGCCTGGAACCTGTCGGACGCGACTTTCAACTTTACCGAAAAGGCGATGATCGCCTTTGCCATGGCCATGCTGATCGTCGCGGGGGAGATTGATCTGTCCGTCGCCTCGATCATCGCGCTGGCATCGACCGCGATGGGGCTGGCCATGACGGCGGGGGCGGGGGTGCCGGTGATTGTGCTTGTGGGCATCGGCACGGGGCTGATCTGCGGGGCGGTGAACGGGTTTCTTGTGGCAGGGATGGGCCTGCCTTCGATCGTCGTGACCATTGGCACCATGAGCCTGTTTCGCGGCATCGCTTTCATCGTGCTGGGGGATCAGGCGTTCAACGGCTATCCGCCGGAATTCGCTTTCTTTGGGCAAGGTTACGTGTGGTGGGTGATATCCTTTGAGCTGGTCCTTTTCGCCATGTTCGCCCTGATCTATTGGGCGGTTCTGCACCGGTCCACCTTTGGCCGCGCGGTCTATGCCATTGGCAACAACGCCACTGCAGCGCAGTTTTCGGGTATCAGGGTGCAGCGCGTTCGGTTCATCCTGTTCCTGCTGACCGGTGTGATGAGCGGGGTGGCGGCAGTGTGCCTCACTTCGCGCCTTGGCTCTACCCGCCCGTCCATCGCGACGGGGTGGGAGTTGGAGGTGGTGACGATGGTGGTGCTGGGTGGCGTGAACATTCTAGGCGGATCGGGGACGATCCCGGGGGTGGTGCTGGCCGCTATCATTATGGGGATGGTGACATTCGGCTTTGGCCTTTTGAACGTGCCGGGGATTGTGATGTCGGTCTTTCTGGGCGTGCTGCTGATCGGGGTGATCGCGCTGCCGCGCCTGTTGCGGGGGAAATGATGGAGAAATTCGCCTTTCGCATGCGGCTGAACCCCGGCATGGAGGCCGAGTATCGCAAGCGCCATGATGAGATATGGCCGGAACTGGTGGACCTGCTGAAAGAGGCGGGGGTGGAGGATTATTCCATCCATCTGGACCGCGAGACAGGGCATCTGTTCGGTGTGCTGTGGCGGCGCACGGATCATGGGATGGCTGATCTGCCCCTGCATCCGGTGATGCAGCGCTGGTGGGCGCATATGGCCGATATCATGGAAACCAAGCCCGACAATGAACCTGTGGCGGTGCCGCTGGTTACCGTCTTTCACATGCCCTAGGCCATGCAGACCGTTGCCGTCATCGATATTGGCAAGACCAATCTGAAGGTCGCGCTGGTGGACCTGTCGCTGGGGGCCGAGGTTGCAGTGGAAACGCAGCCCAATGCCGTGATCCCCGGCCCGCCCTGGCCGCATTTCGATGTCGCGGGGCAGTGGGCGTTTCTGTCAGCCGCGTTGCGGCGGCTGGCGGCGGATACGCGGGTGGAGGGGATTGTGGTGACCACCCACGGGGCCTGCGCCGCGCTGCTGGGCCCCGATGGGGGGCTGGCCGCGCCTGTGCTGGATTATGAGCATACCGGGCCGGATGCGATGCGCGCCGCGTATGACGCGATCCGGCCGCCGTTTTCCCTGACAGGAAGCCCCGCCCTGCCGATGGGGTTGAACCTTGGTGCGCAACTGCACTGGATGCTGTCGCAGGACCCGGGCCTGCGCGACCGTGTGGCGCAGGTGGTGACATGGCCGCAGTATTGGGGGTACCGGCTGACGGGTGAGGCGGCATCGGATCTGTCGTCGTTGGGCTGCCATACCGATTTGTGGAACCCGTGGCGGGGGGAGTGGTCACCGCTGGTGGATCGGCTGGGGCTGGCGGGGAAGATGGCCCCGGCGCGCCGTCCGGGGGAGGTTTTGGGGCTGTTGCGCCCCGGCTTGCAGGCCGATCTGGGGATCGGTGCGGTGCCGGTATTGGTGGGGATCCACGATTCCAACGCATCGCTTCTGCCGCATCTTCTTGCGCGGAAGGTGCCGTTCTCTGTTGTCTCCACAGGGACTTGGGTCATCTCCATGGCCATTGGCGGGGTGCCGGTGATGCTTGATCCGGCGCGGGACACGCTGGTGAATGTCAGCGCGTTTGGCGAGGCGGTGCCTTCGGCCCGGTTCATGGGCGGGCGGGAGTTTGATCTGATCCGCGATGGATCGACTGTTGCAGGCGACGCGCAGGATGCCGAGCGGGTGCAGGGGCGGGGGGTCATGCTGCTGCCAGCCGTGGTTGGCGACAGCGGGCCGTTTCCGGGGCGCAGCCACCGCTGGACGGTGGCGCCCGAGGATGCGGGCGAACGGGCGGTGGCGCTTGGCTATTATCTGGCGCTGATGACGGCGGAATGTCTGGGGATGATCGGTGCGGCGGGGCCGAGCCTGATCGAAGGGCCGTTCTGTGGAAATGGGCATTTTCTGCGGATGCTGGCCACGGCAACGGGGCGGCCCGTCCATGCCTCGGCTGCGCGGACGGGCACGGCGCTGGGGGCGGCGATGCTGTTCGGGCAGGGTGCGCGGCCTGTGGTTGAGGTGGAGGCCGTCTTGCCGGACCTGGCGCTTGTGCCCTATGCGGGCGCGTGGAGGCAGGCGGTTCAGGGTGAGCCGCACTAGGACAAGGGTCGCCGCACCGGGCTTGCTTTTGTCCTGCGGATCGTGCTTCGGTTGCGGCAAGACGCCGGCAAGGCGCGGTTGGGATCGGGGGAAAGATGAACATATTCAAAGGCCTTTATGCGGCCCTTGCAGTAACCGCCTGCTTGGGCGGGACGCCTGTATCGGCCGGAGGTGCGGCGGATCAGCGGGCCGAGGTGTTGGGCAACTGGTACCGCATGATCCTGGAACTGGTGCGCCACACGCCCACCCAGACCCCGCCGGTGGCCAGCCGTTCCTTTGCCTATACCGCGATCATCGCCTATGAGGCGACGGCCTCTGGTTCGCCCGAGTTGCAGAGTTTGGCCGGGCAGTTGCCTTGGTTGGGGCCGGTGCCTGCGCGCGATCCGGCGCAGAGCTATGCTGATGACGTGGTTCTGAACGCCGCGATGGCGCGGGCGGTGGATGTCTATTTCGCCAATACCGGGCCGACCGGGCAGCGGGCCAAGGCTGCGCTGAATGCCATGCTGGAGGCAAAGGTGGCCGAGGGCGTGGATGCCGAAACGCTGGAACGATCGGCGGCCTATGGTCTTGCGGTTGCGGAACATGTGATTGCGGCCTCGGCGAATGATGGCGGGGCGGTGGTGGAAAACATGGGTTTTCCGATGACCTACACGCTGGGTGGCGAGCCGCAGGATTGGGTGCCCACCAACCTGATCCAGTTGCAGCAGGCCCCGCTTCTGCCCAACTGGGGCAAGAACCGCCCGATGGTCCTGCCTGATGGCGAGGCCTGCGCGCTGCCGCCGCCGCCCGCCTATTCCGAGGACCCTGCCTCGCCCTTCTTTATCGAGGCGATTGAGGTTTATGACACCTCCAAGGCGTTGACGGATGAGCAGAAACGGATTGCGCGGTTCTGGTCGGATGATCCGATGCTGTCGCCTACGCCGCCCGGGCATTGGGTGGCGATCCTGTTCCAGATCGCGGCGCGCGATCAGCGCCCGGTCGAGCACCAAGTGGATGCTCTGGTGCGGTTGGGGATTGCGGTGTCGGACGGGTTTATCGTGAACTGGCGCGACAAGTATCGCTATGATCTGCTGCGGCCTGTCACCTATATCCGCCGGGTGATCGACCCGAAATGGGAACCGCTGTTGAACACCCCGCCTTTCCCGGAATATCCGTCAGGCCATTCCACCCAGTCGGGCGCGGTGGCGCAGGTTTTGACGCAGGTGTTCGGCGAAGGTTTCGCCTTTACCGACAGCACGCATGTCGATGACGGGCTGGCGGCGCGCGATTTCCCGGATTTCTGGACGGCGGCGAATGAGGCCGGAATTTCAAGGCTTTACGGCGGGATCCATTTCCGCGCGGCAATTGAGAAGGGCCTTGATCAAGGGGCTTGCGTCGGGGATTTCGTCAACACCCTGAAGACATGGAAGTGATGCGGATGCGCGCCTTTAGCCTTTTGTTAACCACGATAAGCGCCTCCGCCGCGATGGCGCAGGATCCGGCCATTCCCCGCTTTGTGGAAGAGACCGAGGCCGCGGGTTTCACCCACAGCTTCACCGGGGAATGGGAGTTCATGGTGGGTGGCGGCGCGGCGGTATTCGACTGTTCCGGCGATGGGCGGCCCGAGGTTTTTGCAGCGGGCGGCACGGAACCGGCGCGGCTGTTCCGAAATGACAGTGAAACCGGCGGTGCGCTGCTTCTGACCCCGGTGGAGAGCGGGCTGGAGATGGACTCGGTGTCGGGCGGGTATCCGATCGACATTGATGGCGATGGTCTGATCGACCTTGCCGTGATGCGGGTGGGCGATGACCGGTTGATGCGGGGGCTTGGCGATTGCCGGTTCGAGGATGCCAGTGCCGAATGGGGATTTGACGGGTTGGACCTGTGGTCCACCGCCTTTGCCGCGACATGGGAGCGGGGGGCCGATTGGCCGACGTTGGCCGTGGGCACCTATATCGACCGAACGGAGGAGGCCTTTCCCTGGGGCAACTGCACAGCCAATCACCTGTATCGCCCTGCCGAAGGGGGTGGTTTTGCCGCGCCGCTGGCGCTTGAGCCCGGGTTTTGCGCGCTGTCGATCCTGTTCACCGACTGGGACAGACAAGGCACGCCCGACCTGCGAGTGTCGAATGACCGGGAGTATTACAAGGGCGGGCAGGAACAGATGTGGCGGATCGAACCCGGCCAGCCGCCCGTTGCCTTTACCGAAGCGGATGGCTGGCAACGGCTGCGCATCTGGGGCATGGGCATCGCGCAGGAGGACATCAATTTCGATGGCTTCCCCGAATTCTACCTGACCAGCATGGCCGACAACAAGTTGCAGACCCTGGCCGAGGTTCCGGCTGAAGGGCCGCCCTTGCCGCGGTATCGCGATATTGCGTTGAAGTCGGGGGTGACAGCGCATCGTCCCTATGTGGGCGATGATCTGCGCCCGTCGACCGCATGGCACGCGCAGTTTGGCGATGTGAACAATGATGGGTTGTCCGATTTGTTCGTGGTGAAGGGCAACGTCTGGGCGATGCCGGATTTTGCGATGGCCGATCCTAACAATCTGTTGCTTCAACGCCCGGATGGCACCTTCATGGAAGCTGGCGACACGTCCGGGGTGGCCTCGGTCCGCCAAGGGCGCGGGGGGGCGCTGGCCGATCTGAACGCGGATGGCTGGCTGGACATGGTGGTGATCAACCGCAATGAGCCGGCGCAGATCTGGCGGAATATGGGTGGAGAGTCAGGGCATTGGGTGCAAGTTGCGCTGTCGATGCCCGGGGCGAACCGCCATGGCATCGGGGCCTGGGTTGAGGTGAAGCTGGCCGATGGCCGCATCCAGCAGCGCGAGGTCACGCTGGGGGGCGGACATGTGGGCGGCAGCCTGGGGTGGCAGCATTTCGGGTTGGGTGCGGCGGAGGCGACAGAGGTGCGGGTGCGCTGGCCTGATGGGACCGAGGGGCCTTGGCAACCGATTGCCGCCGACGGCTTCTGGACGCTGTCCCCGATGCAGGAACCGCAACGGCAGTAGATCGGGGATAGGGTGAGCGGGGCCCATGCGTTGCGGTGGGGCCGGATGACTCACGGCTATTGGCTTGCGTTGTCGCGCTTGGTTTGCAGGCGGGCAGGGCATGGCTGCCGGCTATTTGACATACGAGAGTTTCCGTTTGGTTAAGGCGCGCGCTTTGCATCGGTTCGGGCTGCAAGGAGTTGAAACGGATGGAAAAGCCAGAAAATGCCTGTGCAGCGCGTGGTGCAGACGGCGGTGCAGCAAAGCGTATGCACGCAGCGGGCGGTCATGCGGAAATTGATTCATGATCTGGAAAGGTTATCCCTGCTTTTGTCGCGCTCGTCACCGTGCTGCATGGGGGCCTTTGGTCGGGGGTCAGCGCATCACGAAAGGGTCGGGGATCGGGTCGTCTGATGTCCGCAGCCAGACCGTTTTCGTGGTGGTGTAATCCAGTGCCGCGGCGAGGCCTCCTTCGCGGCCGTGGCCAGACAGGCCATGGCCACCGAAGGGGGCGATGGGCGACACGGCGCGGTAGGTGTTGACCCAGACCACGCCCGCGCGCAGGCCGCGGATCATGCGGTGTGCGCGGGTCAAAGATTTTGTGAATACCCCAGAGGCTAGGCCATAGGCTGTGTCATTGGCTTTGGCCAGCGCCTCGGCTTCGGTCGTGAAGGTGCTCACGGCGAGGACGGGGCCGAAAAATTCATCCGACAGCGCGGGCGCGTCGGGGGCGGTGGAGCAATCGAGGATGGTGGGCGGGAAATAGAAGCCGGGGCCGGGGAGCGGTTCACCGCCGGTGATCGGCGTGGCACCCTTGGCAAGGGAGGCTGCGATGGTGGCGGTGATGTGGTCGCGCTGGCGCGCGGTGCAGAGAGGGCCGATCTCGGTGGTCATGTCGTCGGGCGCTGCAATGCGGATCGCCTCGGCCTTGGCCTTCAGCTTGGCGAGGAAGGCCTCTTTGATGGAGGCCTCCACCAGCAAGCGCGATCCTGCGACGCAGCTTTGCCCGGTGGCAGCGAAGATGCCGGAGACCTGCGCGTTGGCAGCGCTGTCCAGATCGGCATCGGCAAAGACGATGAAGGGGGATTTGCCACCCAGTTCCAGCGAGGTGGAGGCGAGGTTTTCTGCCGAATTGCGCACCACGGCGCGGGCGGTGCCGGGGCCGCCGGTAAAGGCGATATGGGCCACCTTTGGATGGGTGGTCAGCACATGGCCACAGGTGGGGCCAAAGCCCGTAAGAATATTCACCACGCCGGGGGGGAAGCCCGCGGCATGGATGAGGCGGGCGAAGTGCAGGAGGGGGGCGGGGCCATCCTCGGATGCTTTGACCACCACGGTACACCCGGCGGCGAGGGCGGGGCCGATCTTGACGGCGGCGAGGAAGAGTTGCGAGTTCCATGGCACGATGGCCGCAACCACGCCAACAGGTTCGCGCCGCAGCCACACTTCCATGTCCGGCTTATCGATGGGCAGATGTGCGCCTTCGATCTTGTCGGCGAGGCCTGCGTAATAGCGGTAGTAATCGGCGACATAGGCGATCTGGGCGGTGGTTTCGCGGATGATCTTGCCCGTGTCGCGGGTTTCCAGCCGGGCGAGTTCTGGCGCGGCTTCCGTGACAAGATCGGCAAGACGCATGAGCAGTTTGCCCCGTTGCGTGGCGGTCATCGCGGGCCATGGGCCAGAGGTGAAGGCGCGGTGCGCAGCATCCACGGCGGCGTTCACCTGTGCCTCGCGCGCCTCGGGCATGTCGGCCCAAGGGGTGCCTGTGGCGGGGTTCAGGCTGGGGAAGGTGGCGGCGCCATCCTGAAACGTGCCATCGATGTAGAGCTGGAAGCGGTCCATGGGCTGTCCTTGCAGGGGCCTCAGGCGAAGGCGGGCATTACATCGTCGATGAAGCGTTTCAGGCTGTCGCGCTTTCGGGCGAAGGATTGGCCGCTGTCGATCCAGAGCGAGAATTCGTCATACCCCAGCGCCTTGATCGCGGCCAGCTTGTCGATCACCTCAAACTTGTCGCCGATCAGGAGGTTTTTCCGCATAACTTCGGCCGAATAGAAGGGATGGGCGGCGATCTCGGCGTTGGTCAGGGGTTCGATCAGGCCTTGGGTGACCGGGCGTTTGTTCAGGAACCAGGCGCCGAAATAGTTGTAGAAGTGGTTGAGTTCCTGCGCCGCGACATTGGCATCGGCAGCGTCAGAGGCGACATAGCCATGTTGCAGAACCATGATGCGCGGGCGGGGAATTTCGGGCGTCTTGGCGCAGGCATCATTGAATCGCTGCATCAGGCTGACCACCTCATCATGCGGGTTGTGCAGGGGCGTGCATTGGACGTTGCAGCCCTGTGAGACGGCGAATTCATGGCTGTTGGGATCGCGCGCGGCGACCCAGATGGGAGGGTGCGGCTGTTGCAGCGGTTTGGGGGCCGATGTGGTGGCCGGAAATTGCCAATACTGCCCGTCGAGCGCGTAATCGCCCGCCCAAAGCCCCTTTATTGCAGGGATCAGTTCGCGCATCCGCCCGCCCGCGTTCCAGGCATCCAGACCGGGAAGAATGCGTTCGTATTCAAAACTGTAAGCCCCGCGCGCGATGCCCAGTTCAAGCCGGCCATCCATGATCAGATCGGCCATCGCCGCCTCACCCGCCAGCCGGATGGGATGCCAGAAGGGGGCGATCACGGTGCCGGTGCCAAGGCGGACATGTTTGGTGCGGCGCGCGATATCGACAAGATTGAGCAGGGGATTGGGCGCGATGGTGAAGGACATGCCGTGGTGTTCGCCCGTCCAGATGGCGTGCATCCCGCCCTCATCGGCCATGTGGCACAGTTCCAGCATTTCTCGATACAGGCGCTGTTCGCCGTCAGAAGGGCTGATCCGTTCCATGTGCAGGAAGAGCGAGAATTTCATAGGGCCGTTCCTTCCGTGACTGGGCCTTCTGTGACCAGCGCGATGCGGCCAGCATTCTGATTGCCGAAATAGATGCCGTAATTGCCCATGCGCGATTCATCCGACAGCCGTTCCAGCATGGTGCGCAGGGCTTGATCGGTGACCTCGGCGAAAGAGGCGGGGGAGAGGTCGACGAAGGCTCCTTTGGCGGGTGTGCCTGCCGTGGCGGGGCACCGAAAGGCGATGTGCTGCTGGGCGCGGGCCACGTCTTCGTAAACGGAATAGAGTGGGCCGGGGGCGGCATCTATGCCGCTTTGCGCGATCAGCGCGGCCAGCGCAGCGGCGGTGCCGTCGCGGCCCACGCGGGCGGTGGGAAGGGTCAGACCGCCAAAACCATCGTCGATCAGCAGCACCTGCCCGTCGCGTTCGAGGATGGCTGAGACGATGATATCCGGCCCGGTTGGGACAGTGGCCTGCGTGGCGACGGGGGTGAAGTAGGTGCCGCGATAGTAGCCAAGGCCGGGGGCTGGGGTGGCGTGAAACGCCTCAATCCGGCCAAGAAGGATGGCGTGATCACCGGCGTCGATGATCTGGTGCGTGCTGCAATCGAACCAGGCGGCCACATCGGGCAGGATCGGTGCGCCATGGGGGCCGGGCTGCCAGTCGATCCCGGCGAAGCGGTCGGCAGCGGGGCGGGCGAAGGTGTTGGAGATGTCCTTCTGGCCTTCGGCAAGGATGTTCACGGCAAAGCCACGACCAGAGGTGAAGGCCGGATAGTTGGCGGAGGTTTTGGCGATCTGCACAAGCAGAAGCGGCGGGTCGAGCGAGACGGAGGCAAAGGAATTTGCGGTGAAACCCAAGGGGTGGTCTGCGTCATCCAGTGCCGTCACGACAGTGACCCCGGTCATGAAGGTGCCAAAGGCATCGCGCAGGGCCCGGCGGGGATCTTGCGGTTGGGTCATGCGCGCAGCCCTTCGGTTTCGGCCATCAGGGGCGTTTGCAACCAGTCGCGGAGTGCCGCTGTCACGCGGTCGGGGGCGGTGAGGTTGACCATGTGACGATGGCCTTCGATCACGATGGCGCGGCCGCGCGGGGCGGTGGCGGCCATCAGGCGGGTCATGTCGGGGGTGGAGTTCGGATCACCATCGCCTGTCAGGACAAGGGCGGGGCAGGTGATGGCGGCCCAGCGGTCGGCATAGATATCATCGCCGGTGGCGAAGGCGCGGTAGGCGGCGGCGTAGCCGTCGCGGCTGACCTCGGCCAGCCAGCGGGCGACTTGGGCGCGGGGGGTGGCATCCTGCGCGTCGTCGGTGAACCAGCGTTTGAGGGGGGCGATGGCGTCAAACTCGCCTGCGGCCATGGCATCGGCGCGGGCGGTGACGGCGGCGCGCGCCTCGGGCGTGCGGCGGTGGACGGCGTTCAGGATGGCGATGCGGCGGATGAGTTCGGGATAATCGGCGGCAAGCCCGGTGGCGATCAGCGCGCCCATGGAATGGCCTGCGACGTTCACCGCACCCACGCCAAGGGCAGTGATCACGCGCGCGGCCCAGTCGACGTAATCAGGCAGGCGCGCGCCTTGGGGCAGGGGGGCAGAGCGGCCATGGCCCGGCATATCCACGGCAAACACCCGGGTGGTGGCGGCCAGCGCCGCGATTTGTGGGGCCCAGGCGCGGGCGTTGAGGCCCACGCCATGGATCAGCAGGAGCGGTTCGCCGCCATTTCCCGGGGGGCCGACCTCGATGAGGCCGACCGCGGCCCCGTCAGACAGAGGCAGGGTTCGATACATCATGGCCCAGATCCTTGAGGTCTTGATATCGGTCACCGATGCGGTGATGCGGGCGGCCCCCGATAGAGGCGCCGAGGGCCACGACGATTTCATCGGCAGCGGGTGCGTCGGGGATGGCGAAATGGATTGTCAGGTAATGCGAGCGGCGGCCTTCGTCATTCTTGTCCATCAAGGGGATCATGACGGGCGTGTTGGCCCCGCCGCGGATGTTGGTGAAGGCGAGATAGGTCTTGGCCCCCACGGCCTGCCGGTAGTGGTTGCCAAAGCGCAGGGTGTGGATCAGGGCGGAGGCGTGTTCCACTTCGCCGTCGAGCCCCACGACTGCGGCCTTGCCGTAGCCTTCGACGGCATCGCCACCGCCTGCGGCATCAAGGATCATTCCGGTCAGCAATGCGCCAAGTTCGGGGGCCACGTCGTGAATGGCGGGTTTCAGGTCTTCGACAAAGCCCATCCCGGCCCAAGGGTTGCGGATCACGGCCGCCGCCGCGATCAGCTTCAGCGGTTTGGGCGCAGCGCGGCCGCCTTCGATCAGCGTGGTTTCGACATGAAGAAGGGTTTTGCGGATCTGGGCGGGCATCGGAACCTCGGGCTTTGCTGTTAGTTGTATGTTGGTATACCATAAGATCGTATGTCAATGAGTCGTTGCCCGGATGGGGCGCGGGCGCTAGGGTGGGGTGATGGAACAGGCAGCACATCCTGAAATGCAGGCGGAATTGCGCGCCGAATTGCGGATCGACCAGATGCCGCAGACCCTGCGCGAAATCGTGCTGGGCCGGATGCGGGCTGCGATCATCGCGGGGCGCTTTCCATCCGGCGCGCGGCTGGTGGAGCGGACGCTGTGCGATCAGCTGGGCGTCAGCCGGTCGGTTGTGCGCGAGGTGATCCGGATACTGGAGGCGGAAGGGCTGGTGGAAAGCCTGCCCAACCGGGGGCCGGTGGTGGCGCGGATGGACTGGGCGCAGGCGCGGCAGATCTATGACATCCGGCTGCTTCTGGAGGGATCGGCGGCGGCGGGTTGCGCGGCGGTGGCAGATGACGCGGTGAAGGCCGATCTGGCGGCGGCGCTGGCCGCGCTGGAGGCGGCGACGGGCGCCGAAGATGCCGTTTTTGAGGCGACGACGCAGTTCTATGAGGTGATCTTTCGCGCCGCCGGGCATGACATCGCCTGGGAGATTGTGCAGCGCCTGAACGGGCGGATCAGCCGGCTGCGCGCGCTGACGCTGACTGTGGCAGACCGGGCGGTGCCCGGCCGCGCGCGCATGGCGCGCATCGCAGCGGCGATTGCCGCCAATGATGCGGGCGCGGCGCGGCAGGCGGTGGAGGATCACTTGCGCGAGGCGGCCGAGATCGCGCGGCGGATGTTGGAGGGCGCATGATGGCGGCCTATTGGATTGCGCATGTCACGGTCACCGATCCCGAACGATACAAGGCGTATCAGGCCCTCGCCCCGGCGGCCTTCGCCCGGTTTGGCGGGCAGTTTCTGGCGCGAGGTGGGGAATCGTATGTGCTGGAAGGGCCGCAGCAAGCGCGGCATGTGGTGATCGTGTTTCCCGATCTGGCATCGGCGCGGGCGTGCTATGCGTCAGCCGAATATCAGGCGGCGCGTGCTGCGCGGGAGGGCGCGGCAGAGGTGGCCTTGGTGATTGTGGATGGCGTGTAAAGAAGCGATTTTTTTGCGAAAAATCTGCAGCAAGGTGGCGATCCGATGGAGCGGATCGCCACCTTGCTTTCAGTGGCTTGCCACCGGATCTTCCACCGGTTTCGCCAGTTCCTTGCGTGAAATCAGCGTATAGAAGGCCGGTACCACGAAGAGCGTGAACATCGTGCCGATGGTGATGCCCGAGAAGATCACCAGACCGACCGAATAGCGCGCGGCGGCGCCTGCGCCATCGGCGATGATGAGCGGGATCACCCCCAGTGCCATGGCGGCGGTTGTCATCAGGATCGGCCGCAAGCGGGTTTTGGCGGCGGCGACGATGGCCTCACGCGCGGACAGGCCGCGTTCGCGGCGGGCCTGATTGGCAAATTCCACCAGCAGGATGCCGTGTTTGGTGATCAGCCCGATCAGGGTGATCAGCCCCACCTGCGTGTAGATGTTCAGCGTGCCAAGGCCGAGGTTCAGCGGCACGATGGCCCCGAAGATCGACAGGGGCACCGACATCATGATGATGAGCGGATCGCGGAAGCTTTCGAACTGCGCGGCCAGCACGAGGTAGATCACCACCACGGCAAGGCCAAAAGCCAGCAGGATCGTGTTGCCTTCCGTCACCTCGAGCCGGGATTGGCCGGAATAGTCGATGAAGAACCCGTCGGGCATGACCTTTTCCGCCTCATCCACGATCACCTGCAGGGCATCGCCGGTAGAGACACCGGGGATGGGCAGCGCGCTGATGGTGGTGGAGTTGAGCTGGTTGAACTGTTCGATGGCGCTGGGGGCGACCTTGGTTTCCACTGTCACCACTGCCGAGAGCGGCACCATCTGGCCGCTGGCGGAACGGATGAAGAAATCGGTCAGCCGTTCGGGGTTGTTTCGGTATTCCTCGGGCACCTGCATGATCACATCATAGCTGTTGCTGTCGCGGTCGAATTGCGCGACGGCCCCGCCACCAACGAGCAACCCCAACGTCGTGCCGATGTCGCGCGCGGGCAGGTTCAGTGCGGCGGCGCGTTCGCGGTCAATCTTCATCGTGATCTGTGTGGAGTTGTAGGACAACGAGTTCTGCACCACGATGAAGCGGCCCGAGGCCTGTGCTGCGGCCTTGATCTCTTCGGCCACTTCGAAGATGCGGTCGGAAGGTCCAGTGGATTGCAGGATCACGCTAATGGGCAGGCCACCGCCCGCACCGGGCAGCGAGGGGGGCGCGAAGACAAAAGCCTGCACCCCGGCGACGGCGCTGATCTTGCCTTGAAGATCAGCTTGCAGTTCGGCCTGTGACCGATCCCGTTCGGACCAGTCCTTGAAGGCCCAGAGCGCGATGCCGGAATTCGTGGCCCCGCCAAACCCCACGATGGAGAAGTTGGCCGACAGCTCGGGCAGGTCCTTCGTGAGTTCGCGCATCTGGTCGATATAGGTGCGGGTGTATTCGGACGTGGCATAGGGCGGCGCGTTGACGAAGGCGAAAAGCGCGCCGGAATCCTCTTCCGGGGCAAGCTCGGTTGAGGTTTTGGTGAACAGATACCCCGTCAGCCCGGCCAGAACGACGACCATCAGGATGGTGATGGCGCGATAGTCGAGCGAGCCGTTGACGCGGCGTTCATACCAGCCTGCCAGCCTGTCGAAGGCGCGGTCGACGGCGATCTGGAAGCGGGAGTGGTTGCCCTTTTGCAGGAGGCGGGCCGACATCATGGGGGTGATCGTCACGGCCACGATGCCGGAAATGATCACCGCGCCGGCCAGCGTGACGGCGAATTCGCGAAACAGCGATCCGGTCAGGCCGCCGGTAAAGGCAAGCGGCGCAAAGACGGCGGCGAGGGTGATCGTCATGGCGACAACCGCGCCGTAGATTTCCTTCATCCCCATGAAGGCGGCCTGAATCGGGCGGAAGCCTTCCTCGATATGGCGGTGGATGTTTTCCACAACGACGATGGCATCATCCACCACAAGGCCGATGGCCAGAACCATGGCAAGCAGGGACAGAAGGTTGATCGAATAGCCGAACAGGTAGAGCACGAAAAGCACGCCCAGAAGGGACAGCGGGATCGTGACCACGGGCATCAGCACCGACCGGAAAGAGCCCAAGAACAGCAGGATGATCACGATGACGATGGCGACCGCCTCGGCGATTGTCTTGAACACTTCGTTGATCGAGGCGCTGATCTGCTCTGTCGCGTCATACATCAGCGTCATGCTCATGCCCTGCGGCAGGCTGGACTGGATGATGGGCAGTTCGGCCAGAACGGCGGTGGACATGTCCAGCGGGTTCGCCCCCGGGGTGGGGAAGACGCCGATGAAGGTGCCGGGTTCGCCGTTGAAGTTCACGATCGTGTCTGTGGACTCGGCCGCCAATTCCACCCGCGCCACATCGGCCAGACGGACGACATCATCACCCGTGCCGGAAATGGGCAGGGCGGCGAAAGCCTCGGGCGTTTGGAGGGTGGTTTCCATGGTGATGGAATAGGCGGTGAATTCGCCCTTGGTCTTGCCCGGAGCGGCAAGGAAGTTGGCGTTGTTCACGGCACCCAGCACCTCGGCCGCGGTCAGGCCACGGCCAGCAAGGCGGATCGGGTCGATCCAGATGCGCATGGCATAGGTCTGCCCGCCCAGCACCTGGATTTCGGCCACGCCGGGGATGGTGGACATGCGGGGGCGGATCACGCGTTCGATGTATTCGGTGACCTGTTCCGATGTCATATTGGGGTTCTGCATCGCCAGATACATGGTGGCGAAGGTCATCCCCGTGCCTTTGACGATGGTGGGATCCTCGGCCTCGGCGGGCAGGCGGGACCGCACCTGCTGCACCTTGGACATCACTTCTGTCAGCGCCACGTCGGGGTTGGCCCCCAGGCGCATGTTCACCGTGACGGTGGAGGCGGAAGGCGAGGAGGTAGAGGTGATGTAATCGACATTCTCGGTCGTCGCCACGGCGGCGGCGATGGGGGCGGTGATGAAGCCCTGAATAAGGTCGGGCGCCGCGCCTGGATAGACGGTGGTGATGGTGACCACCGTTTCCTCCACCTCGGGGTATTCCCGGATTTGCAGGTTGAAGAACCCTTGCAGGCCCAGAAGCAGGATCAGCAGGCCAAGGACGGTAGAGAGGACCGGGCGCTTGATGAAGATGTCTGACGGGCTCATTGATCTGCTCCGACAGCAGGGCCAGTTGCGGCGGCGGCGGGGTTGACCGCGTTGTCAACGATGGCAGGCTGGCCATTGCTCAGGCGGTTCTGGCCTGCGCTGACGACCTGATCACCGGAGGCCACGCCCTCGGCGATTTCCACCACGCCGCCTGAACGGCGGCCGGGTTTGACGAAGACCTGAGCCACGACAAGCTTTTCGGCATCCTCTTCCGAGGGGCGGACAAGATAGACGTAGTCACCATAAAGGCTGGTGGAGAGCGCTGTCTGGGGCAGGGCGATGACGCCTTCTTCGGCGGGCAAGCCCACCTGAATGCGGACGAACTGGCCGGGGGTCAGCTTTCCTTGGGCATTGGTGATGGACCCGCGCAGCGCGACAAGGCGGGTTGCGGGGTCGACGCGGGGATCGATCCCCGTCAGCTCGCCCGGGAAGGTTTCATCCAGACCTTCAATCTGCACTTCGATCTTCTGCCCGATGGACAGCAGCGGCAGATCCTGTTCCGGCAGGCTGAAATCCACCCGCATGGACGAGATATCCTGCAGTGTGGCTACGATGGTTCCGGGCGCGACGTACTGGCCCAGATCGACACGCGGCAGGCCTATGGTGCCAGCGAAGGGCGCGGCCAGCTGGCGCTGTTCCAGCACGGCATTGGCGCGGGCAAGCTGCGCCTCGGCGGCCTGCGCTGCGGCCTGAGTCTGGTCGAGCGAGACATTGGTGGTGACACCCCGGCGCGTCAGATCCTGTGCGCGGGCGAGATTGCCGCGTTCCAGTTCGGCCTGGGTACGCGCAGCCTCGACATCCGCGGTCTGCACCACATCATCGAGCCGCAGGAGAAGGGCGCCTGCCTCAACCGTCGTGTTGGGCTGGAACAGGATCTCTTTCACCACACCCGCGCTTTCCACGGTCAGGTCCACGCCCTGTGCGGCATTGACGGTTCCGATCGCCTCGATCACCGGGGTCCAGGTGACGGGCTTTGCTTCGACCGTCGACACGGTGGCGGGCTGTTGCGGCATGTTGGCGAAGATCTGGGTGATCATGTTGTCGCGGAACATGTTGAACCAGACGAGACCGCCGCCGATGGCGCCAAGCAGGATGATCGCGATGATGAGACGTTTGACCATGGGAATGGGCCTTTGCGCGGAATGGGCGACCAGACGTTGCGGTGAAATGGTCGTCTATTAAAATTGCTGAACCCTGCATTCACCTATGGATGGCCAAAGTCAAGAAAGGTGGAGGGAAATTGAACGTTACCGTGCAGCATTGCGGTTTCTTCGCCGCAAAATGCGCCATCGCATATTGATTGCGGCCCGCGCATCTGCCACAGGCGAAGGGTGATGGGTCCAGGTGCGAACGGGGGGAGACATGGCCGCAGTGATGACATTGATCCCCGAACTGGCGGTAACCGACATGGCCGCCGCAGCGGCGATGCTGCGTGACGTGTTCGGCTTTTCCGGCGATGAGGCGCTGCTGCGGCTGGGGGATCAGGCGGTCGCTCTGGTGGCGGCGGACAGCCCCGCCGGGCATGGCCGGATCGACCATCTGGCGCTGGCGGTGAGGGATGTGGATGCGGCGCTGGCCTCCTTGATCGCGCGCGGTGCGCGGCTGGAGGCGACGACGCCCAATGGCCCGCGCGAGATTGCCGAATTCTGGGGCACGGGTGTGCGCTATGTGTTCCTGCAGGGGCCGGAAGGGGCGCGGATCGAGCTTTGCGCGCGTCTGGGCGGCCCGGTCCGCGATGGCTTGCCCGGGCATGATCATCTGGGCATTCCCTGCACCGATCTTGCGGCGACCGAGGCGTTCTTTCTGGGGCTGGGATTTGCGCAGATGGCGGCGAATGATCTGCTGCGGGATGACGGGGTGACGCGGGTGCGTTTCCTTGGGCTGGGGGCATCTATCGTGGAACTGTATGAGCCGCCCGCGCTGCGCGGGAGGGTTGCGGATTTTGCCGAGGCTGCGCTGTGGCGTGGGATCAGGCTGGAAGGTTCGGCATTGGTGCCGGGACTGCGGCAGGGGCCGGATGGGCTGCGGGTGACGGTGGTCTGACGGCGAAATTTTACGCAAATTTCGCGGAAAATTCTGACGCAGAATTTTAAGGGGCCGGTGGCCCCTTTTTGATGTGCGCGTTTCGGGGTGATCGAAATCTGTGTCAGATTTCGGCGCGATTTCTGCGTCAGAAATCGTTTTGGGGGCGCAGCAGGGTGGGAAAGTCGGCCCAATGGTCAAAGGCGGCGTGATGCGGCAGGTCTGCCAGCGGCGTTTTGCGATATCCTTGGGTGAAAAGCAGAAGCGGCACGGCGGCGCGCTGTGCGGTTTCGGCATCCACTTCGCTGTCACCCACGAACCAGACAGGGCCACCGCCGATGGCGGCCACGGCGTGGTGCAGCGGCGCGGGATCGGGTTTGCGCACGGGCAGCGTATCGCCGCAGACCAGCATCGGAAAGCGATGCGTCCAGCCCAGATGCGCCAGCAGCGCGCGGGTCGGGCCTTCGGGTTTGTTGGTGCAAAGGCCCATAGGCAGGTCGATGGCATCCAGCGCGGCTTCCACCCCCGGATAGGGGCGGGTCAACCCGCCGGGATCATGTTCATACCCTTCGATGAAGCGGGCGCAGAGATCGGCGTGGCGGGCGGAATCGTCGGGCAAGCCGAGGGCGTGGATCACACGGGTGATCAGGATCGGCACGCCGCCCCCAATGAAGCCGCGCACAGTTTCAAATGACAGGGGGGCGTGGCCGTCTTCGGCCAGCAGGGCGTTGACCCCGGCGTGAATGTCGGGGGCGCTATCGACGAGCGTGCCGTCAAGATCGAAGATCAGGGCGCGGGTCATTCAGCGCCCCGTCAGCCAGTTGCCGAATTTCGCCAGCCGTGAGGGCGGGCCTTGTCGGGCAATCTCGCGCCGGTCGGCCATACCGTAGAGGCCATACATCCCGTGCACCCCGAGCCAGCGCAGCGGTTCGGGTTCCCATTTGCGCACCCGACGGTTGACCCAGGGCAGGCGGGTAAGGTCGGTTTCACGGTCTAGGGTAAGGTCCGTCAGCGTGCGGCCGGAGAGGTTGGAGGTTGAGACGCCCACCCCCACATAGCCCCCGGCCCAGCCGATACGGGTGACCGGGTCCAGCCCCGCCGTCGTGCACCAGTCGCGCGGCACGCCGATCACGCCGCACCAGGCGTGGTCGATGCGATAGCGTTTGGTGGCCGGGAAATGAGTGTGCAGGATGGCGGTCAGGCGGCGGATCGTTTCAGGATCTGGCGCACCGGAATTGTCGATGGCCGAGCCAAAGCGATAGGGCACGCCCCGTGCGCCTACGGTGATGCGGCCTTCGCGCGTGCGTTGGCAATAGCAATAGGCATTGGCGAAATCGCCAAGGATTTCATGGCCGTGCCAGCCGATCTCTGCCCAGACTTCGGGCGGCAGGGGTTCAGTCGCGATCTGCGCGGAATTGAGCGGGAGCCATTCGCGTTTCAGCCCCGGCAGGGTGGCGGTGAAGCCTTCCGTGCAGCGCAGGATGGTGTGGGCGGTGACGGTGCCGCGTTTGGTGGTGACGCGGCCGGGGGCGATGGCGGTGACCTCTGTTTCCTCGCACAGGCGGACGCCCATCGCCTCGACGATCTGCGCCAGACCCCGGACCAGTTTGGCGGGCTGCACGCGGGCCACGCCGCCCACGACCATCGCGCCCAGAACGCCGGGAATGTTCACGCGGCTCGCGGTCTGGCCTGCACCGATCATGTGGACGCGATCCTCGCCCCAGTGGCGGCGGTGGGCGACCTCGGCCTCACACCGCGCCAGTTGGGCCGGGGTGGTGGCGACCATCAACTCATCCGTGCGCAGGATGTCCGCCTCGATCCCCTCGACCCCTGCCACGCGGATGATCTCGTCCACGGTGCCGTTCATGGCCTGCACCATGGCGCGGACGGATGCCTCATCCGAGGTTGCAAGGTAGCGGTCGTGGTTCCAGGCAAAGCCGCCTGTCAGCCAGCCGCCATTGCGGCCCGACGCGCCGAAACCCGCGAAATCCTTTTCGCAGATGACAATATTCAGGCCGGGATCGGCCTTTTTAAGGTAATAGGCCGACCACAGCCCAGTGTAGCCCGCGCCGATGATGCAGACGTCAGCTTTGGTGTCGCCCGCCAGCGGCGCGCGGCGGGTTTTGGGCAGGCCGATATCGGCATACCAGAAGGAGATGCCGCCGATGCGGGTTGGTTGGGTCATCGGTGCATCTCACAGATACCAGTCATATTCGCGGGGCAGGACATCGGCCATGAACGCCTCGAACTCCGCGCGCTTGATGGTGGCATAGGCGGCGGGGTAGCGGGGGCCGAGGTATTCGGCCATGAGGGCGGAGCTTTCCAGCCGATCCAGCGCTGTCCAGAGCTTCAAGGGCATGGCGGGATCAGCCTCTTCGCCTGCATTGCCGGTGGAGGGGGGCGTGGGGGACAGGCGGTGTGCCAGCCCATGGTGGACGCCTGCCAGAACGGCGGCCATCGCCAGATAGGGGTTCGCCTCGGCCCCCGCAATGCGGTGTTCGATCCGCCGCGCCGCGCCGCCGCCAGCCGGGATGCGGAAGCTGACCGAGCGGTTGTTGGTGCCCCATGACGTGTTGACGGGAACAAACTGATTGGGCGCGAAGCGGCGATAGGCGTTCAGGTTGGGCGCAAAGATTGCCATGGCGTCATGGGTCGTGGCTTGCAGCCCGGCGATGGCATGGCCAAGAAGGGTGTCGCCCGTAGGCAGGCGATCATCAAAGACATTGCGGCCCTGATCATCCACGAGGCTGAGGTGGATGTGCAGGCCGGACCCGGACTGATCGGCAAAGGGTTTTGACATGAAGGTGGCGTCAAGCCCGTGGCGGCCGGCCACCCCCTTTACGATGCGACGCAGCATGAGGGCGTGATCGGCGGCGCGAACGGGATCGGGCAGGTGACCGAGGTTCACTTCGAATTGCGCACCGCCATATTCGGCGGTAGCAGCCCCTGCGGGGACGTCTTGCGCGATGCAGGCGGCGTCGATTTCGGCCAGCACTCCGGCCCATTCGTCAAGCTTGTCAAAAGCCAGCACGCGCGGCGCTTCCGGCGCACGGCCGGACTTTGCGGGGCGTGCAGGGGCAATGCGGCCCTGCGCATCGCGGGCGGGATCGACGAGGTAGAATTCCAACTCGCAGGCGACCACTGGCGTCAGGCCCAGATCGGCAAAGCGCGCGACGACATTGGCAAGGATGCTTCGCGGATCGAACCACCATTGCGCCAGCCCTTCGGGCGGGGCGGGCGCGATCAGCACCTGAGCTGTGTCGGCTTGCCAGGAAACTGGGGCCAGCGTACCGGGGATCGGATAGGAGGTCGCGTCGGGGTCACCATCCGAGAAGCCGATGCCTTCGACATCCCAGCAGGCCCCCAGCGCATCGAGCGTGGTAATGCCCGCGCAGAAGGCGACGCCAGAGGACCAAACCTTTGCCGCATCGCGGATGGGATAGCGTTTGCCGATGGCCGTGCCGCATAAATCGAACATCACCGCATCAAGAAAGCGGGTGCCGGGGTGGGCGGCCAGATAGGCATCAAGCTCGGGGATGGAATGCGCGTGTGTCATGGCCCTGAGCCTAGCCGCCAGAACAGCCATGTCATCCCTGAAAACGACAGAGACTTGTGCAGATCGGCACAGTGCGGAACGCCGAAAACTTTTCCGGAAAAGTTTTCTGCGGGGGGCCGGTAAATTCTTCTGGAAGAATTTACCGGTGCGGTGGCGGTCCGCCCGGTATTGGGGCGGTGGGGTGGCAAAATTCTTCGGGAAGAATTTTGCCCTATGGGGAGGGCGTCAGAAGAATGCCTGCACCCCGGTGATCGCGCGGCCGAGGATCAGGGCATGCACGTCATGCGTGCCTTCATAGGTGTTCACGGTTTCCAGGTTCACCATATGGCGCATGATCTGGAAATCTTCTTGGATGCCATTGCCGCCATGCATGTCGCGGGCCCAGCGGGCGGCATCCAGCGCCTTGCCGCAGTTGTTGCGCTTGATGATGGAGATCATTTCGGGCGCGGCGTTCGCTTCGTCCAGCAGGCGGCCAACGCGGAGGCTGGCTTGCAGGCCAAGCGAAATCTCGGTCATCATATTGGCGAGTTTCAGCTGGTAAAGCTGGGTTCCGGCCAGCGGTTTGCCGAACTGCTTGCGGTCGAGTCCGTATTGGCGGGCGGCGTGCATGCAGAACTCGGCAGCGCCCATGACGCCCCAGGAAATGCCATAGCGCGCGCGGTTGAGGCAGCCGAAGGGGCCTTTCAGGCCTTCGACATGGGGAAGAAGGGCGTCTTCGCCGACCTCGACATCCTTCATCACGATCTCACCCGTGATGGAGGCGCGCAGGGAAAGTTTGCCGCCCACCTTGGGCGCGGTCAGGCCTTTGGTGCCCTTGTCGAGGACAAAGCCCTTGATCTTGCCGCCATGCGCCTCAGATTTGGCCCAGACAACGAAGACGTCGGCGATGGGGGCGTTGGAAATCCACATCTTCGCACCGTTCAGCACGTAGCCGTTGGCGGTTTTCTTCGCCGTGGTCTTCATGCCAGCCGGATCGGACCCGGCATCGGGTTCAGTCAGGCCAAAGCAGCCGATCCATTCACCCGAGGCGAGTTTTGGCAGGTACTTCTGGCGCTGTGCTTCGGTGCCGTAGGCGTAGATGGGATACATCACCAGCGACGATTGCACCGACATCATCGACCGATAGCCGCTGTCCACACGCTCCACTTCGCGTGCGATCAGGCCGTAGGCCACGTAAGACGCACCGATGCCGCCGTATTCTTCGGGGATAGTCACACCCAGAAGGCCCATCTCGCCCATTTCGCGGAAGATCGACGGGTCGGTGGTTTCTTCGCGATAGGCCGCGACGACGCGGGGTTGCAGCTTTTCCTGCGCATAGGCGCGGGCCCCATCGCGCAGCATCCGCTCTTCTTCGGTCAGTTGGTCATTCAGGCGGAAGGGATCTTCCCAATCAAAGCGGGCCAGATCGGGCGCATCCTTTGCCTTCAGCTTGGGTTTGTCGGTGGTTTTCGGGGCGTCGAGGCTCATGGCCGTTCCTCCGGTTGGGTTTGGAGAGAGTGCCAGCAAGGCCTGAGTCGCGCCATGCCGGGGTTGAGCCTTGTATGAAGCCATATGTTGTGAATTTATAGCGAAACATTCTGTATGGTTGTTGAGGTAAGCTCACATGATCCCGCCGCGCCGCCATTTGCCCAGCCTGTCAGGCCTGTTGGCGCTGGAGGCTGTGGAGCGTTTGGGCACGGCCACGGCGGCGGCGGCGGAGTTGAATCTGACGCCAGGAGCGGTCAGCCGCGCCTTGCAGGAGGTGGAGGCGCAACTGGGCGTGACGCTGTTGATCCGCGACCGCCAAAGGCTGCGGTTGACGCCTGCGGCGCGGGATTACGTGGCGGATGCGCGGCGGGCGCTGGGCGTGTTGGGGCAGGCGGCGCTGCGGCTGCGGGCGGGGGATGGCGGGGAAAGTCTGTCGCTGGCCATTCTGCCCGCTTTCGGGATGCATTGGCTGGCCCCGCGTCTGCGCGATTTCCGGGCCGCGCATCCGGGGGTGGCGTTGACGTTGACCACTCGACTGCGCCCGTTCGACATGGAGGCCGAAGGGTTTGATGCCGCCATCCATTACGGGCGGGCAGATTGGCCGGGGGCCGATCATTTGCTGCTGATGGCGGAGGAGGTGCAGGCCGTCTGCGCGCCTGCGCTGCTGGCCACGACGGTGACGGCGCCGGGGGATTTGCTGGCGCTGCCGCTGTTGCAGATTGAAAGCCGCACTGGGGATTGGGGCCGCTGGTTCGCAGCGCAAGGCATGGCGGGGCAAAGGCCGGGAGGGATGCTGTTTGACCAGTTCGCCACGATGCAACAGGCGGCGGTGCATGGGTTGGGCGTGGCGCTGTTGCCGACCTTCCTGATCGAAGGGGATCTGGCGGCGGGGCGGTTGGTTCCGGCCTGGGGCGGCGCGGTGCGGGCGGCGGGCAGCTATTGGCTGGTCTGGCCCAAGGGCCTGCCGCCGCGCCCGGCGCTGGCGGCCTTTCGCGGCTGGATCGAGGGGGAAGTTGCGGCCGAGCCAACGGCGCGGCCTCGCCAGCGCGACGGGCGCTAGACCAACCCCGCCTGTCCATGACTGATGACCGGACAGGCAGGTCGGTGCTCTGTGTCAGCCGTGGTTCGGGGCATCATCCTTGCCACGCCCGCGGGTCTTGCCGCCGCCACGCGTGTGGCCTGCGCCGTCATCGGCCCCGCGGCCACGGCGTGCAAAGATCACGTCTTCAGTCTGCTGTTCCATCCAGCCGTGGTTCGGGGCATCGTCCTTGCCCCGACCGCGGGTCTTGCCGCCGCCGCGCGTATGGCCTGCGCCATCATCGGCCCCACGACCGCGCCGCGCGGTTTCGAAGCCGTCGGTGTGCAGCGAAGGCAGGGTTACGCCGAACTCTTGCGTCGCGAAGGGCTGGCCGGGCGAGGCGGCAGCCGGGCCGACAGTCAGGATGCCGCCCATGCCAAGCGCGATGGTCAGGGCGAAAGCACGATTCAGTTTGGATGTCATGATCAATCCTCCTTTTGGGGGCGCAATTGCCCGGTGAGGCGATCAGGCCACCGCTGCCAGCGTCGCGCCAGACGTGCCGGACCTGTGCCACCGCCCCTCGGACCACCGGTCCGCGCCGCCCATGGCCCCAAGGTCTGACGCCACGTCAGACCAAAGTCCGATCCGACATCCGACCGATGGCCAGAACGCGCGAAATCAGACAGATTCCCGGCATGACTCAGCCCCATCGCCCCAGCCTTGCCGCCCCTGTTCTGCCCGCGACGACCGCCGCCGCGCCCCGAATCGCATGGCGCGAGCGGTTTGCCGGGCTGGCGTTGCTGCACCGCTTTGCCCTTGTGGGCAGCGTGGTCAGCCTGATCGGGATGCTGGTAATCGGTGGGCTGGTCAGCCGATCCATCGAGATGGGGGTGGTGCGAAACTCGGCCATTTCGAGCGCAGTCTATATGGAAAGTTTCATTGCGCCGCTGTCGCAACCGCTGGCTGAGGCGCGCCAGCTTTCGCCAGAGGCGATTGCACACATGCGCGATATTCTGGAACGACCTCCGCTTTCCGAACGGGTCTGGTCGGTCAAGATCTGGCGCGCCGATGGATTTGTCGCCTTTTCCAGCGATCCCGGCGTGATCGGACAGACCTTCGTGCCCAGCGTCGAGTTGGAGGCGGCCTTGAAAGGCCAGCTGTCAGCCAGTTTTGACCAGCTGGACGATGCGGAGAGCGAGAATGAGCGCCAAAGCGGGGTGCCGCTGCTAGAGGTTTACAACCCGATCCATTCGATCCTTACGGGTGAGGTGATCGCGGTGGCAGAGTTCTATCTGGTAGCGACCGAACTGGAAGCGGATATCTGGATAGCGCAGGCGAGGGCATGGGCCATGGTGGCGGCTGTGACCGGGGTCACCTTTGCCGCACTGTTCGGCATCGTGCAGGCCGGCAGCCGCACCATTGAGGCCCAGACAAGCGCGCTGGCCAGCCGTCTGGCGGAACTGGCGCAGATTTCGGCCCAAAACGAAGCGCTGCGCGCACGGGTGCAAGAGGCCGCCAAGCGTGTGAGCGAGACGACCGAGCGCCAGATGCGCCGGATCAGTGCCGAATTGCATGACGGTCCGGCGCAGGCCCTCGCTTTGGCATCTTTGCGGCTGGATGCGCTGATGCGGCGGGCGCGGCTGTCGGCCGACGATACCGAGGCGCAGGCGCTTCGCGAAGCGCTGGATGAGGCGCTGGCCGATGTCCGCGATCTTTGCCGGGGTCTGACGCTGCCCGATCTGAGGGGCAGCACGGTGGCGCAAGTGCTGGACCGGGCGATTGGCGCGCAAGAGCGCCGCACCGGGATTGTTGTCATCCGTGACAGCACGCAGGGAGGCTGGCCCGATGTGCCAGCCTCGCATCCGATTCTGATCTGCCTGTACCGCTTTGTGCAGGAAGGCCTGATGAACAGCTATCGCCACGCCCCGGGGGCCGAGGTGCGGGTGGGGTGCACGCTTGACGCAGGGCGGCTGTCGGTGATCGTGGCGGATGCCGGGCCGGGCTTTGATCCGGCCGCGCAGGTAGAGCCGAATTCTGCAGGGACGGGGCTTGGCCTGTCCGGATTAAGGGAACGCGTCGAGAGTATTGGCGGCAGTTTCAGCATAGCCACGGCCCCGGGCCAAGGTGTGCGGCTGTTGCTGGAGTTGCCAGTTGAGGAAAGCTGAATGGACAGCATCCATATCGTTGTTGCCGACGACCACCCGCTCTTGCGCGGCGGGGTGGTTCTTTCGTTGCAGGAGCATGGCGGGTTCACCGTGGTGGCGCAGGCCGGAACCGCCGATGACGCGGTGACAGCCGTCGAGGCGCATATGCCCGACGTCGTGTTGCTGGACGTGTCAATGCCGGGGTCGGGGCTGGTGGCGGCGGCCACCATCGCACGGCGTTTTCCTGCCGTGGCCATCGTTATGCTGACTGTGTCCGAAGCGGATGACGATCTGCTGGCCGCGCTTCGCGCAGGGGCACGGGGGTATGTGCTAAAGGGGGTCGGCGCACAGGAATTGGTGGATGTGCTGCAAGGTGTGGTTCAGGGCGGTTCCTACGTATCGCCCGCGCTGGCCGCGCGCGTTCTGGCGGCGATGCAGGGGCAGGGCGCCCGCGATCTGCCCGAAGTGGAGGCGCTGGCATCGCGCGAGCAAGAGATTCTGAGACTGGTCGCGACAGGCCAATCGAACAAGGAAATCGCCCGTGCGCTGGATCTTCAGGAAAAGACCATCAAGCACCACATGACCAATATCCTGCACAAGTTGCAGGTGCGCAACCGCGTGGAAGCTGCGCTGAAGGCGCGGGAAATGGGGCTTTAAGCGGGCCGAAGGTCCAGCGGCTGAATCATCGCGCCTGCGGGAGATGCGTAGGGCCGGAGGGACTCGAACCCCCAACCAAGGCGTTATGAGCGCCCGGCTCTAACCATTGAGCTACAGCCCCGCACGCATTGGCCTAAGGCCATTGGCAGCAGGGGTCAAGGTGGCGGAAATGGTGTCAGTCACCATCGGGGGCCAACTGTCGCATCACGGCCCAAGCGGCGGGGACACCCAGCGCGAAACCAAGCGCGGCAGAGCCCAGGATGGCCTTGAGTGTGACCATCCCCATGGTCAGCACAATGATGACCCCGACCCCGGCAAGCGAGGGGCCGATCAGGGCGTAGAGCAGCAGGAACAGTCGGGACATGTGCGATCTTCCTCGGACGCGGGATGGCCCCTATTTGCCACCTTTGCGGGCGGTCTTCCTTGATCCGTGTCAAGCGGCGCGGGCTTTGGCCTTTGCGCCGTTGCGATGGGGCAGAGGCTGGTATATGGCCTGCGCGCAACAGCGGCACAGCGGCGGAGCGAGCGCGATGACGAACGGCCTTACCTATGCGCAGGCGGGTGTGGATATCGACGCGGGCAACGCGCTGGTCGAACGGATCAAGCCCGCGGCCAAGCGCACCGCCCGGTCGGGCAGCATGTCTGGCTTGGGCGGTTTTGGTGCGCTGTTCGATCTGAAGGCGGCGGGATACAGCGACCCGATCCTAGTGGCGGCGACCGATGGGGTGGGCACCAAGCTGCGCATCGCCATTGATACCGGGAATGTGGATACGATCGGCATCGACCTTGTCGCGATGTGCGTCAACGATCTGGTCTGTCAGGGCGCGGAGCCGCTGCTGTTTCTGGATTACTTCGCCACCGGCAAGTTGGACGTGGATCAGGCCACGCGGATCATCGAAGGCATCGCCACGGGCTGCGAGGCATCAGGCTGCGCGTTGATCGGCGGGGAAACGGCCGAGATGCCGGGGATGTATCACAAGGGCGATTTCGACCTTGCCGGGTTTGCCGTGGGCGCGATGGAGCGGGGGGCAGATCTGCCCGCCGGGGTGGCCGAGGGCGATGTGCTGTTGGGCCTTGGGTCCAACGGGGTGCATTCGAACGGCTACAGTTTCGTGCGCAAGGTGGTGGAACTGTCGGGGCTGGGGTGGGATGCGGCATCGCCATTCTCGGATGGCGCGCTGGGCGAGGCGCTGCTGGCGCCGACGCGGCTTTATGTGAAGCAGGCACTTGCTGCGATCCGGGCGGGGGGTGTGCATGGGTTGGCGCATATCACCGGGGGTGGCCTGACGGAAAACCCGCCGCGCGTGCTGCCCGAAGGGCTGGCCTGTGCGATCGACCTGAACGCCTGGACCCTGCCGCCGGTGTTCCGCTGGCTGGCGACAACGGCGAACATGACGCAGGCGGAACTGCTGAAAACTTTCAACTGCGGGATCGGGATGATCCTTGTGGTGGCCCCAGACCGGGCCGAGGCGATTTCCGCCCTGCTGGCAGAGATGGGTGAGACGGTCTTTACACTTGGTCATGTGGTGCCGGGGGAAGGCGTGGTCTATTCGGGCAAGATCCTGTGACAGCCCGCGTCGCCATCCTGATATCCGGGGGTGGGTCGAATATGATGGCGCTGGTGCGGGATATGCTGGGGGGGAACCATCCGGCACAGCCCGTTCTGGTGGCATCGAACGATCCGGGCGCGCAGGGGCTGACAAAGGCCGCAGCGTTCGGCGTGCCGGTGGCGGCGGTGGATCACCGCCCCTTTGGCAAAGACCGCGCTGCGTTCGAGGCGGCGCTGGTGGAGCCGATCCTTGCCGCGCAGCCCGATATCCTTTGCCTTGCCGGGTTCATGCGGGTGCTTACACCTGCATTCGTGAACCGGTTCGCGGGGCGGATGCTGAACATCCACCCGTCGCTTTTGCCAAAATATCCCGGCCTGCACACCCATCAGCGCGCGCTGGATGCGGGGGATACTGAGGCCGGTTGCACCGTGCATGAGGTGACGCCGGTGCTTGATGATGGCCCCATTCTGGGGCAGGCGCGGGTGCCGGTGCTGCCGGGGGACAATGCCGACATGCTGGCCGCGCGGGTGCTGGTGCAGGAGCACCGTCTTTATCCTGCTGTGCTGCGCCGCTTTGCGGTGGGGGAGCGCCGGCCGCTTTACCTGTAGCCGGACGCAGCGTTTCTTCATGATGCCTTTCATTTTCCCGCTGTCCCGCCTATAGCGATAGGGCGGGATGACCCCGTGCCACCCAGGCCAACCGGAAGGCATGATGCGTACAATAACAACGACCGAAGACCTCGCCGCCTTCTGTGAAGCCGCAAAATCCCAGCCCTATGTGACCATCGACACCGAATTCCTGCGGGAACGGACCTATTGGTCAAAGCTGTGCCTGATCCAGATGGCGCTGCCGGGCAAGACCGGGGATGCCGTGCTGGTCGATCCCATCGCGGGCGAAGACATGAGCATGGAGCCGCTTTACGACCTGTTCCGCCACAAGGCGACGGTCAAGGTGTTCCACGCCGCGCGGCAGGATCTGGAAATCTTTTTTGTCGAAGGCAAGGTGTTCCCCGATCCGCTGTTCGACACGCAGATCGCCGCCATGGTCTGCGGCTTTGGCGAACAGGTGGGCTATGAAACGCTCGTCAAGAAGATTGCCAAGGAAAACCTCGACAAGACATCGCGCTTTACTGATTGGTCGCGGCGGCCCTTGTCGAGCGCGCAGCAGGAATATGCCCTGGCCGATGTCACCCATCTGCGGGTGATCTATGAATGGCTGGCGGGGCAGTTGGCCAAGAATGGCCGCACACGCTGGGTGGAAGAAGAACTGTCGATCCTGACCGATCCAGCCACCTATACGGTGCATCCTGATGAGGCCTGGCTGCGGGTGAAGACGCGCACCACCTCGGGGCGGTTTCTGGCGGTGGTCAAGGAACTGGCGCGCTTCCGCGAGGAATATGCCCAACGTCTGAACGTGCCCCGGTCGCGGGTGATGAAGGATGATGCTCTGCTGGAGCTGGCATCGACCCGGCCCACATCCATGGAAGAGCTGGGCCGGTCGCGGCTGCTGCTGCGCGAGGGGCGCAAACCCGAGATTGCCGATGGCATTCTGGCCGCGATCAAGGCGGGGATGGAGATGAAATCCGAAGACATGCCCAAGCCCGACCTGAGCCGCGAACAGTTGCAGGTCAACCCGGCGCTGGCCGATCTGCTGCGGGTGCTGCTCAAGGCCAAATCGGAACAGTTGGGGGTGGCGTCGAAGCTGATCGCCTCTGCCGCTGATCTGGATGCCATCGCGGCGGGCGAGCGCGAGGTTGAGGCGCTGACCGGATGGCGGTTTGAGGCGTTTGGCGAGGATGCGCTGCGCCTGTGCAAGGGCGAGATCGCCCTGTCTGCCAAGGGAACGGAAGTGCGGGTGGTGCGTCTGTGACGCACCGCCTGACTTAGCGGCGCGACGACAGCGCGTTGGTCGCGCCCTGCACCACGATTTCGCGGACCTGATCCAGCTTCACGTTCGACAGCGAAATGGCGACCGTAATCTCGCGTGAGCGGGGGGTACCTTCCGGCGTTTCGGTGATCGGCGGGAAGACGCGGAAATCAAACACCAGAACGCCGTTTTCATCGATCGGGCGGGGAACAAGCTCTGCGTCCCACCAGCCTTGCGAAGGCGGGATGCCCTTGGCGCGGACAATGGCCCCGGCGCTGTAGGGATCAACCGAGAGGGTCAGGACCTGCGATACCAGCAGGCGCTGGTCCTGCGGGGCGGCGGTGGTGACCGTCTCGCGCGGTTCGGCCCGGCCAAACCAGTTGAACGGGTTCAACCGCGATTCCCGGATCATGCCGCAGCCCGATACCACCAGCACCACGCCCAACGCCGCCAGAACTGTTCGTTTCATCCCGGTCCCCTGTCTGTTGCCTCTTGGGTAGCCGATGGCGGCGGATTTGAAAAGCACCCGGTTGCGACAAAGCCTTGGGGCGCGGGCTGGACCTTTTGGTCGGCAGACCCTAGGTCTTGGCCCCAATACAGGAGCGTGTGATGGCCACCCCCGCCTTTGAAGACCTGACTGAGACCTTTGAATTCCTGGATGACTGGGAAGACCGCTATCGTCATGTGATCGAACTGGGCAAGGCCTTTGCCCCGATGGATGACGCGCTGAAGGTGCCTGCAACCAAGGTGCAGGGCTGTGCGAGCCAGGTGTGGATTCAGCCGGTCATCAGCGATGGCCGCTTCGATTTTCAGGGCGACAGCGACGCGATGATCGTGAAGGGGCTGATCGCCGTGCTGCATACCCTTTACGCCGGATTGCCGGTGGCCGAAGTCGTAGCGGTGGATGCCCCTGCCGAGCTTGGGCGGCTGGGGTTGACGGATCATCTGTCGTCGCAGCGGTCCAACGGGCTGCGTGCGATGGTGGAACGCATCCGGCACGTGGCGGCAGAGGCAGCGGCCTAGCGCGGTTCGACCCGGACTTTGTCTTCGTAAAAGGCCAGATGCCCCGCGATGGCCTCGGCCCCCGCAATGGGGTTTTCGTAAGACCAGACCGCGTTGTCGAGCCGCGCTTCGGGCGTGGTAACGCTGTAATAACGGGCCTCGCCCTTGTGCGGGCAGGTGGTGTGTCGGTCGCTGGCATCAAGCAGCGCCATCGCAACATCTTCGCGCGGGACATAGATCACCGGGGCGCGCGATCCCTCGATCAGTTCAAGCGCGCGATCCGTTTCGCCGATGATGGCCCCGCTGGCCCTGATGATATAGCGGCCCGGGACGGGCCTGATTTCCAAGGTCGTTGTCATGACATCCTCCCCCATCAAGGTTGAAAGGATGATCCTACCCAGAGGTTGCGGCAACGAGTCGTTCTGGAGTCGGCGTCCTTCTGCCCGAAACCGCCAGAGTTGCGCAGGATTCTGCCTTAAACTTGGGCGCAGGCGGTTTGCAGCCAGTCTCGCGCTGTCGCGGACAGGCGGGGGGAGAGCCGCGCCAGCACCTCGGCATGATAGGCGTTCAGCCAGTCGCGTTCATCCGGCGACAGGCGGTCAGTGCGGATCAGGCGGCGGTCGAACGGGGCGAAGGTGAGCGTTTCAAAGCTGAGTTGGTCACGCCCGTCGCCCAGTGTGGCCGCGGGTTGGACCACGATCAGATTTTCCAGCCGAATCCCGAAGGCGCCTTCGCGGTAATAGCCCGGCTCGTTCGACAGGATCATGCCGGGTTCAAGCGGCACCTCGGAAATGCGGGAAATGCGCTGCGGCCCTTCATGCACCGACAGGAAGGCCCCCACGCCATGGCCGGTGCCGTGGTCAAAATCCATGCCCGCAACCCAAAGCGGGAAGCGCGCCAGCGCGTCGAGATCGCGCCCGGCGATGCCGCGCGGCCAGCGGGCGCGGGAAATGGCGATC
Organism: Fuscovulum sp.; assembly: GCA_035192965.1. Classification (NCBI taxonomy): domain Bacteria; kingdom Pseudomonadati; phylum Pseudomonadota; class Alphaproteobacteria; order Rhodobacterales; family Paracoccaceae; genus Fuscovulum; species Fuscovulum sp. The sequence goes on along the minus strand of CP136571.1, from coordinate 3,101,346 downwards.
AGGCCTTGGAGCACACGGGTATAGCAATCGCGCGCCTCGGACCCCGGATCGCCCACGGCGATGGTACGGGTGATATCGGTGGTGCCATCGGCATATTGCGCGCCGCTGTCGACCAGCAGGAGTTCGTTCTGCCGCACGGGGCGGTTTGTCTCGGTTGTCACGCGGTAATGCATGATCGCGCCGTTCCGGCCTGCGCCGCAGATCGTATCAAAGCTGATATCATGCAGCACGTTCGTCGCCCTGCGATGGCCTTCAAGCGCGGTGACGACGTCGATTTCGGTCAGCCCGCCCTTTGGGGCCTCATGGTCCAGCCAGCAGAGAAATTCCACCACCGCCGCGCCGTCACGCAGATGCGCCTCGCGCATTCCGGCCACTTCGGCGGCGTTCTTGCAGGCCTTGGGCAGGCGGCAGGGATCGTCGCCCCAGGCGACGGTTGCGCCTCCCTCTGCAACCAGCTGCGACACGGCCAGCGGCGCGGTGCCGCGATCCACCCGAATGGTGCCGGTCAACGCCTTGATCGCGGGGGCAAAATCGGCGGGCGCGTGCAGGCGGACGCTCACATCCAGCGCATTGCGCGCCGCGTCATTGAGTTTGGCGGAGGCGAGGAAGGCATCGACCGACCCGTCATCATGCAGGATGGCAAAGCCGTGCAGGATCGGATTGCGCGGGACATCTGCGCCGCGCAGGTTGAGCAGCCAGCACAGCGAGTCGGGCAGGGTGATCACCGCCGCCGACTGCCCGTCCTTGCGCAGGTTTGCCGCCAGCCGGGTGCGTTTCTCGACCGACGTTTCCCCCGCCAATGTGACAGGATGGGGGAAGGCCGCGCCCGCAGGCGGGGCGGGCTGATCGGGCCAGATCGCATCGACGGCATTGGCGACGGCGCGCAGGGTCACACCCGATCCTTCCAGCGCGGCCTCGATCCGGGCGATTTCATCGGCGCTGTGCAGCCACGGGTCGAACCCCACCACGCCTGTCTCCAGATGATCGCGGATCCATTGCCCCGGCTTCACCTCGGGCCAAGGAACGGGGGTATAGGCAGCAAGATCGACCTGGCCTTTCACTTGCACGCGATACCGACCGTCGATGAACACGCCTGCCACATCCGGCAGCACGATGGCAAAGCCCGCAGAGCCGGTGAAACCCGTGAGCCATTGCAAGCGTTCATCGCGTGCCGCGACATATTCGCCCTGATGTACATCGGCGCGGGGGATCAGGAACCCGGCCAAGCCTTCGGCGCGCAGATGATCGCGCAGGCGCGCCAGACGCCCCGGTCCGGCGGCCGGGTCGGAGGTCGTCTCAAAGCTCTGGAACATGCTTTCACCCGTTCTTCAAATATCCTCGGGGGGAATGGGCCGAAGGCCCAGAGGGGGCTGAAAGCCCCCTTTACCCCGCCCGCCGCAGGCCCGCCTTGGCCCGCTTTTTCGGATCGACTTCGAACAGCCCGGCAAGCTGTTCGGTCATGGCTCCGGCAAGCTGTTCCACATCGGTGATCGTGACGGCGCGCTGATAATAGCGCGTCACGTCATGGCCGATGCCGATGGCGATCAGTTCCACCTGACGCCGCCGTTCCACCATGGAGATCACGTCGCGCAGGTGTTTTTCCAGGAAATTCGCGGGGTTGACCGACAGGGTCGAGTCGTCCACCGGTGCACCGTCGGAAATGACCATCAGGATCTTGCGCGCCTCGGGCCGGGACATCATGCGGCGATGCGCCCATTCCAGCGCCTCGCCATCGATGTTTTCCTTCAAAAGGCCTTCTTTCATCATCAGACCCAGATTGGGCCGCGCGCGCCGCCAAGGCGCATCGGCGGATTTGTAGATGATATGGCGCAGATCGTTCAGGCGGCCCGGCCCCTGCGGGCGACCCTGCGCCAGCCAGCGTTCGCGCGACTGCCCGCCTTTCCAGGCGCGGGTGGTGAAGCCGAGGATTTCCACCTTGACGCTGCACCGTTCCAGCGTGCGCGCCAGCACATCGGCGCAGATCGCGGCGATGGAGATCGGACGCCCGCGCATGGATCCGGAATTATCCAGAAGCAGCGTCACGCAGGTATCGCGGAATTCGGTGTCCTTTTCCTGTTTGAACGACAGGGGCGTGGTGGGGTTCGCCACCACCCGCGCCAAGCGGCCTGCATCCAGTGTGCCTTCCTCCAGATCGAACAGCCATGAGCGGTTCTGCTGCGCCTGAAGGCGGCGTTGCAGCTTATTGGCCAGACGGCTGACCGCGCCTTTCAGGGGCTCCAACTGCTGATCGAGATAGGCGCGCAGGCGTTCCAACTCGGCCGCCTCGGCCAGATCCTCGGCACGGATTTCTTCATCGAAATCCGTTGTATAGACGGTGTAGTTCGGATCGGCATCGGAATAGGGGGCAGGGGGCGGCGGCTCTAGCGGGGCCTCGCCTTCGGGCAATTCTGCCTCATCGCCCTGTTCCATATCGGCGCTGTCTTCCATCGTGACCTGCGCCTGCGACTGATCCTGCTGCTCCTCTTGGCTGCGTTCGGGGGCGGCCTCGGATTCGTCGCTGTCCTGTTCATCCTCGCCCGCGCTGTCGGGGCTGTCCTGATCTTCTTCGGCTTCGCCCTGCTGATCGTCGGGATCGCTTTGATCCGGGTCGTCGCCCAGCTGATCGCCATAGCCGAGGTCGGAAATCACCTTGCGGGCAAGACGGGCGAAGGCGGCCTGATCGTCCAGCACGTGATCCACGTTTTCCAAGGTGCCGCCGGCCTGTTCTTCGATGAAGCCACGCCAGAGTTCCATGACGTTGCCGGCACCTTTGGGCATGTCGCGGCCCGTCGCCAGATGGCGCACAAGATAGCCCGCCGCCACGGCCAAGGGGGCATCCTGCATGCTGGTGATCTGGGAATATCCTTTGCGATCAGCCTCATGCGAGATCTTGGCGTCGATGTTGACGGCGGTGCCCGGCATGGCGCGGGCACCCACGGCCTCGCATCTTGCGGTTTCCATCGCCTCATAAATCTCGCGGGCGAGGTTGCCTTGGGGGGCATAGCGGGCGGCGACCGTGTCATCGTGGAACTTGCGGCGCAGGGCGAAGGCATCGGCGGTTCCGCGCGCCAGCATCACCTCATCCCGGGTCATGCGGCGGGAGACCTGCGGCAGGCGCACGCCTTCGCGGTTCATCCCGGGCGGATCGACCGAATAGGACACGGTCATTTCGGGATCGTCCGCCATCGTGCGTGTGGCCTCGGCCAGCGCTTTCTTGAAGGGATCGGCGGGGTTGTCGTTGGGTTTGGTCATCGGGTCATGCCTGAAACAGCGGCCAAAAGGCTTTGCGCCAGAGTGTCACCCCGGGGTGCCGGGGGCAAGGGCGGGCGCGGGAAATATGGGGCCATACGGCAAACTTCGTGCATGGGCGCACATGGGGGTTGCAGCCGCGCCGAATTGCAAGATTCCGAGCGATAACCACTTATTCAGCACAGAACTCAACCTCCTGAATGGACTGGAAAATCCCATGAGCAATCCGAAAATCGCCCTTATCATCGGCTCTACCCGCGCGTCGCGCTTTGCTGACATTCCCGCCCAGTGGATGCTGGCGCAGGCGAAGGCCCGTACCGATATGGATGTCGAACTGGTCGACCTGCGCGACTTTGACCTGCCGCTGTTTGACGAGGTCGCCTCGAACGCTTGGGCGCCGTCGCAATCGCCCGCCGCGGTGAAGTGGCAGAAGAAGCTGGCCGAGTTCGACGGCTATATCTTTGTGGTGGCCGAATATAACCGCTCCATCACCGGCGCGCTGAAGAACGCGCTGGATCAGGCCTATGTCGAATGGGCGAAAAAGCCCTTTACGGCAATGGCTTATGGTTCGGTCGGCGGCACCCGCGCGATGGAGCATCTGCGCCTGATCGGCGTGGAACTTCAGATGGTTCCGACGCGCAACGCCGTGCATCTGGGCATGGGCGATTTCTTCAAGGTCCATCCGGGCATGGGCGGTTCGGGCAATATGGCCGATGTGGAGGCCAACCTGCTGCCCGCCGCAACGGCCTCGCTGGATGATCTGGTTTGGTGGGCGAACGCGACCAAAGCCGCGCGCGGCTGATCTTTCCCACATCTCCCTGTCGGGGAAAGGGGTGGCCGTTTGGCCGCCCCTTTTCTTTTTCTGCGCCGGTTTTGCGTTGTTAACACAAAGGGTTGGCCGGAAACGGGCGTGCAGCGCGTGGTGCAGACGCCGGTGCAGACGGGCGTATGCACGCAGCGCACGGTGTTGGGGCGTTAAGGTTAACGTTTGAGGAAGGGGTTGGGGGATTCTGCGCGCTTTCGCGAGGCGGGCTTCGGACCACTTGCGGTCGGATTGACAAGGGCGGTGGTGTTGGGTTTTTTAAGCGGATGCAACTTTGGGTTGCAGTCTCGGTTGCGGGTTTACTGGGGAGTAAGGGGTGCGTGGGTGTGGGGACTTCTTGGCTGGGGTGATCCGGCTGGCCGCTTTTGCTTGGGGCGGATGCCGTGAACGCGTCAGGGCGATCTGATGGTGACGGCCCTGCTGCGGCGTTTGCTTGCGATCTCGGTCCTTGTCGGGGTGCCGCTCGGTTCGCTTTGGGTGCTGTTTGGCGACAACCTGCCTCAGTCGGTTCGCCCGACGCGAGAGCCGGGGGCAGAGGAGACGCCATTTGTATCCTCGACAGTGACAGATGATCTGAGCGAGGAGCATCCCTTCCTCATGTCCAATGGAAAGCGGTATCGCGACCTCTACCCCTTGTCGAACCGAGAGGCGAAAAACGCTCGCTCGAATTACGGGACAGCGCCGTTCGATTTCCCTTCGGCGCAGTCCTGCTTGCACGGAAGTCTTCCTGAAGGCGCACCGCCGACCCATCACAAGCTGGCTTGGGACAAATTATTGACCGTTGGGGCGGTTGAGGTCTGCCTTGTGCGCGTGATGCGCAGGTTCTTAGAGGTGGAGAAAGCGGTGGCTTGGCTGGGGGCACAGGGGCTTGCGCGCCAATCTGGCACAGAACCCATCGCACCAGATGACAGCGCGGTTTTCTTTTTGTGGAACCCTGCGACTAATGGAGGGCCGCACGCGCTCTGGAATGCAATGAGCGAGCGCGAGAGATCGATCCGACTGAGCTTTGTTGTCACGATGAGTTTTTGCAGTGACCCGCGAGACTGCAGCAGCCTAGATGCACCCATTATCGGTTCGCACTCATTTGCTTTCGATGTGGGGTTTAACACAGTCTACCACAAGTAGAGAGGTCAGCGCTCCACCCGGTCAGGACAGATAGGCCTCACATGACCGCAGGAGCGTTTCCGCCCGCTTTGCGGCGCGAGTCTGGTCTGGTGCGGGGCCGTGGCGGGATTGGCCCAGCAGGGCGGCGTGGGCGGCCTTGGCCTCGACCCGCCAGGCCATGACCTGCGCCTCTTGCCCCGGCGGGGTGAGGGAGGCCACCACATCCAGCACCGCAGACCGCCGCGCCTTGGTGATGTCAGATGCTGGGCCATCGACCAACCATTGATGCTCCATCAGCGCCGACATGCGGCCTGCACAGGTGGCGAAGAAGTGGAGGGGGTTGTCGGGGATGTCCCTGTCGGTCTGCGCGGCCGCGGGTGCGGCAAGCGCGCAGAGGAGCAAGGGGGTGCACAGGTGTGTTTTCAAAGCGCCCATTAATAGAGCATGATTGCATTCATTTTGGTTATCAAGTGTGCGGAAATATAACTTTGGTCTGTATTGGAGACGATTGACAGGTAAGTCAATCTTGGGTTTTCTTGCCGCAAGACAACGCTCGGTTGCGTGTCGGCTGAGGGTATTTGGTGCGTGGGTGTTGGTGGGTTTTGACCGGGCGGATAGAGCGGGCATCCTTTCCCTTGGGTGGTTGCCCTGATCCCGTGGCAGCGGCTGCGACATGAACCTGCTGCGTCGGCTTCTGGATATTGGGGTTTTTGACGGGGTGCGGGTGGGCTCGCCCTCGGTTCGTTTCGGTGGCACGCTTTCTGCGCATACCTGTCTGCGGCGCGTGGTGCCGGATTTGGCGCGCGATCTGCCCGAGGCGTTTTCGGTCACCATTCGCGGGGATCGGGACCGGACGTCCTTTGTGGCGTCGGGACGCAAGGATGAAAACATCCGTTGGGCCGGGCTGCCCGAAAATCGCAGAAGGGAGCGGGCCGGGTCGAAGGCTGAGTTTGGCGTCCGCCAGAGGTCCAGCCTTTGCGGGCAGGTGGAAGGCACCGCGCAATGCGCGCTGTAGCACGATGTCTTTGTCTAAATGTGATCGAATTTTAACGAGTGAAGGGGTGTTGTCCGAATGACCATATATCTTGGTGGGAACCGTTTGCCTGCTGTGCCGCTGTACGGGCATTTGCAGATTGTCCGAGCGGGCCGTGAACTGGAAGTCCAACCCTCGGACGGTTTTCTGGGCGAATGGACGGAGAACAGCTTTTGGGCCTTTCAGAACAGGTCGGTGAACGGCACCGGGGCCGGAGGTTATTCGAATACACCCGGCTATGGCGTCTGGGGTCTTTATGCGCAGGTCGCCCTTGATATCGGTGATCGGAGCGACGCGGATGTCTGGCGGGTGTTGGCTGCCGCAACGGTGCAATTCACGGCACAGATGAACCTGTCCATCCCATACAATGCCGTCGCGCCTGCCTTTAACAGCAACAGCTTTATCACCACCCTGCTTTCGATCATCGGGATCGAGGTTGCAGAATATATCGGCGGGGCCTCACCTGCCGAGGTTTTCGATCCGGTGACGGGCAGCACGCTTTATTTTCTGAGCTTCCCGGGGGCCGGGAACAACGCGCTTGATTATCCTGAGTACTCTCCCGATTTCCGCCTGTTCGGCGGGGCGTCGAATGACATCATCCGAACCGGTTTCGGCGATGACACGATCAACGGAGGTGCGGGGGACGACTCGCTTTCCGGGGCCGCAGGAAATGACAGTCTGAACGGGACAACGGGCAATGACATCCTGGATGGCGGGGAGGGTGACGACTGGTTGCACGGGGGCGTTGATGCCGATCTGCTGGATGGGGGTCTTGGCAGCGATACGTTGGACGGTGCGGCGGGCAATGATACGCTGTTGGGAATCGATGGCAGCGATACCCTGACGGGTGGTGCCGGGGCCGATCTTCTGGATGGGGGAGAGGCGGCGGATCGGCTTGATGCCGGGTCGGGCAATGACACCCTTCGGTTTGATGAAGATGACTTCATCTTTGGCGGAGCCGGGCGCGACGTGGCCTATATGTCGGCTTTCCCGCAATCGGTGACGGAACAAGCCGTGGCTGTGCGTGGCTTTGCGCTGAACATGGATGAGGCCGGGATTGAAGTGCTGATCGCGCCTGCGGCTTTTCTTGGGGTGGGTGGCGATACGATCACCGGGATCGGCGCGAATGACATGGTCGCCGCCGGTGGCGGGGATGATGTGATGGTGATTGACCGCACCACGGGAAGCGGGCCGACGATCCTTTGGGGGGGTGAGGGGGCGGATACGTTCGACTTCCTGCTTGGGCAGGATCGGGGGCGGCCGCTGGGGATCATGGTGGTCAATGTCGACAATCTGACGGAGGGCAACTTTGCCTCGTTCGATCGTTCGATGATCTCGGTGCCGGAAGGGTTCCGTTGGGGGATGATCGACGCGATCATCATCAATCCCGATGCCGGGGATCGCATCATGGCGGATGGTGTGTTGCAGGGGACCAGCGTTCAGCAGCATCTTATCACCCACCGATACCGGCTTCGGGATGGGCAGGAGGAAACCCAACTGGTTGCGACGCGGTCCTATGTGGCGGGATCGCTGGATCCGGACGTTCCCGGTGGCATTGCGGGCAATTACGATGTCCGCTTTCTGGGCGGTGGGGTGCAGGAGGTTTTCGGCGCAGCGGCGACGCCCTATCATGTGAACTTCCATCGGTATGAGTCGACAGAGGTGGAACAGGCGGTGACCGAAGCCTTTGGGCCGCGCTGGTGGACGGGCGTTCTGAACCCTGCCGAAGCGCAGCGGGTGATGGCCTCCTATGGCGTCGATTATCTGCTCGAAGAGCATTACGTCACCAACCTGAACCATGTGCTGGCCTATACGCGGGGCTATGGGCAAGCGCCTGCCGGGCGCGTGATCGACGGCACGCCGCTGGGCGTTCCCTCGATCGACGCGCTGCCTGCGTTCACGCGGGCGGATGCGTTCGGTCCGTGGTTCGTGCTGGGGGGCGAATTCGACGGCGCATCGCTGGAGTCGCTGGACCGGTTCCGCGTGACGATGCCGGACGCGCCCTTGCTTTGATCGTCAGGCCTGCAGGGGATGCTGTGTCAGACCGGATGGCCCCGTGAGGGGGCCTTTCCGCGGGCGGGGCTGGGGCGTTGGTGTGTTGATTGGTGGGTGGGGTGTTCTGGTGCCTATGGGGGGCACGCCCCACACCGCCGCCCGTGGCGCCTTGGTGATGGGGGAGGCGGGGCCATCCACCAGCCGTTGATGTTTCATCTGGGTCGATTGGTGGCTGGCGCAGGTGGTGAAGGCGTGGAGGGGGTCGTCGGGGACGTCACTCTGGGCCTGCGCCGGGAGGGGGGCAGCGAGGGCGCAGAGCAGCGCCGGAAGGAGGAATGTTCGCAAACCGCCCATGTTGGCAGGATCAGGCAGGATTTTTGGGTTAGCAAGTGGGCGGTTTGGGGGGGTCTTGAAGTACAAACTGTACTAGCAAAAACTTGGCGCGCAACGTTTACAGTGGCGGCGGTTCTGACTCTAAATGCGATGGTTGTAGGAGGCGCAACTTGACCACAGTAAGTGAAGGCTTGTGCAAATTGCGGTTTAGATGGCTTGAGAGGACTGCAAGTAGCCCAATGCAAACTTGATCTGAATGTTTACACTATGTTGTATAACCGTAGGTGGGAAATTGGCTTGAGGAGTGCTCAAGCTAAAGAATGCCGGCGGTCGTAGCGTGCTTGTAAACAGTGACCTAAGTGGAATTGCGAAATGAAGGAAGAGCAATCAACATCTACCAACAGTGAAATCGCATTGGACGAAATCACTACTGAGCAAGATTCGGTCCATGTTTGGAGGCAACGCTTGCGAAAGATGGTCTGGCCATTACACGCGGCTTTTCCTAATACTGTTCCAAGCCCATACGGAGATGAGACGGATTATTTCCTAGAACTCGATAAGGAAGAGAATGCCAAGTCACAAATTGAGGATGGCGTAAGCCTTCGCCTTGCTTGCATAATGGTGACTGAGTTATTCGGGCCAAACGAAATTGACTCACTTTATGAATCGCTTGAAAGAATAGGATGGGATCAAGATGGGATGTTTGCGCGATCTGATTCGAATGTTGAATGGCTGAAAGCGCAGCGTCTTTATGGCGCTTTTGGTTATTTACCACTTGGGAGGATCATACGGGCTAGCGAAGCCAAGAGCTATCACTTTGTAAGATATACGGCAGATTTTCCAAGAGAGTTTTCTTCGCTGCTGGTCAATATTTCGCAGCTCACTCCCTCAACAACGTGTTTAAGTGTTGGCTTTGTGCTCGCGGACAATGTGGCGAACGAATACGCTAGTGCAATAAACGCGCCTGCGAGAACAGTCCGAGTTCCAAAGAGACGTTTCAAATCCTATTCAATAAAGGGTGCCGAACATGTCAAAAGAGAACGCGTTCGTAACATTAGAAGAAAGTATCTCAAATTAGGCGTTGGATGGGTATCGAAGAACTTTCCTGGCTACTTCAGCGCAAGTGGTCAGCAAGGAAAGTTTCCTACGGCGGAATTTCTATCCTTGGACGGCTTTACAGCCTTTGAGCGAGATGCTGAAAGAAAAAGAAACTGGCTACACTGGTCGAGATTTCTGAACATCGAAGATGACTTGGGCAGTTGGGTTTGCACATCTGTTCCGTCTTTGCGGTTCTCTTTCGAACATGGATATCGTGATGACCTCCCTAATCATATGACAATAGCTCTACGCTGGGACGATCTAAGTGAGAGTGAGAAAGATTTATTTCAAGATGATAGTCTGTTTATCAGAACATTCTTTGCTCGCGAAAAATTGGGCGGAATAATCGCCAGATTTGCGTTGGCAAGTTATCTTCGGGAGTTGCTTAGATACTTAAAGGAAACACAACAATCTTTATCTTTTCGTTCAAAGCCACATCGGTCCACAAGTCAAATTGACAGGATCAGTGCGTTCTTCAGTCAATCCATCGGGGTTCCGATGGTTGCACGCGAAGTACTAGCACTTTCTCAGAATGACGCGTCCTTTCAATGGAACGCCACTGGCTTTACTCGGAAGACCAGCGTCGGAAAGGAAATTGCTGACATAAAGGATGGTTTAAAATCTCTTCTCGCGCAGCTTTCTAAGCGGCTTCTCGAAGAAGATCGCGATACGCGTGAACTATTAAATCAGCTTTCGTCAGCAATCGGTACTCGAGAAAGCGTTCTGGCACAGGGGCGCATGGAGTTTATTGCACGGGTTGCCTTAGCTGTAGCCGTGGCTTCTTTAATAGCAGCGGCGGTGACGATTTTTAAGTGAAGTGGAGGTGAAAAGCTAAATGGGATCAACTTGATCCGGACACTTGTTCACCTTCCCCCACCTCACTTCATCGCCATACTCGCCGCGCTTTCCGGGAGTTCCTCGCCGAAGCAGCGTTGGTAGAACTCGGCCACCGTCTGGCGTTCCAGTTCGTCGCATTTGTTCAGGAAGGACAGCCGGAAGGCGTAGCCGACGTTGCGGAAAATCTCGGCGTTCTGGGCCCAGTTCAGGACGGTGCGCGGGCTCATCACGGTCGACAGGTCGCCGTTCATGAAGGCGGTGCGGGTGAGGTCGGCCACGGTGACCATCTGGCTGATGGTCTTGCGGCCCTTTTCCGTGTTGTAATGCGGGGATTTCGCCAGAACGATGGCGGCCTCGGCATCGTGGGACAGGTAGTTCAGCGTGGCCACGAGCGACCAGCGGTCCATCTGGGCCTGGTTGATCTGCTGGGTCCCGTGGTAAAGGCCCGTCGTATCGCCCAAGCCCACGGTGTTTGCCGTGGCGAAGAGGCGGAAGGACGGGTGGGGGGTGATGATCTCATTCTGGTCCAAGAGCGTGAGCTTGCCGTCATGTTCCAGCACGCGCTGGATGACGAACATCACATCGGCGCGGCCGGCATCGTATTCGTCGAACACGATGGCCACGGCGTTGCGCAGCGCCCAAGGCAGGATGCCTTCGTGGAATTCGGTGACCTGCTTGCCGTCGCGCAGCTTGATCGCGTCTTTGCCGATCAGGTCGATCCGGGAGATGTGGCTGTCGAGGTTGACGCGCACGCAGGGCCAGTTGAGCCGGGCGGCCACCTGTTCGATATGGGTGGATTTGCCGGTGCCGTGATAGCCCTGGATCATCACGCGGCGGTTGTAGGCAAAGCCTGCCAGGATCGCCAGCGTCGTGTCCGGGTCGAATTTATAGGTGGGGTCGATATCGGGCACGCGATCGGTCCGGTCGGCGAAGCCCTTCACCTTCATATCGGTGTCGATCCCGAAAACATCCCGGACCGAGATTTCTTCGGTGGGTTTCATCACAGTGTCCAGCATACCGTCCGCCATCGTTTCGCGTCGCGCCCTGAGTTCGGGCCATGGGAAGTGTGTGGAACATATCGCGGGGGGCTGCAAGGGGAAGGGCGGCAATGGGCGGGCAGGACGCGACATCAGGCCGCCGGGGGGGCGGGGATGCGGGGTTTGGGGGGGAGGGAAACGCAATCGCGTGATCGGGTGAAACCTTGTGCCGCGCCGGGGCGTAACTTCTGCCACTATGACCCGCATCCAAGGGAGGATCCCGATGCACCGCCGCCACCTTCTGCGCCTGACCGCGCTTGCCGCCCTGTTCCCCGTCCTGCGGCCCGCTTTGGGGCCTGCCATGGCGTCTGAGGGGGATTTCCCGTTCAAGCTGACCGATGCCGAATGGCGGGCAAAGCTGACGCCGCTGCAATATGCCGTGCTGCGGGAAGAGGATACCGAACGCGCCGGGACCAGCCCGCTGGACAAGGAAACGCGGGCGGGGGTCTATCACTGCGCGGGCTGCGATCTGGCGGCCTATTCGTCTGAGCACAAATATGATAGCGGCACGGGGTGGCCGAGCTTCTGGCAATCGCTGCCGGGGACGATCGGCACCAAGGAAGACAACAGCCTGTTCGCCACGCGGACCGAGGTGCATTGTATCCGCTGCGGCGGGCATTTCGGGCATATCTTCGACGATGGTCCGGAGCCGACGGGGATGCGCCATTGCCTGAACGGCGCGGCGCTGACGTTTCGGGCGGCCTGATCGGCCAGTCTTGACCAGCCTGTCTTGATCGGCATGGCTTGATCGGCGTGGCTTGATCGGGCGGGTGAGGCAGGCCAGATAGGGACAAGCCTTATCTGGAGCCGCCCCCATGACCCTGCGTGATCGACTGACCCTTGTGCTGCCGCTGGCGCTGTTGATGGCGGCGGCGGTGGCGCGGGCGGAGTTGGGGGCGGATACCGAGGCCTCAGTTCTGTTCACCCCGGCTTTTGCCCGCGCGCTGCCGGTAGCGGCAGTCGTGGCCTGGATCGTGGCGCCCGGTTTCGGGCGGCCCGGTCTGGCGGGCTGGCTGCGCGCGGGCATTCTGTCGGCGCTGGTGCTGGTTGTGGCAGGGCTGGCGGCTGCGCTCATCTTGCCGGTGCTGCAGCCCGAAGGTGGGCCTGCGGCTTTGCTGCTGGCGCTGCCGCACTATCCGCTCGCCTGGGGAAGCGCGCTGTTCGGCGCGGCTGTGGCGCAGCTGATGGCGCTGCGCCAGCAACGCGGGGTATGGCCGGGTCAGTCGCGGAAGTAGCGGCTGTCCTTGATCTGATCCCAGGCCCAGACGACCTCTTGCAACCGGTCCTCATCGCTGCGGTCGCCGCCGTTCATGTCGGGGTGCAGATCCTTGACCAGTGATTTATAGGCCTTGCGGATTTCGGCCTTGGTCATGGTGTCGCGGGCATCCAGAATTTCCAGTGCCTTGCGTTCGGTGGCGGGCAGTTTGCGGGTGGCGTTGCCGGTGGGTTTGGCCGGGTTGAGTGTGGCCTTTTCACCAAGGATCGCCATGGGATCATCCACGCCGAGGCGTGACCAGGCGCGGCCTTCATCGGGGCGCTTGCCGAAAGGCTGGGTGGCGCGGCCCCAGACGCGGTCCTCATCAAGAAACTTCTTGAACTCTTCATCGGTGGAACCCTGGAAAAAGTTCCACTTCAGGTTGTATTCGCGGACGTGATCCTTGCAGAACCAGAAGTACTCATCGAGGTGGTCTGGCGATTTCGGGGCGCGGTAGGCCCCCTGTTCGGAACAGCCCGGATATTCGCAGCCTTTCTGCGATGTCTCGAACGCGCCGGACATGCCGCGCCGGGTGGTCTTGCGGCGCTTCTTGTCGGAAGAGACGCGGATGTCGAACTCAAAAGGGGGACGGGTAGACATGTTTCGCGCTGGCCTTTCCGACTCGGAGGCAAGAGTTTAGGGGTTATCGCGGCAGATAGAAGGGGCCTTCGGAAAAATGGCAGCACAGGATGAGATCACAAAGCGGTTGACCGCCGCTTTTGCGCCCCGCGAATTGCAGGTGATCAACGAAAGCCACAAACATGCCGGCCATTCCGGGGATGACGGTTCCGGCGAGAGCCATTTCCGCGTGGTGATCCGCGCGGATGTCTTTGCCCCGATGAACCGGGTGGAGCGCCACCGCGCGGTGCACAAGGCGCTGGGGGATCTGAACACCCGCATCCATGCGCTGGCCCTCGATATTGGTTGAGTTGACATGAGCGCGCCCCAAAGGGGCCGCGCATTCCTTTTGCCTCGCCTGCGCGCCTGCGCGCTTGGCTCAGGTGGGGGCTGCCGCCCCCGTCGCCCGTTCCGGGCGCCTCCCCCGCGGGTATTTTTGCCAAGATGAAGCGGCTTTCACCTTGGTTCAAATACCCAGGGGGTCCGGGGGGAACCCCCGGCCTGAGCCAAGCGCGCATGCGCGCAGGCGAGGCAAAAGACGTGCGGGCGCATGCCCGCGCAATCTGATTGCCGTCAGACGAGGTGGATGCGGCTGCGGGCTTTGAGTTCCAGTCTGCGGCGATGCAGGACGGGCTCGGTGTAGCCTGAGGGTTGCGCGCGGCCGTCGAAGACCAGATCGCAGGCGGCCTTGAAAGCGATGCCGTCAAAGCGCGGGGCCATGGGGATGTAGGCCGGATCGTTGGCATTCTGGCGGTCGACCACGGCGGCCATCTTGCGCATGGCGGCCATGACCTGTGCTTCGGACACCACGCCATGGTGCAGCCAGTTGGCCAAGGCCTGGCTGGAGATTCGGCAGGTGGCGCGGTCTTCCATCAGACCGACATCGTGGATGTCGGGCACCTTGGAGCAACCCACGCCCTGATCCACCCAGCGCACGACATAGCCGAGGATACCTTGGGCGTTGTTTTCCACCTCGGACCGGATGTCATCGTCTGACCAGTTCGCGCCGGTGGCGAGGGGGATGGTCAGCAGGTCATCCAGCTGTCCGCGCGGGCCGCCTTTGGCGATGGTATCCTGCACGCCCATCACATCGACGCGGTGATAATGGGTGGCGTGGAGGGTGGCGGCAGTGGGGGAGGGGACCCAGGCGCAGGTGGCGCCGGCCTGCGGGTGCGCGATCTTGGCCGCAAGCATGGCAGCCATCAGATCGGGCATCGCCCACATGCCCTTGCCGATCTGCGCGCGGCCTTTGAGCCCGCAGGCAAGGCCGATATCGACATTGCGATCCTCATAGGACTTGATCCAGGCGGAGGACTTCATGTCGCCTTTGCGGATCATGGGGCCGGCTTCCATGCTGGTGTGGATCTCATCCCCCGTCCGGTCGAGGAAGCCCGTGTTGATGAAGGCCACGCGGTCGGCGCTGGCGCGGATGCATTCTTTGAGGTTTGCGCTGGTGCGGCGTTCCTCATCCATGATCCCGAGTTTGACGGTGAAGCGGGGGAGGGAGAGGGTTTCTTCCACCCGGTCGAAGATGGCGCAGGCGAGGGCCACTTCCTGCGGCCCGTGCATCTTGGGTTTGACGACGTAGACCGAGCCGTGGAGCGAGTTGCGGGGGCCTTGCGTCTTTTGCAGATCGTGGAGCGCGCAGAGCGTGGTGAGGAAGGCGTCCATGATACCTTCGCCCACCTCGCGCCCTTGCGCATCCAGAATGGCGGGGTTGGTCATCAGGTGGCCCACGTTGCGCACGAGCATGAGCGCGCGGCCCTTGAGCAGGAGCGGGCTGCCGTTCGGGGCGCTGAAGGCGAAATCGTCGCGCAGGCGGCGTTCGATGGTCTGGCCGTCTTTCTGCACCATCTCGACCAGATCGCCCTTCATCAGGCCGAGCCAGTTGGCATAAGCGAGAACCTTGTCTTCGGCATCCACGGCGGCGACGCTGTCTTCGCAATCCATGATGGCCGACAGGGCGGATTCCATGCGGATATCGGCCAGACCGGCCCGGTCGGCGGCGCCGATGCGGTGGCCCGGGTCGATGCGCAGCACGAGGTGGAGGCCGTTGTTTTTGAGCAGGATGGCGGAGGGGGTTTTGGCATCGCCGCGGAAGCCTGCGAATTGGGCGGGGTTCTTGAGAGCGGGGACGAGTGTGCCTTCTGCGATGTGGTAGCCGGTCACGTCGGCATGGCTGCCTTTGGCGAGGGGGGCCACATCATCGAGGAAGGCCTTGGCCCAGGCGATGACCTGTGCGCCGCGGGCGGGATCATAGGCCTTGCCCTGCGGGGCGTCGCCCAGTGCATCGGTGCCGTAAAGCGCGTCATAGAGCGAACCCCACCGCGCATTGGCGGCGTTGAGCGCATAGCGCGCGTTCATCACGGGGACCACCAGTTGCGGGCCGGGAACATGGGCGATTTCGGGATCGGTGCCAGTGGTGCGGATGGTGAAATCGGGGCCTTCGGGGAGGAGATAGCCGATCTCATACAGGAAGGCGGTATAGGCGGTGGGGTCGTGGGGTTGGCCCTTGCGGGCGCGGTGCCAGGCGTCGATCTGGGCCTGCATTTCGGTGCGGACAGCCAGCAGGCGGCGGTTCTCAGCGCCGCAGACATCGACCGCCTCGGCCAGGCCTTGCCAGAAGCGGGCCGGGGCGATGCCGGTGCCGGGCAGGGCGCTGTCTTCGACAAAGCGGGCGAGGCGGGCATCCACCTGCAATCCGTGGCGATCCAGACGTTCCATGGGCGGCTCCTGACGTTCGGTATGCGATGGCACACCATACCGAAGGGCGAGGCGGGGCTGCAACCCGGGGACGGGGAAGATTGCCGTGATTTTCCGAACATCAGTTTTCGGTCTGGGCGGGAAATCGGATGGTTTGTCGATTGGCTAAGTTTTTCTGGTTCGACTCGGTGGGATATGTTACTTAGCAGTATGGCTAAGCATGATCCTGACCTTTCGTTGCTGTTTCACGCGCTGTCCGATCCGACGCGGCGCGCGATGCTGGCGCGCTTGGCGGCGGGACCTGCGGCGGTGACGGAACTGGCGGCGCCCACGGGCCTGCGCTTACCGACGGTGCTGCGGCATCTGGCGGTGTTGGAGGCGGCGGGGTTGATTGCGACGGCGAAGGATGGGCGGGTGCGGACCTGTGCCTTTGTGCCGGCGGCGCTGACCCCTGCGCGCGACTGGATGGAGGCGCAGCGCGCGCTTTGGGAAGGGCGGCTGGACCGTCTGGATGACTATGTGATGAAACTGATGCAGGAGAACGGCCGTGACGGATGATCTGGACCCCGACCTTGATCTGGTGCTGGTGCGCGAACTGGCCGCGCCGCGCGCGGTGATCTGGCGCTGCTGGACCGAGCCGGAGCACCTGATGCAATGGTTCGTGCCGAAACCGCACAAGGTGACGGCCTGCCATCTGGACGTACGGGTGGGCGGAGCCTGCAACACCACATTCGACGTGGAGGGTGCAGTGATGGAGAACAAGGGTGTCTATCTGGAGGTGGTTCCGGGTGAAAAGCTCGTTTTCACGGATACTTATACCGAAGGCTGGAAGCCCGCGGCGGAGCCGTTCATGACGGCGATTGTGACGTTCGAGGATCTGGGTGGGGGGCGGACGCGCTATACTGCCGTGGCCCGGCATCGCAATTCCGAGACGGCGCGACAGCACCGCGACATGGGGTTCCATGACGGGTGGGGGACAGTGGCCACGCAGTTGGAGGCCTATGCGCAAGGGTTGGGGCAATGAGTGATCCGCTATGCGCGACCCTGACATTCGAGCGGGAGGTTGATGCCCCGGCGGCGACGCTGTGGCAGGCCTGGACCGCGCCCGCCGCGCGGGCGATCTGGGCGGCGCCTGCGCCCGAGGTGGCGGTAGAGTTTGTCGAGGCCGATACCCGCATCGGTGGGCGTGAGGTTTCCATCTGCCGGGTGGCGGGGGAGCCGGATGTGCGCTGTGAGGTGGGGTGGCTGGATTTGCAGGCCGGGTCGCGCAGCGTGAATTATGAGGTGCTTGAAAGCGGCGGGGAGCGGCTGTCCGCCGCGCTGGTGACGGCGCGGGTGGCAGAACAAGGCGAGGGAAGCCTGCTGTCGGTGACGGTGCAATTGTCCAATCTGGCGCAGGACATGGCGGCGGGCTATCGCGCGGGGTTTGGTGCGGGGCTGGACAATATGGCCGGGGTGGCCGGACGGATGATGATGCTTACGCGGGTGATCCAAGCGCCGCGTGCGGCGGTCTGGGGCGCGTGGATGAATGCGGAGTCGTTGCCGAAATGGTGGGGGCCGGACGGGTTTTCCTGCCGGACGCAGCGGATTGACCTGCGCGAGGGCGGGGAATGGGTGTTCGACATGATCGCCCCGGATGGCACCGTCTTTCCCAATCACCACCGCTATGGCCGGGTGATCCCCGAGGCGCGGCTGGATTATGCGCTGCTGTGGGGGGAGAACGGGCCGAAACATGCGGATGCCTGGGCGGCGTTCGAGGATTCGGAGGGCGCGACGCGGGTGACGCTGTGCATGGTCATGGCGACGCGCAAGGAATGGGAAGACGCGCGCGGCTTCGGGGCCGAGGCTTTGGGTCAGCAGACGCTGGGCAAGCTGGCGGCGATGGTGGGTGCGGCCTGAGGGGGACGATTTTTCTGCGAAAAATCTGAGGGGACGAGCCGTGCTGTTCAGGTTTTCCGCTTTGCGTCGTTGCGGCAGCGGTCGGAGCAGTATTTTACCTCGTCCCAAACCTTTTCCCATTTCTTCCGCCAGGTGAACGGCAGCCCGCAGCAGGCGCAGGTCTTGGTGGGCAGGTCGCCTTTTTTGCGCATCTTGGCCATCAGAGATCGAGGCTCATTTGCGCTGTGTCCGCGTGGCGGCGCGGAGCGCGGGGGCTGCGGTCGTTGACAAAGCGGGGATCGGCGCGGCTGGCGTGGCGTTCGATGACCTCGGCCATCTCGGCTGCGTGGCCACGTTCGCGGCGCAGGCCCCAGCAGGCATCGCGCGCGGCGCGGGCGGCGGCTGCGACATCGACGATGGGTTCGGGATAGAGCCGCCCGAGCAGGCCGCGCGCGCCGGGCCATTTCCACGGCTCTTGCAGGAAGGCATCGGGAACGCTGGCGAGTTCGGGCACCCAGCGGCGGGTGAAGGCGCCGGTCGGATCCTGATCATGGCCCTGCTTGATGGGGTTGTAGATGCGGATGGTGTTGATCCCCGTGACGCCTGCCTGCATTTGCACCTGCGGCCAATGAATGCCGGGTTCGTAATCGGTGAAGCGGCGTGCCAGCACCGCCCCGGTGGCCCGCCAATCCAGCCAGAGGTGGTAAGAGGCCACGGCCATCACCATGCTGCGCATCCGGAAATTGAGCCATCCTGTGGCGCGCAGATAACGCATGCAGGCGTCAAGGAAAGGCATCCCGGTTTCCCCCGCCTGCCACGCGGCCAGCCGGAGCGCATCGGGTTCACGCGGGCGCAGGGCATCTGCGGCGCGGTGCAGGGCGCGAACCTCAATCGCGGGTTCGGATTCGAGTTTCTGCATGAAATGGTCGCGCCAGGCCATGCGGCTTTGGAAACTGGCCAAGGCGCCGGGCCAGCGCCCACCGGGGCGTTCCGCCGTGCGGGCCGTGGCGGCCTGCACCACCTCACGCGATGAGAGCGTGCCGAGCGCCAGATGCGCCGAAAGACGGGAACAGGCGCGTTCGCCGCTGACGGGTGAGGACATGGCGGCGCGGTAGCCTTCGCCGCGCTGGGTGAGGAAGCTGTCCATCAGGATCAGGCCCTGTGCGCGCCCGCCCTGTTGGCGATGGGCGCAGGGATCATCGGGCAGGCGCAGGGCGCGGGCAGTGGGGATTGCGCCGGGTTCCACCCCGGCCACCGGATTGAGCGCGAGAGGCGCGGGAATTTGCTGGGCGGCGACAAAGCCATCGCGCCGCCGGGCCCAGCCGTCGCGGTGGGGCAGGCGGCGGATGACGCCCTGCTGGGGCAGTTCGTGCCAGATCACCCCCGCCTCGCGCGCCCAGGCGGCGACGCGCCGGTCGCGGGCATAGGTCCAGAGGTTGCCGGTTTCTTCATGGCTGAAGATGCGGGCGATGTGGTGCTGGCGGCAAAGCCGGTCCAGCACCTGAACCGCGTCGCCCATGCGCACCACGAGAGGCGCGCCAAGGCTGCCCAGGTCGGCGCGCAGATCGGCCAGCGAGTCGGCGATGAAATCCCATTGCCGGGCCGATGCATCGGTCTGCCGCCACAGATCGGGTTCCACGATATAGAGCGGCAGTACCGCCCCCGTGGCCGCGGCGGCGGCAAGGGCGGGGTGGTCATGGAGGCGCAGGTCGCGTTTGAACCAGATGAGAACATTCATGGAACATTTATCTATCCACCCCGGCAGATTCGTAAAGCCCCCGCGTGGGGAAAAGCCGGGGCCCAGACCTATGCGGAAGGATGGGTGTCCACTTGCCAACGACAATGCGACACTTCGCATGATCCTGTTGCCACAGGGCAATGTGTCGTATGTGATCCACTGTTTTTCTTGAGGAACGCCTTTTCCGGAGCGTGTTGATCAGATGCAGGACGCAAAAGGGATTGGCAAGCACGGGCCTCCGCAGCTGAAGACATGGCTGTGGCGGTCCTATCTGCGGGCCGCGCTGGTTCCGCTGCTGCTGATCGAATTGACCTTTGTCGGGCTCTATTGGGGCACCAGCCGGGTGGTCTATGATCGCAGCGCCACCGCCATCACCGAAGTATCGACCGAGGCTTTGCGTGCTGCCTCGCGCCGCGAGGCCGAGGTCATTGCGCGGCGGCTGGAGACTATTGCGGCACTGACCCGCATCTATGCCGGGGAAACGGCGCGGGCTTTGGCGACACCGGCCACGGATGTGAGCGCCGCCGACAAGGCCCGCCATGCCACGTCGCCTGACGGGGTGTTCTACAGCACCGAAGATACCGGTGGTTCGGCGGTGTTTTATAGCGGGATCGTCCCGGTAGGGCCTGTGGAACAGGACAAGGTCTGGCGCACAGCGCGGCTGGACCCAATCATGCGGTCGATCACGGAAAGCGATCCGCTGATTCAGCAGGTCTATGTCAACACCCATGACAGCCTGAACCGCATCTATCCCTGGTTCGATGTGCTGGCGATCTATCCGCCGAAAATGGATATCCCCAGCTACAATTTCTATTACGAGGCGGATGCCCGCCATAACCCCAAGCGGTCGGTGGTCTGGACCGACAGCTATCTTGATCCGGCCGGGGCGGGCTGGATGGTGTCGGCCATTGCCCCTGTCTATGGCGGCGGGGATGGGGTGGAGGCCAAGCTTGAGGCGGTGGTGGGCATTGATGTGACCATCGGGACTATCGTCGAGGATGTGCTGGACATCGAACTGGAAGGCGATGGCTATGCGATCCTTGTCAGCCGCGACGGCACCATTCTGGCGCTGCCCCCGGCGGGCGAGAGCGATCTGGGGGTGACCGCGCTGATCGAGCACAGCTACAGCGAGGCGATCCTCCAAGACACGTTCAAGCCCGACAGTTTCAACCTGTACCGCCGGGCCGAACTGTTCAGCGTGGCCGACGCGTTGCAATCCGCGCCCGAGGGGCAGAGCACGGTGGACCTTGGCCGCCCGATGATCGCCGCTTGGGCCACGATTGCGGGGCCACAATGGAAGCTGATCGTTCTGACCAGTGAAAGCAGCATCCTGTCGGGGGCCACCACACTGCGCGAGCAGCTGGCGCTGGTCAGTCAGGGGATGCTGGCGATATTGGTGCTGTTCTATCTGGGTTTCCTCCTGTTCCTCTGGCGGCGGTCGGTTGCCATGTCGGCGCGGGTGGCAGAACCGCTGGCCGAGATTGAGCGCAAGATGGGCCAGATTGCCGCCGGGGGCAGTGTGCCGCCGGGCCACCGCTATGCGGTGGCGGAATTGCAGACTGTGGGCGATCATCTGGTGACGATGGGCGACAAGCTGAAGGCCGCGAGCCGCGCGAAGGCGAGCTTTCTTTCGGCCATGAGCCATGAATTCCGCACGCCGTTGAATGCGATCATCGGCTATTCCGATCTGCTGTCCTCTTCGACCGTGCACCCGCTTGCGCCCGAGGATCAGCGGCAGGTGCAGGCGATTTCGGCGGCGGGATGGCAGCTTTTGCAACTGGTCGACGGGGTGATCGAACTGAGCCGGATCGAGCAGGGCGAAGTGCTGCACAGCCTGCTGCCGCTGGATGTGCTGCCCAGCCTGCGGCAGGCGGTGGCCAGCGTCCAGGTGCCGCCAAACGCGCCGAAGGGGGTAACGGTCCGGCTGGAAGAACCCGCTGCATCGCCGCCGCTGGCGAAGACGGATGCAGAGATTGTCCGTCGGATCGTTGCGCATCTGGTGGCCAACGGGGTGAAATACAACCGCGAGGGCGGCAGCGTGACCGTGTCTTTGGCGGTGGAGGCGGGGCGGATGGCGATCCTGGTCAGTGATACCGGGATCGGGATTGCTTCAGAAATGCAGCCGCGACTGTTCACCCCGTTTGACAGGCTGGGCCATGAAAACGGCACCATCGGCGGCACCGGGATCGGCCTTGCGATCTGCCGCCGTCTGGCCGATCTGATCGGGGCCGAGATCGGCTTTGAAAGCCGGGCCGGGCAGGGATCGACCTTTACGCTCTATCTGCTGCTGGCCTAGGGCGTGCCTTGCCTTCGCCCGTCCTGCTTCATAGCTTGCCGGTCAAAGGGAGTGTTCCATGACCGACCAGCCGCGCGCCGTGCATCTTGCCGAGTATCAGCCGTTCACCCATCGGGTGGAGGGGGTGGCGCTGAGCTTTCGCCTTGCGCCCATGGCCACGCGGGTTGGCGCGGAACTGCGCCTGTCGCCCAACCCGGCGCGGCCCGGGCGGCATGACTTGCGGCTGGATGGGGAAGGGCTGCGCCTGATCGCGGCGCGGATCGACGGGCAGGAAGTGGCGCTGACCCCGGATGCGACAGGCCTGACGATCGCGGCTGCGCTGTTGCCGGACGGGCCATTCACGCTGGAAACCGAGGTGGAGATCGCGCCGGAGGCGAATACCGCGCTGGAAGGCCTGTACATGTCGAGGGGCATGTATTGCACGCAATGTGAGGCGGAGGGGTTCCGCAAGATCACCTTCTATCCGGACCGGCCCGATGTCATGGCGCCGTTCCGGGTGCGGGTGGAGGCGGACCTGCCGGTCTTGCTGTCGAACGGCAACCCGGTGGGGCAGGGCGCGGGCTGGGCGGAATGGGATGATCCCTGGCCCAAGCCTGCCTATCTGTTCGCGCTGGTGGCGGGCGATCTGGTGGCACATTCCGCGCCGTTCCGAACCATGTCGGGGCGCGAGGTGGCGCTGAACATCTGGGTGCGCGACGGCGATCAGGACCGCTGCGCCTATGCGATGGACAGTCTGATCCGGTCCATGCGGTGGGATGAGCAGGTGTATGGCCGCGAATACGATCTGGACGTGTTCAACATCGTGGCCGTTGATGATTTCAACATGGGCGCGATGGAGAACAAGGGATTGAACATCTTCAACTCCAAATTCGTGTTGGCCAGCCCCGAGACGGCGACGGATGATGATTTCGGCCGGATCGAAGCGATCATCGCGCATGAGTATTTCCACAACTGGACCGGCAACCGGATCACCTGCCGGGATTGGTTCCAACTGTGCCTGAAGGAAGGGTTGACCGTGTTCCGCGATCAGCAGTTTTCGGGCGACATGCGATCCCATGCGGTGAAGCGGATCGAAGATGTGCTGATGCTGCGCGCGCGGCAGTTCCGCGAGGATGGCGGGCCGCTGGCCCATGCGGTGCGGCCCGACAGCTATGTCGAGATCAACAATTTCTATACCGCCACGATCTATGAGAAGGGCGCGGAAGTCATCGGGATGCTGAAGCGGTTGGTGGGGGATGCGGGCTATGCCAAGGCGCTGGATCTGTATTTCACCCGCCATGACGGCGAGGCGGCGACGATTGAGGATTGGCTGAAGGTGTTCGAGGATGCGACGGGGCGCGATCTGACCCAGTTCAAACGCTGGTACACGGAGGCGGGAACGCCGCGCGTGAAGGTGTGGGAAGATTGGGACGGGGCGACGTATACCCTGACGCTGGAGCAGGAGAACCCCGCCACGCCGGGACAGCCGGAGAAGGGGGCGAAGGTGATCCCCGTGGCGGTGGGGTTGCTGAACCCGAATGGGGATGAGGTGCTGCCGACGACCGTGCTGGAATTGACGGAGACGCGGCAGAGTTTCCGCTTTCTGGCCGCCACGCGGCCGATCCCATCCATCCTGCGGGGTTTCTCCGCGCCAGTGATCCTGGAGCGCGAGGTGAGCCCCGAAGAGCGGGCCTTCCTGCTGGCCCATGACACCGACCCGTTCAACAAATGGGAGGCGGGGCGCGCGCTGGCCAAGGATCTGCTGATGCAGATGGTGACGGAGGATGCCGCGCCCGGCCCTGATTGGCTGGATGCCATCGCCCGCGTGACCTTTGACGAAACGCTCGACCCGGCGTTCCGCGCGCTGGCGCTGCGCCTGCCGGGCGAGGATGACATGGCGGCGACGCTGCATGCCGCGGGGATCACCCCCGATCCGGCGCGCATCTGGGCGGCGCGGCGGCGGATGGGCGATGCGCTGGCGGGGCGGTTGGGCGGGCAATTGCCCGCGCTGATCGACGGGCTGGCGGAGCCGGGGCCGTTTACCCCTGATGCCCGCGCGGCAGGGCGGCGGGCGCTGCGCATTGCGGCGCTTGCCTTGCTGACGCGGGTGGATGGCGGGCGGGCGGCGGGGGCCGCCTATCGCGCGGCAAACAACATGACCGAAGAGGTGGGCGCACTGTCGGCGCTGCTGGACATCGGGCAAGGGCAGGCGGAATTGGGCTTGTTTCAGGCGCGCTGGGCGGGGGATCGCAACGTGATGGACAAGTGGTTTGCGTTGCAGATCATGCTGGCCCATCCCGACCGTGCCGCAGAGGTGACCGAGGGTTTGACCCGGCACAAGGATTTTGACTGGAAGAATCCAAACCGGTTCAGGTCGGTGATCGGGGCGCTGTCGGCCAATCATGCCGGGTTCCACCATGCTTCGGGCGCGGGGTATCGGCTGATCGCGGATTGGCTGTTGCGGCTTGATCCGCTGAACCCGCAGACAGCGGCGCGCATGTCCACCGCCTTTGACACCTGGCCGCGCTATGATGCGGACCGGCAGGCGATGGTGCAGGGGGAATTGGCGCGGATGGCCGGCACACCGGGACTGAGCCGGGATCTGGGGGAAATGGTCGGGCGGATGCGGGGGGTGTGAGGGGCGGAGGCGCCCCTCAATGTTACGATGGGCCAGCGATATCCCAGCGGGGCGCCGGGCAGGGTGGGGCCGTCAGCCCTTGGCTGAGAGGGTCACGCCCTCGCGCGGGGCGAAGAAGCCACCGCCATCCTTGACCTGGCAGTAAGGCTGCGCCCGCGTCCAGTTGGCCATGGCTTCACGTTTGCCGCCATCGCGCAGGGGCATCCAGTCGCGGCCGATGCCGCGATTGCCGCCGCCGGCGACCAGACCGTCGCGTTCCACGGCCTTGGCCATCATCTGCGCAGCGCATTCCAGATTCTCGGACCCGTCCTTCAATTCGGACACGGTGTCGGCCTCGCACTGGTGATAATCGGCTGAAACGGGCGAGATCTGCATGATTCCTATATAGCGCCCGCCGCCGCCCGAGGCCTGTGGGTTCCAGGTGCTTTCATAGCGGGCGACTGCCGACATCAGCCCCGCCCAGAAGGCGCGGCGATCCTCGATCGAGGCGGTGGCGTAGCCGGGGCACCACGTTTCCATGTCGCTTGGCACGGTTGACGCCAACACGGCGTCATGGGTTTGAAGAGCACTGAGCGTGTCGCGGGTCCATTCCGGCCCTTCGGCACGGACATCCCATTGCATCGGCGGCGTCTGGCCGCTGGTCGACAGGCTTGTCGTTGCATCACTGGACACACAGCCGCCGAGAATGACGGCAACAACGGAAAAGGCCACAAAGGCGGAAGGACGTATCATCGATTCCTGATCGGCAGCGCCGCACCCCCATGCGCGACCCGGGGCTTTTGATCAGGGACGGTTCCACCTGTCCATGGAAACAGTTTGTTGCCGGCCGGGATAGGCAGAAAACCGCCTTTTCGGGCCGGTCGTTAACCTTGCGTTAAGGGTTTGCCCTCAATTTGCCACAATACCGCTACACGAATGACACTGCTCGCTAAACCGTCGGTGGACTGCCCGCCGATCCTGCCCAAGATGTGCCTGAACGTAACGGACCGAAAGGTCCGCGTAACCCTGTAGATGGTGTGACACTGCCATGTCGCGTTTTATTGCTTCGTCGGTCACGGCCGATATCCTGAGCCGTGCCTGGAACATGCTTTTGTTCATCCTGCTTTTGCCGATCGTGCTGATCCTGACGCGGATGCCAGAGGTCGACAAGCAAGAACCCAAAGGGCAGACATGGCCGCGCTCGGCAACGCCGCCAGGGCAGAACCGGTGACAGCATGCTTGATGCCGCTGCCC
Organism: Fuscovulum sp.; assembly: GCA_035192965.1. NCBI lineage: Bacteria > Pseudomonadati > Pseudomonadota > Alphaproteobacteria > Rhodobacterales > Paracoccaceae > Fuscovulum > Fuscovulum sp. The sequence goes on along the minus strand of CP136571.1, from coordinate 3,075,499 downwards.
TGACGCCCTAGACAGGCGGGCAAACGGATCACAGGACGGCACGCCATGCTTGACATCAGTTATCAGCCCCCGAAACCCAAGGTCATCGCGGGCGCGAAGGGCGATTGGGAACTGGTGATCGGGATGGAGATCCATGCCCAGGTCGCGTCAAACGCCAAGCTGTTTTCGGGGGCCTCCACGCAGGTAGGGGCAGAGCCCAATTCCAACGTGGCCTTCGTCGATGCCGCGATGCCGGGGATGCTGCCGGTCATCAACGAGTTTTGCATCGAACAGGCGGTGCGGTCCGGGTTGGGCCTGAAGGCGCAGATCAACCTGACCTCGGCCTTTGACCGGAAGAACTATTTCTATCCCGATCTGCCGCAGGGCTATCAGATCAGCCAGCTGTACCACCCCATCGTGGGCGAGGGTGAAGTGCTGGTCGAACTGGCCCCCGGCGTGGCGCGTCTGGTGCGGATCGAGCGCATTCATCTGGAACAGGATGCCGGCAAGTCGATCCATGACATGGACCCGACCATGTCCTTCGTGGATTTCAACCGGACCGGCGTGGCGCTGATGGAGATTGTCAGCCGCCCCGATCTGCGCGGGCCAGAGGAAGCGGCGGCCTATGTGGCCAAGCTGCGCCAGATTCTGCGCTATCTGGGCACCTGTGACGGCAACATGCAGAACGGCAACCTGCGCGCCGACGTCAACGTGTCGGTCTGCCGCCCCGGCGATTACGAACGCTATCAGGCGACGCAGGACTTTGGCCATTTGGGCACGCGCTGCGAGATCAAGAACATGAACTCGTTGCGGTTCATTCAGGCCGCCATCGAATACGAGGCGCGGCGTCAGATCGCCATTCTGGAGGATGGCGGCAAGGTCGATCAGGAAACCCGGCTTTACGATCCCGACAAGGGCGAGACACGGTCGATGCGCAGCAAAGAAGAGGCGCATGATTACCGCTATTTCCCCTGCCCGGACCTGCTGCCGCTGGAGATCGAACAGGCTTGGGTCGATGATATCGCCGCCCGGATGCCGGAACTGCCCGATGCCAAGAAGGCGCGGTTCATGGCCGATTTCGGGCTGACTGATTACGATGCCAATGTCCTGACCGCCGAGCTGGACAATGCCGCCTTTTTTGAGGAGGTGGCCAAGGGCCGCGATGGCAAGCAGGTGGCGAACTGGATCATCAACGAACTGTTCGGTCGGTTGAACAAGGAAGGTCTGGGCATCAGCGACAGCCCGCTGTCGGCGGCGCAGATTGGTGGCGTGCTGGATCTGGTCGCGAGCGGTGAGATCACCAGCAAGATGGCGAAAGAGCTGTTCGAGCTGCTGTGGACCGAAGGCGGGAACCCCGCCGAAGTGGCCGCAAAGCATGGCATGAAGCAGGTGACGGATACGGGCGAGATTGAGCGGGCGTTGGATGCCCTGATCGCGGCCAACCCCGATCAGGTGGAAAAGGCCAAGGTCAATGCCAAGCTGGCGGGTTGGTTCACAGGCCAGGTGCTGAAGGCGACGGGGGGCAAGGCCAATCCGGCGGTGGTCAACCAGATGGTGGCACAGAAGCTGGGCCTGTAAGGGGCAGGGCTGGGTGCGGTCGGCGGGAAAGCCCGCCTGCCCGCGCCAGCCCCTTTGCCAGAACGGCGCAAACCTCTACTTACGCCCTAGAAACTTCCGGAGAGTCCGATGCAGCGTTATGAATACAAGGTTCTTCCGGCCCCGCGCCGCGGCACCAAGGCCCGCGATGCCAAGACGACCGAGGATCGCTTTGCGCTGACCCTGACCACGCTGATGAACGATCTGGGCCGCGACGGGTGGGAGTATCAGCGTTCGGAAACCCTGCCTTGCGACGAACGGTCGGGCTTTACCAAGACGAAGACGACTGAACAGACCATGCTGGTCTTCCGCCGCGCCCTTCCTGCAGGGGTGGCTACTGCGCCTGTGGCGGGCAGTGCAGGCACGGTGACCGCTGTTTCGGCAGAGGCCCCGACGCCGCGCCTTGGCCCGGCGACGGATGCGCCTGCCGGCCCGACGCCCGCGCTGGGCCGGGCTGAGTGATCAGGCGGTGATCAGCGCCGCAGGGCGGCCAGCGCCTGCGGCAGAACCTCGGCCAGCACGTCCAGATCGGCATCGGTTCCCGCGCTGATCCGCAGGCAGCGGTCCAGCGGCGCCACGCCGGGCATGCGGATGAACACCCCCCGTGCGATGCATTCAGCGAGCACTGCGCGGGCGAAATTGCCATCCCGCCCGGTGTCGAGCGTGACGAAATTGGTGGCCGAGGGCAGGGCTGTCAGGCCGTTTGCGGCCCCGATCTTGGCGATACGCGCGCGGGCCTGCGCGACATTCGCCTGTACGGTGGCCAGCCAGTCCTGATCTGCCAGCGCCGCGAGCGCCGCCGCCTGCGCGACGCGGCCCACGCCGAAATGGTTGCGGACCTTGTCGAAGGCGCGGATCAGGGGCGGTGCGGCCAGCGCATAACCCAGCCGTAACCCGGCCAGACCGTAGCCTTTGGAAAAGGTGCGCATGCGGATGACGCGGGGATCATCGGGGGGAATCTCCGGTGCGGTGCCGGGAGGGGCGAGGTCGATATAGGCCTCGTCCAGCACCAGAAGCGTGCCTTCGGGCAGCGCGTCGATCAAGGCGATGACGGTTTCGGCCGGGTGGCAGGTGCCCATCGGATTGTCGGGATTGGCGAAGTATACGAGTTTCGCCCCCACCTGCCGCGCCATGGCGGCGAGTGCCTGCGGGTCTTCGTGGTCATCCCGGTAGGGGACACGGTGCAGGGTTGCCCCGAAGCCCGCGACATGGAAGTTGAAGGTGGGGTAGGCGCCCAGCGAGGTGACGACATGATCCCCCGGCCCTGCTGTCAGGCGCACCAGCGTGCCGAGAAGCCCGTCAATCCCTTCGCCCACGATGACATGGGCAGGTGTTGTGCCATGATGAGCGGCGATTGCCGCGCGCAGATCGTGCATTTCGGGGTCGCCATACATCCAACCCTCGGCCGCCGCCGCCGCCATGGCCGCGATGGCACGGGGCGAGGGGCCAAAGCGGCTTTCATTCGCGCCAAGACGTGCGCGGAAGGGGCGACCCAAGGTGCGTTCCTGCGTTTCGGGCCCGACGAAGGGCACGGTTTCAGGCAGGCTGTCGGCAAGCGGGGTGAGGCGGGGTCCGGTCATGGGGGCCAAGGAAGCGCGGCTTCGGGCGAAGCGCAAGAGGCGAATTTTTCGTGAAAAATTCGCAGGGGCAAACTTTCCTTGGAAAGTTTGGGCAGGTTTTCCATGGAAAACCTGCAGCAGAGAAGAATTTTCAGTGAAAATTCTTCGCCAGCGGCGCGGTCAGCCGCGCAGAAAGGCGCGGCGGGCCTCTTCCGCCATGGCCTGCCGCATCTGCACATCGGCAATGCGCGCCATCATCGCTTTGCGCGCCTCGGGATCGGTGATCGTGGCGAGTTCGGCCATGAGCCGGGCGGCTTCCTTTTTCAGGACAATCTCTTCGGGCAGGACGCCCGCCTCGGCCATGATGCGGAAACCCATCGCCTCACCCGGCGTGACAAAGGCATCGGCGGTGTGGTCGGGCAGGGGCTTGCCCTCTCCCTTCAGACCTTGAAGCTCACCCTTGAGGCGGGCTTTCTGCATCTGGCGTTCGGCGAGGCGGTTGAGCCATGACATTGGCAATCTCCTTCACCGGGAGTGTTGCGCGAATGATTGGCAAAGAAAAGGGGGCTGCGCGCCCCCTCGCCCCCCTGCGGGGGGCCTACCCCGCGGGATATTTTTGCAGAGAAGAAATCAGCCGATTTCAGCAAGACGGGAGAGGGCCGATTGCAGTTTGGCTGCCTCATCCTGACGCGCTTCGAGGTTTGCGCGGGCTTCATCCACCACCTCTTCGGGGGCAGAGGCGACGAAGGCTGGGTTGTTCAGCCGCCCGTTCAGCCCGCCGATTTCCTTGGCGAGTTTGTCCAGCGTTTTGGTCAGGCGGGCCTTTTCCTCGGCAATGTCGATGATCCCGTCCAGCGGCATGGCGAAGGCCGCGCCGTCCAATGCGATGGAGACGCTGCCTTTGGGGGCGGTGGCCGCCTCGGTCAGAGCATCAATGCGGGCGAGGCGTTTGATCAGCACTTCGTTTCGGGTCCAGGCGTGGCGGGCCTCATCGGACAGGGTGGTGGCAACGAGGTCGATCTTCAGGCCGACGGGGACATGCATCTGCGCGCGGGCGGAACGGATCTCGTCGATCAGGGTGGTGACCCAGCCCATTTCGCGGTCGGCGGCGGGATCGGCGAGCGACAGGTCGGCGGTCGGCCAATCGGTATGGACGAGCATCTTGGCGCGGGTGCCAGTGGTGGCCCAAAGCTCCTCGGTTATGAAGGGCATCATCGGGTGCAGCAGGATCATGCAGTGATCGAGCACCCAGGCCATGGTCCGGCGGGTTTCGTCGGCGGCGGGGCCGTCGAAGAGCGGTTTGGCGAATTCGACATACCAGTCGCAGACCTTGCCCCAGACGAATTTGTAGAGCGTGTCTGCGGCCTGATCAAAGCGGTAGTCGGTCAGGGCGGCGTCAACCTCGGCCAGGGCGCGGAGGGTTTCGCCGATGATCCAGCGGTTGGCTGTGGCGGTGGCCGTGGGGGGTGCGGATTGGGTGGCGTGGCCTTCCCACACCCCGTTCATTTCGGCGAAGCGGCAGGCGTTCCAGAGTTTGGTGCCGAAATTGCGATAGCCCGCGATGCGCTGGGTGTCGAGTTTCAGCACGCCGCCCAGCGAGGCCATGGCCGCGTTGGTGAAGCGCAGCGCGTCGGCGCCGAATTCGTCGATGATGTCGAGCGGGTCGATGACGTTGCCGAGCGACTTGGACATCTTCTTGCCCTTGGCATCGCGCACGAGGCCGTGAAGGTAGACCGTCTTGAAGGGTACCTGATCCACCACGGCAAGCTGCATCATCATCATCCGGGCGACCCAGAAGAAGAGGATGTCTTGCCCCGTGATCAGGACGGAGGTCGGGAAGAAGCGCTTCAGCGCATCGGTCGGTTCGGGCCAGCCCAGCGTGCCGATGGGCCAGAGGCCGGAGGAGAACCAGGTGTCGAGGACGTCGGGGTCGCGGACCAGAGGCGTCTTATGGATGTATTCCTTCCGGTCGTAGAATGCCTTCAGTTCATCGATCGTCTCTATTTGGACAAAACGATCTTCCGGCTCCAAATAGTACTCGGAAGCCATCTTGCAGACGTCGGACCAAGACGCGGCGCAGAATTCGGCACGATTCCCGCCGAAGGGGCCGCCCAGTCGATCATGCTTGTCACGCAAGGCACGTTGGCGGTCGGACCACACTATCCGCGACGTAACCCTTGGCCCATACCACACCGGGATCTGATGGCCCCACCAGAGCTGGCGCGAGATGCACCAGGGTTCGATATTGTCCAGCCAGTGGTAATAGGTCCGCTCGCCGCTTTCGGGGATGATCCTGACTTCGCCCGAGCGGACGGCGTCCAGAGCGGGTTGCACAATTCGAACAGTATCGACGAACCATTGGTCCGTCAGCATGGGTTCAATTACAGTTTTCGAACGATCGCCGAAGGGCTGCATGATTTTCTTGGACTCGACGAGGGGTACGGTTTCATCGGCCCCTTCGGCCCCGGCCTTGATCGCCGTCTTGCCCAGACGCGGGTCATCCGCGCGGGTCATGACGGCCAGACCTTCGGCCGTGATCTCGTCCACCACGCGTTTGCGCGCGTCTAGCCTGTCCAGCCCGCGGAGGTGATCGGGGACGAGGTTGAGGGCGTCGACCTTTGCCTCGGATAGCGTGAAGGGCTGCTCGGCGATGCCGGGTGTGGCATAGCCTTTGGAGACCAGCCATGCGCGGGACATTTGGCCTGCCACACGCGCGGCTTCGGCGTAGGGAGCGCCGTCGTTGCGCATCCGGGCGCGGGTGTCCATCAGGCGGTAGCAAGGGATGCCGCCGCGTTTGGCCACGGCGTAATCGTTGAAATCATGCGCCCCGGTGATCTTCACCGCGCCGGAGCCGAAAGTCGGATCGGGATATTCATCTGCGATGATCGGGATCAGGCGGCGGGTTTCCTTTGGCCCGACCGGGATTTCGCAGAGCATCCCCACGATGGCGGCATAGCGTTCGTCCGAGGGATGCACCGCAACTGCACCATCGCCCAGCATGGTTTCGGGGCGGGTGGTGGCGATGGAGATGTAATCCCGCGTCTCGCGCAGGATCACGTTCCCATCGGCGTCTTTTTCGACATATTCATAGGTGGCCCCGCCCGCGAGCGGATATTTGAAGTGCCACATATGGCCGTCGGTTTCGGTATTCTCGACCTCAAGATCCGAAATTGCGGTCTCAAAATGCGGGTCCCAGTTCACCAGCCGTTTGCCGCGGTAGATCAGGCCCTTGTTGTAGAGGTCCACAAAAACGCGGATGACGGCGTCGTGGAAATTGCCTTCCTCGCCCGCCGGGGCCCCCGGCGCGCCGGACATGGTGAAGGCTTCGCGGTCCCAATCGCAAGAACAGCCGAGACGCTGTAGTTGACCGATGATCGTGCCGCGGGATTTCTTTTTCTGTTCCCAGACGCGGCGGGTAAAAGCCTCACGCCCCATCGTCCTGCGGTCCGGCTCTTGATGCAGGGCCATGTCGCGTTCGGTCACCATCTGGGTGGCGATGCCGGCATGGTCGGTGCCGGGCTGCCACAGCGTGTCATGCCCGCGCATGCGGTGCCAGCGCGTTAGGATATCCTGCAACGTGTTGTTGAAGGCGTGGCCCATGTGGAGCGAGCCCGTCACATTGGGCGGCGGGATCATCACGCAAAAGCTTTCCGCGCCGGGTTTGGCGTTGGCCCCGGCGCGAAAGGCCTTGGTGTTGATCCATTGCGCGGAGATCCGCGCCTCGGCCTCGGCGGCGTTGAAGGTCTTTTCCATCGGCATCGCATGCACCCCTTGCAGTCGTGGGGGTTCTAGCGCGCGACGGGGGCGAGGGAAAGCAGGAGATGCCCGCTTTCCCCGCGCGGCGGGGTCAGATGAGGGGAAGGCCTTGCAGGGCCTGCCCGAAGACCGCAGCGACGAGGAGGGCATAAGCAGCAGCGCCCGCCCAGACCAGCGTCAGCCCGCCCCGCGCATCGCCCATGCGGGCCGCGACAAGGCCCCAGAGCGGGAGGCCGTGCAGCGCATGGGTGGAGAGGAAATGCGCAACGCGCAGATCGCCCACCTCGCGCGACCAGCCGAGGATGGGAAGCGTTGCCCCGGTGACAGGGATGCCCACGAAATGGCCCCCGGCGGAGGAAAGATAACCTGCCGTGATGACGGTCAGGACGAAGGTCAGGATCAGACCCAGCGCGATGGAGAGTTTGACTGCCGGGCTCAGACCGGTTTCAGGGTTGCGCCAGATGGAGATGCCCATGGCGAGGCTGGCCGATGTGAGCAGCACGGCAAAGACCCCCATCAGCGAATAGATCGCCGTAAAGAAGGGGATGTCAGTGTTGAAATGCGACGCGGTGTTCTGCATCGCCGCCGCCGACAGCCACGCGCATTCGGCCAGGATCGCGAAGATGACCGATGCCGTGAACCACCGCCAGCGGCGGCTGGTGCGGGTGGTGACGGGCATGTAGCGGGCGAAGAAGGCGAGGGTGATGGCGTAGATGGACAGGGCGTAGTGGAACTTTACCGGCTTCATCCACGGGCTTTCGCCCTGAAAGACGCGAGTATCAATGGCCATGGCGGCGTAAAGAGGGACCAATGCGAGGATCAGAATGACCGCCAGCACCGTCAGCGCGGGGGCGTCGGACCACATACGGCGCAGATCGGGGAAGAGCGGGGCGGGGGTGGCGAGGGCGGTGGTCATTGGGTGGCTCCGGTCATGCGGGCGCGCAGGGTGAGGCTGGCGCGGAGGATGAGGAAAGCAAGCAGGCCTGCGGGACCGAAGAGGAAGGTCAGCACGAGGCAGGGCAGGATCAGCAGGTGGGGGATCGCCTCGGCTCGGGCGGTACGGGTGATCCAGGCCCCGACGAACAGATCGAAGGCGAGGTAGTGGACCCATCCTGCAAGCGCGACGGCGGGGTTGGTGAAAAGTGCCATGACATTGGCAAGGCTGTCGAACCCGCCCGGCGCATCGGCCCAGTGGACGAGGATCAGCGCGGTATAGGCCACCGAAAGCAGGGCCGGGATGACCAGCGCCGCCACCCAATCGGCCAGACGCGGCGCCAGCGGCGACAGCACCAGCGCCAGCCAGCCCAGCATGGCCAGCGGACCGGTGATCTGAAACATCTGGTGGGGATCGGACAGCATCGGCGGCTCCTATCTTGACAGTGTCAGGATATGGGGTCGGCGAGACCTGTCAAGGAAAATCTTGCCAGTGACAAGATCGGACTGTATCCCGATGCGTATGACCAGACTGCCACCCAAACTTTTGCCTGATCCTGCGCCCCCGTCTGCCGAGGGTCGGGCCTATCATCACGGCGATCTGCGGGCGGCCCTGTTGGCGGCGGCCGAAGATGAATTGGCCGCGCGCGGGGTTGAGGGGTTTTCGCTGCGGCAGGTGGCCAAGCGGGCCGGCGTCAGCCATGCCGCGCCCGCGCATCATTTTGGCGATGCAGCGGGGCTGTTGACGGCGTTGGCGGCAGAAGGGTTCCGCCAGTTTCTGGCCGCGCAAGCCGCGCGCGAGGCGCGGGCGGCGCAGGATCCGGCATCACAATTGGTGGCGGCGGGGCTGGGTTACGTCGATTTCGCCATGGCGCGCCCGGCGCTGTTTCGGCTGCTATGGCAATCGGAGCGGCCGGATTTCGGCGATGCGGACCTGCGGGCCGCGGCGCGGGCAGCGTTTCAACATCTGGTGGATCAGGTGATGGCGGCGGGTGGGCGCAGCATGGCGGATGAGGCGGCGGCCTGGGCTATGGCGCATGGGTTGGCCGATCTGCTGGCGTCCGGGCGGCTCGAATCGCTGGGCAGCATGACGGGGGAGGCGCGGGACGAGATGGTGGCCGCGATCATCCGGCGGGTGTTGCCTGCGGGGTAGGGGGCTTCACACAGCCCGGTCGATCCGGGTGCTGAGATGGATCAGGCTTTCCGAGGATTTCACCCCGGTCATCGCGCCGATCTGATCGAGCACCTGATCCAGCACTTGTGTATTGGGGCAGGCGATCTGCATCAGAAGATCGAAGCGCCCGCTGGTGGTGAAGACACGCTCCACCTCGGCAATCGATTTGAGGCGGGTCAGAATCCCGGCCTGCGCGCGGGGTTCGATGGTCAGCAGGACCGAGGCGCGAATCCGCCCCTGACGCGCGCCTTCGCCCAGTTTCAGCGTGTATCCGGCGATCACGCCGGTGGTTTCCAGCCGCTCCAGCCTTGCCTGTATGGTGGAGCGCGCAACCTTTAGCCGTCGGGCCAGAGTCGCCACCGACATACGGGCATCCGCCCCCAGAAGCCCGATTATGTTGCGATCCAGTTCGTCCATGCAATATGCCCGATGTTTTCGTCATTATAACGAAGAAATAGCGCAATTATACAGTTTTGTTCGGTGACTTTGTACAGCATACGACGCATCCTTAGTTGCAGGAAAAGGGCGGCTCATACGCACCTGGCCTGGTTGGAAAAACCACGCAGGTGCCCACCGTCGAGCAGCGGGAAGGGACTTGCGTCTTGTTGGCCGAAAGGATCACGCCGATGGGACTGTCAAAGACAATCTGGACCAACCCGACCGAATTTCTTCGTAGTCAGCAGCCGGAGAACCCGGTGCTGTTCTTCAGCCCCTCGGCCCTGCAGGCGGCCGCGCGCCGGTTCATCGACGGCTTTCCGGGCATGGTGACTTATGCCGTGAAATCCAATCCGGGCGAGGAAGTGGTGGAGAACCTCTCGGCTGCCGGGATTCGCGGCTATGACTGCGCCTCCAGCTTTGAGATCGACCTGATCCGTCGCCTCGCCCCGGACGCGGCCATCCACTACAACAACCCGGTGCGGTCGCGCACCGAAATCGCCTATGCGGTGGAAAAGGCTGTGAAGTCCTATTCCGTTGATTCCGCAACGGAACTGGCCAAGCTGATCGAACTGGTTCCTGTCCGCGACACCGAGATTTCCGTGCGCTTCAAGCTGCCCGTTGCAGGGGCGGCTTATAACTTTGGCGCGAAATTCGGCGCGACGGCAGAGCTGGCCACCGATCTGCTGCGCACTGTGGCCGAGGCGGGTTTCATCCCGTCGCTTACGTTCCATCCTGGCACGCAGTGCACCGATCCGGCCGCGTGGGAGACCTATATCCGCACTGCCGCCGATATCGCGCGGGATGCGGGCGTGACGATTGCGCGGCTGAACGTGGGCGGCGGGTTCCCGTCGCACCGTCTGACGGGCGTGATCCCGGCGCTGGAAGCCACCTTCCAGCTGATCGACCGTGTGGCGACCGAATCTTTCGGCGACAACCGCCCGCTGCTGGTCTGTGAGCCGGGCCGCGCGCTGTGCGGCGACGCGTTCACGCTGGCGGCACGGGTCAAGGCGCTGCGCGACGATACGCATGTGTTCCTGAATGATGGTGTCTATGGCACGCTGACGGAACTGCCGCTGATCGGCGTGATTGACCGTACCGAAGTGCTGACACCGGAAGGCGACAAGCGCGAGGGCGCGTTGCAGGGCCGGATCGTCTTTGGCCCGACCTGCGATTCGGTGGACCGTCTGCCGGGAGAAGTGGCGCTGCCGTCCGATATCGCCGAGGGCGATTATGTGATCGTGCAGGGGATGGGGGCCTATTCCACCGTCACCAACACCCGGTTCAACGGGTTTGGCGATCTGATGATGGCGACGGTTCTGTCGCTGAAGGTCTGATCGCGGACCTGCTGTTCGGTTAATTGGCTGTCAATCATTGCGCCCCCGGCTGGACATTCCCCGCCGGGGGCGTAGTTTTTGCGGCTGCACCTTACAGGAACAGCCCCCCATGAAATTCGGCCAAGCCCAACCCGCCCGTCGCCGTGAAGATATCCGCTTCCTGACCGGGCAGGGCCGCTTTGTCGATGATATCGCGCCCAAAGGCGCGCTTCAGGCGTGGTTCCTGCGATCGGATCACGCGCATGCGGATATCACGGCGCTGGATGTGGCGGCGGCCCGTGGTGCGCAGGGCGTGCATCTGGTGCTGACGGCAGGGGATCTGCGCGCGGCCGGGGTGGATACGGGGATGCGCTTTACCCGCGTGCCCAACCGCGATGGCAGCAAGGGCGCGGCCCCCGCACGGCCGGTGTTGGCCGAAGGGCGGGTGCGGTTTGTGGGCGAGGCGGTGGCGATGATCGTGGCCGATACGCTGGATGCCGCGCGGGATGCGGCGGAACTGATCGACCTGTCGCTGGAGGAGGTGCCGGTATCGCTGTCGCTGCATCCCGGCGGCGCGGCGATCCACCCAGAGGCGGCGGGGAATCTGGCCTTTGACTATGGCATCGGGCGCGAGGCGGAAACCGCCGCGGCGCTGGCGGCATCGGCGCATGTCGTGCGGCTGGAGGTGCTGCACAACCGGGTGATCGTGAACCCGATGGAGCCGCGCGCGGCCTGGGCGGAATGGGACGGGGCAAAGCTGCATCTGTGCGTGAACGGGCAGGGCGTCTGGACCCAGAAGAAAGAACTGGCGCGGATGCTGGGGCTGGCCCCGGATGCCGTGCGGGTGACCAACCCGGATGTCGGCGGTGGGTTCGGGATGAAGGCGATGACCTATCCGGAATACGTGGTCATCGCGCAGGCGGCGCGGATTCTGGGCCGTCCGGTGCGGTGGATTTCCGAGCGTGGCGAAGGGATGCTGACTGACAATGCCGGGCGCGATCTGGTGGCAGAGGCAGAGATGGGGTTTGATGCCGATCTGCGGATCACCGGGTATCGGGTGCGGGTGCTGTCGAACCTTGGGGCCTATAATTCGCAATTCGCGCAGGCGATCCAGTCAGAACTGTTTTCCAAGGTGCTGACCGGGCTTTACGACATTCCCAATGCTTGGCTGAATGCGCTGGGGGTGTTTACCAACACCGCGCCGGTCGATGCCTATCGGGGCGCGGGGCGGCCTGAGGCGATTCTGACCATTGAGCGGGTGATGGATGAGGCCGCGCGCGTGCTGGGGGCCGATCCGTTCGATCTGCGGCGGAGGAATTTCATTCGCACTTTCCCCTATCGGACGGTGACGGATCAGGTGATCGACGTGGGCGATTTCCATCGCGTGCTGGCGCGGGCCGAGGTGGAGGGCGATGTTGCCGGCTTTGCTGCGCGTCGGGCGGCGAGTGAAGCCAAGGGGATGCTGCGGGGGCTGGGGCTGGCCACCTATATCGAATCCATTCTTGGCGATCCGTCGGAAACCGCGCGGCTGACGCTGGATCCGGATGGTGGGGCGACGCTTTACGTGGGCACGCAATCGAACGGGCAGGGGCATGAAACGGTTTATGCCCGGATGACGGCGGGCATGACCGGGCTGCCTGAGGAGAAGATCCGCATCGTTCAGGGTGACAGCGACCTGGTCGCGAACGGTGGCGGGACAGGCGGTTCGCGATCGGTGACGGTGCAGGGAACGGCGACGCGGGCCACGGTTATCCAGACAGTGGCGCGGTTGGGCGCGTTTCTGGAAGAGGAACTGGGCCTGAGCGAAGTGCGGTTCGATGACCTGACTTTTGGCGCTGCGGGTTCGAACCTGCGGCTGACGCTGGCCGAGGCGGCAGAGTTGGCGCGGGAAAAGGGGCGCGAAGACCTGTGCGACCATGCCGCGACGATCACGCTGGAGGGACGGTCTTTCCCCAATGGCGCGCATTTGGCCGAGGTGGAAATTGATCCGGAAACCGGGGCGTTGCGGCTGGATCGCTATACGGTGGTGGATGATTTCGGAACGCTGATCGCGCCGGAACTGGCCATCGGGCAGGTGCATGGCGGGGTGGCGCAGGGCTATGGGCAGGCGGTCATGGAACTGGCCGTGCATGATGAGGCGGGACAGTTGCTGACGGCAAGCTTCATGGATTACGCCATGCCGCGAGCGGATGATCTGCCATTCATGGATTTCACATCAGAGCCCGTGCCATCGGTGCTGAACCCGTTCGGGATGAAGGGCTGCGGCGAGGCGGGGACAGTGGGCGCGCTGGGGGCCATTTCCAATGCGGTGCGCGATGCGCTGGCCGGGCAGGGTGTGACGCGGGTGGACATGCCCTTTACCCCGCAGCGCATCTGGCATTGGTTGCAGGCGGCGGGGTAGGGCGCTTTTCTTTGCCCCCGGCTGCGGGTTAACTGCCCGCAACCCGAGCCGGAGGAAACCCATGACCACAGTCACCGTCGCCGCCACGCAATTCGCCTGTAGCTGGGATTTGCCCGCCAATGCCGACAAGGCGGAGGCGTTGGTTCGGAAGGCCGCCGCGCAGGGCGCGCAGGTGGTGCTTATCCAAGAATTGTTCGAGGCGCCCTATTTCTGCATCACCGAACGCGCGGAATATTTCCGTCTGGCCCGTCCGTTGGAGGGGCATCCGCTGGTGGCGCGGTTTCAATCGCTGGCGAAAGAGTTGGGGGTGGTGCTGCCGCTTTCGTTCTTTGAGAAGGCGGGGCAGGCGCATTTCAATTCGGTTGCCATGATCGATGCTGATGGCGCGATGTTGGGCCTGTACCGCAAGAGCCATATCCCGCAGGGGCCGGGGTATGAGGAGAAATACTATTTCTCGCCCGGGGATACGGGGTTCAAGGTGTGGTCAACCGCCCATGGCCGGATTGGTGTGGGCATTTGTTGGGACCAGTGGTTCCCCGAAGCGGCGCGGGCGATGGCGTTGATGGGGGCGGAGATGCTGCTGTACCCCACGGCCATCGGATCAGAGCCGCCTGCGCCGGGCTATGACAGCCAGCCGCATTGGGAAATGGTGATGCGCGGCCATGCGGCGGCGAATATCCTGCCGGTGATCGCGTCGAACCGGATCGGTACGGAAACTGCGCCGGAAGGGGTGGATGTGACCTTCTACGGATCATCCTTCATTTCCGATCAGACCGGGCAACTGGTGGCCAAGGCGTCGCGCGACCGGGAAGAGGTGCTGACGGCGACCTTTGATCTGGAGGCGATTGCCGCGCTGCGCGGAAGTTGGGGGCTGTTTCGCGACCGGCGGGTCGATCTGTACGGCGCGGTGCAGACGCTGGACGGTACGCGGCGCAGCGCCTGAAACCGTGCATGAAAAACGGCGGCCAAAGGGCCGCCGTTCCTGCAGATTTCTGATCTATCAGCGGTTTTTCAGATCGACGAAGTCGCGCTTGGTTTCGCCCACGTAAAGCTGGCGCGGGCGGCCGATCTTCTGGTTCTTTTCGCCAATCATCTCTTTCCACTGCGCGATCCAGCCCACCGTGCGCGACAGCGCGAAGATCGGGGTGAACATAGCGGTGGGGAAGCCCATCGCATCGAGGATGATGCCGGAATAGAAATCGACGTTGGGATAGAGCTTTTTGGAGACGAAGTAATCGTCTTCCAGCGCGATCCGTTCCAGTTCCTTGGCGACTTGCAGGGTGGGGTTGTTTTCAATCCCCATCAGGCCCAGCACCTCATCCGCGGATTCCTTCATCACCTTGGCCCGAGGATCGAAGTTCTTGTAGACGCGGTGGCCAAAGCCCATCAGGCGGAAGGGATCATCCTTGTCCTTGGCGCGGCGGATGTATTCGGGAATGCGGTCCACGGTGCCGATTTCGCGCAGCATTTCCAGACAGGCCTGATTGGCCCCGCCATGCGCCGGGCCCCAGAGGCAGGCGATGCCGGCAGCAACGCAGGCAAACGGGTTGGCCCCCGAAGACCCGGCCAGACGGACGGTGGAGGTAGAGGCGTTCTGTTCATGGTCGGCGTGCAGCATCATGATGCGGTCCAGCGCCTTGGACAGGACCGGATCGACGACGTAATCCTCTGCCGGAACAGAGAAGCACATGTGCAGGAAATTGCCCGCGTAATCGAGGCTGTTCTTCGGATACACGAAGGGCTGGCCGATGGAGTATTTGTAGGCCATCGCGGCGATGGTGGGGAGTTTTGCGATCATCCGGATCGCAGCAACCTCGCGCTGCCAGGGATCGTTGATATCCAGCGAGTCGTGATAGAAGGCTGACATGGCGCCAACGACGCCCACCATGGTGGCCATCGGGTGGCTGTCACGGCGGAACCCGCGGAAGAAGTAGTGCATCTGTTCATGCACCATCGTGTGCCGCGTCACGCGGCCCCGGAAATCGGCCAGTTGGGCGGCGGTGGGCAGTTCTGCGTAAAGCAGCAGATAGCAAAGCTCGAGGTAGGAGGATTTATCCGCCAGCTGTTCGATCGGATAGCCACGGTGCAGCAATTCGCCCTTGTCGCCATCGATATAGGTGATCGCGCTTTCACAAGCGGCGGTGGAGGTGAAGCCGGGGTCAAAGGTGAAGACATCCGCCTCGGCATAGAGTTTGCGGATGTCGAGGACATCCGGGCCGAGCGTCGGGGAATGGATGGGAAGATCGTAGCTTTTCCCGTCCAGGGTCAGGGTTGCGGATTTCTTGCTGTCGGCCATCTTTCAACGTCCCTCATTGTTCCGCTCGCCGGGCAGGGCGATGCGGCTGGTAGCATTGGGGCGGCCGTCAGAGGGGGGCATTCAGCCCGCAGCATCCTCAAGCCGCGCGATCGTTTCGTCACGACCGATGACTAGCATCATGTCGTAAACGCTTGGTGTCGCAGTCCGCCCCGCAAGGGCTGTGCGCAGCGGCGCGGCGAGTTTGCCGAATCCGATGCCGTGGGCTGTGGCGATTTCGTTCAGGATCGGCTCCAAATCCTGTTTCGTCCAGCTAACATTTTGCAGTCGCGGCGTCAACATTTTCAGTATACCACGGGATACCGGATCGAGGGCCTTGGCCGCAGCCTCATCTGCCGCGATGGGGCGGCTGGTCAGCGCAAAATGCGCTTTTTCAAGCAGTTCCGGGAATGTCTTCGCGCGTTCCTTGACGCAGTAAAGCGCGCGTGACAGGAGGTCGCGCTGCGCCCCTGTCAGGGCAGGCAAGGCGGCGGCGGCAAGGTAACCTTCGATTTCATGCAGCAGTGCAGCATCGTCGCTGGCGGCAATGTGCAGGCCGCAGATGTTTTCCAGCTTCTTGAAATCCAGCCGTGCGGGGGACCGCCCAATGCCGGGCAGATCGAACCATTCCGTCGCCTGCGCGGTTGTGAAGAACTCATCATCGCCATGCGCCCAGCCCAGACGGGCCAGATAGTTGCGCATGCCCGCCGCCGGGTAGCCCTGCGCCTGATAATCGCCCACAGCGGTGGCGCCGTGG
Source organism: Fuscovulum sp. (assembly GCA_035192965.1). NCBI lineage: Bacteria > Pseudomonadati > Pseudomonadota > Alphaproteobacteria > Rhodobacterales > Paracoccaceae > Fuscovulum > Fuscovulum sp. The sequence goes on along the minus strand of CP136571.1, from coordinate 3,059,300 downwards.
CGTTTGGACAGTTTCTTGCCATCCGGCCCGTGGATCAGCGGGATATGCGCCCAGACCGGGATATCCCAGCCCATGGCATCATAGACCATTTGCTGGCGCGCCGCGTTGTTGAGGTGGTCATCGCCCCGGATCACATGGGTGACGCCCATATCATGGTCATCGACCACCACGGCCAGCATGTAGGTGGGCGTTCCATCGGATCGCAATACGATCATGTCATCCAACTGGTCATTGCCAAAGCGCACGGTACCCTGAACGGCATCTTCGACCACGGTTTCACCTGTGCGGGGCGCGCGCATCCGAATGGCATAGGGGGCATCCGGATGGGTGGCAGGGTCGGCATCGCGCCAGGGCGACAGGAAGACGGCATAGCTGGCACCCTTCGCCTCGGCTTCGGCGCGGAAGGCGGCGATTTCTTCGGCGGTGGAAAAGCACTTATAGGCCGTGCCGCGCGCCAGCATTTCATGCGCCACTTCGGCATGGCGGTGACGCTGTTCGAACTGGCTGACGGCGTCGCCATCCCAATCGAGGCCCAACCAGCGCAGGCCTTGCAGGATCGCCTCGGTCGCGGCGGGGGTGGAGCGTTCGCGATCGGTGTCTTCGATCCGCAAGAGGAACTTGCCGCCGCGCCCGCGGGCGTAAAGCCAGTTGAACAGCGCCGTGCGCCCGCCGCCGATATGGAGGTATCCGGTGGGCGAGGGGGCGAAGCGGGTGACAACAGGCTTATCGGCGCACATCGTGCATTAACCTTTCGGAAACCAAGGCGGGAATAGGGTCGGGGCCTGTCTAGGCAATCGCGGGGCGGGAAACAAGGTGGTGGGGGTGGGTGCCTTGGCGGGCAAGGGGATGCTGGGCCTTGCCGGGCTGCGCGGGCAGCTGTTCGCCTTTGTGCCAGTGGGGATTGGGATTGGCATCGGGGTCTGGTTCGGCCTGCGCGAGGAACCGGGTTTGTGGGCCTATGCGGGGATCGGAGCCGGTATTGCGCTGATTGGGCTGCTGCATCGTCTGTGGGAGCCGGTTCAGCCGCTGGCCCTCTTTGCGGCCTGCGTGCTGGGTGGTTTTCTGGCCTGTGGCCTGCGGGTCCATTTCGTGGCGGCCCCGATATTGGAGGCGGAGTTCTATGGTGCGGTGACGGGCCGGATTGTCGAGGTGGACCGGTCACAGGCGGGGGCGCTGCGGATCACCTTGGACCGGGTCTGGTTGGAGGAGGAGCCGCCCACTGCCACCCCGGCCCATATCCGGCTGTCATTACAGGGGGATCAGCGCTGGCTGGATCCGGTGCCGGGATCGGTGGTGATGGCGACGGCGTTCCTGTCGCCGCCGCAGGGGCCGGTGGAACCGGGGGCCTTTGATTTTCGCCGCATGGCGTTCTTTGAAGGGTTGGGCGCGGTGGGCTATACCCGCCACCCGGTGCTGTTGTGGCAGGAGCCCGCGCCGGGTGAGGCGCGGGTGGGGCGGTTGCGCGCCTTTCTGTCAGCTGCAATCCGGGCGGAGATTGCGGGTGATGCCGGGGCCTTTGCGGCGGGCGTGCTGACGGGAGACAGATCCGGCCTATCGCGTGAGGCGGTGGAGGCGTTGCGGGATTCGAGCCTGGCGCATCTGCTTGCGATTTCCGGGATGAACATGGCCTTCCTGATCGCCTTTGTCTTTGCGCTGTTGCGCTATGGGCTGGCGTTGGTGCCGCCGGTGGCGTTGCGGATCAACAGCAAGAAGGTGGCGGCGGTTGTGTCGCTGGGGGTGGCGGCCTTTTATCTGGCGCTGTCGGGGTCGAATGTGGCGACGGAGCGTGCTTTCATCATGGTGGCGGTGATGCTGGTGGCGGTGCTGCTGGACCGCCGGGCGATCACGCTGCGGTCAGTGGCGATTGCGGGCATGATCCTGCTGCTATGGCAACCCGAGGCGCTGCTGTCACCGGGGTTTCAGATGAGCTTTGCCGCAACCGTGGCGCTGATCGTAGGCTTTGCCGCGATGACGGATCGGCTGGAGCCGGGGCAATGGCCGCGCTGGGTGCAAATGGGGGTGGCGCTGGTGTTGTCATCGATACTGGGCGGGGTGGCGACGGCCCCCTATGCGGCGGCGCATTTCAACCGGTTCACGGATTATGGGCTGGTGGCGAACCTGCTGACGGGGCCGGTGATGGGGATGGTGGTGATGCCCGCCGGGGCGATGGCGGCGGTGATGGCACCATTCGGGCTTGCCGGGTTGCCGCTATGGGTGATGGAGCAGGGATGCCGCTGGATCCTGTATGTTGCGCATGAGGTGGCCGCGCTGGAGGGGGCGGTGACCGCCATACCCGCGCCGCCTGCTGTGGTGCTGCCGATGCTGACGCTGGGGCTGTGCTGGGTGGTGTTGTGGCCGGGGCGGCTGCGCTGGGGCGGCGGGGTGGCAGTGGTGGCGGCGCTGGTGATCTGGGCGCAGGCCGCGCGGCCCGTGGTTCTGATCGGCGCGGGGGGGATGGTTGGGGTGATGGGGCCGGAGGGGCGAGCGATTTCATCCGCGCGCGGGGCGGGGTTCATGGTGGCGAACTGGCTGGAGAATGATGGTGATCTGGCGGGTCAGGAGGCTGCCGCGGGGCGACCGGGGTTCGTTGAGGGCGAGGGCGGGCGGGTCTTTCCCTTTGCGGGCCGGACAGGGCTGCTGGTGGCGAAGGGGGGTACGGCGCCACCGGGGGCCTGTCAGAGCCATGCGGTGGTGGTTGTTCACGAGGTGGCGGAGAGGAGAGGCCCCTGTCTGTTGATCGACACGGACCTGCTGGACCAAAGCGGCACGATTGCCATCGTGGACGCCACTTCAGGGCTGCGCGTTCAGGTCACACAGGGCGACAGACGGATATGGTCCGCCACGACAGTCGTCGCGGGGCTATCCTTGCCGGCTGTCGCGCTGCCGGATCAATAGCTGCGGATCAGCCCGACAAGGCGGCCCTGCACACGAACGGCGTGATCAGGGAAGACGCGGGTTTCATAGGCCGGGTTGGCCGCTTCCAGCGCAATCATGCCGCCACGGCGGCGAAAGCGTTTCAGCGTGGCCTCGGCTTCCTCGACCAAGGCTACGACGATATCGCCATTCTCGGCCGTGGATTGTTCGCGGATCACCACGATGTCGCCGTCGTTGATCCCGGCTTCGATCATCGAGTCGCCCTTCACCTCCAGCGCGTAATGGTGACCCTTGCCCGAAAGCATGGACCCCGGCACGGCGATGTGGTGGGAGATTTCGGCAATCGCCTCGATCGGGACGCCAGCTGCGATGCGGCCCATGACGGGCAGTTCCATGGCATGGATCGCCTCAACCGGCAAGGCGGCGCGGGGCTGTTCGGGTTTGGTCCCTTCGATCACGCGGGGTTTGAAGCCGGCTTTTTCCATCGCCTCGGGCAGTTTGACGATTTCCAGTGCGCGGGCGCGGTGGGCAAGGCGGCGGATGAAGCCGCGTTCTTCCAGTGCGGTGATCAGGCGGTGGATGCCGGATTTGGAGCGCAGATCGAGCGCCTCTTTCATCTCGTCGAAGGACGGGGGAACGCCGTCCACATCCATCCGGGTCTTGATGAAATCCAGAAGTTCAAGCTGTTTACGGGTCAGCATGTGCCACCTCAACGCGACTGTGTTGGTGCAATGTTCTGCCAGTGTTCTTGTTTTGTGTCAACCCGTTCTCATCATGCGGGTCAGAGCGGCAGGAAATCCACCTCGGTTCCCGCAGGCTGGGGCCCATCGCCAAGGGGGCGGATCAGCAGGGCGTCAGCCTCGGTCAGGATGGTGATGAGGGCGCTGTCCTGCCTGTCAAAGGGGGTGATCTGCGGCAGGCCGGGGCCGGGGGACAGGCGCGCGCGCATGTAATGGGTGCGGGGGCCGTTGGCGGGGGTGTCCTGCGCGAGAACGGCCCGCCGGGTGGCGGGCGGGTGTTCGCCAAGGCCCAGCATGGCGCGGACCATGGGAAGCAGGAACAGATGCCCGCAGACGATGGAGGAGACGGGATTGCCGGGCAAGCCCAGCATCGGGATGCCGCGCAACCGGCCCGCCATCAGGGGTTTGCCGGGGCGCATGGCGATTTTGTAGAAGGCGCGTTCCATCCCCATGCTTTCGGCCACGCGGCCGACAAGATCATGATCGCCCACCGATGCGCCGCCGATGGTGACGATGAGATCGGCGCCTTCGGTCATGGACAGGACGGTGAACAATTCCGCCTCGGTATCGCGGGCGATGGGCAGGAGGCGGGCCTCGGCCCCTTCGGCCTCTACCATCGCGGCGAGGGCATAGCTGTTTGACGCGATGATCTGATCGGCACGCGGGTCTTCGCCGGGGATGACCAGTTCATCGCCAGTGGGGATGATGGCGATGACGGGGCGGCGGGTGACCGTTACCTCGGGAAGGTTCATCGCGGCGATGAGCGCAAGGTCGTTGGGGCGCAGGCGGCGGGGTGAAAGCGCGGCCCCTGCGCGGAAATCCTGGCCGAGAGGGCGGATGTGGGTGCCGGTGTCGGCATTGGGGCGAATGGTGATGGTGGTGCCGTCAGCCTCTACATCTTCTTGGATCACCACGCGGGTGGCACCTTCGGGGATAGGGGCGCCGGTAAAGATGCGGACGGTCTGGCCGTGGCCCACGGCCCCGTGAAAGGCATGGCCAGCGCCGGCCTCGCCGATCAGGGTAAAGCGGTCGCCGGGGGCAGGGTCGCCTTGCAGGGCATAGCCATCCATGGCCGAGGCGGCAAAGGGCGGCTGGTCGCGGCGGGCGATGGCGGGGCGGGCCATGACGCGGCCAGCGGCCTGGCGCAGCGGCACGGTTTCAACATCCAGCTGTGCGACAAGGGCGAAGCAGCGCGCAAGCGCCTCATCGACCGAGATCATGCGCCAACCCCGGATTGTGCGGCCTCATAGCGCCCGGATTTTCCGCCATCCTTCAGAACAAGGCGGATACCGTTGATCTGCATGCCCTTCTCAGCCGCTTTCAGCATGTCATAGATCGTGAGACACGCGACGGAGACGGCTGTCAGCGCCTCCATCTCTACCCCGGTCTGGCCGCCTGTCTTGACGGTGGCCTGCACGTGGATGCCGGGAAGGGCGGGGTCGGGGGTCAGGTCCAGCGCGACCTTGGTGATGGGCAGGGGGTGGCAGAGCGGGATCAGATCTGCGGTGCGCTTGGCCGCCATGATCCCGGCAAGGCGGGCCACGCCCAGCACATCGCCCTTTTTCGCGCGCCCTTCGACGATCAACGCCAGTGTTTCGGCCGTCATCACCACCCGCCCTTCGGCCACGGCGACACGGTCTGTCACCGGTTTGGCCGAAACATCGACCATATGGGCGTGGCCCTTGTCGTCGAAATGGGTGAGCGGGCTGTCGGACATTGCCTTATCTCTGCCCGGTCAGCGGGCGGGCGAGGATGGCGCGGGTGGCAGCTTCCACATCCTTTTGCCGCATCAGGCTTTCGCCGATCAGGAAGCAGCGCGCGCCGAAGCGGGCGATGTCGGCCAGATCGGCGGGGGTATAAAGGCCGCTTTCCGATACGATCAGCCGATCCTCTGGCACGCGACGTGCAAGGTTGCGGGTGGTATCCAGCGTCACCTCAAACGTGTGGAGGTTGCGGTTGTTGATCCCGATCAGCGGCGATTTGAGCCGCGCGGCGCGTTCCAGTTCGGCCTGATCATGCACCTCGATCAGCACATCCATGCCCCATGCGATGGCGCAATCTTCCAGTTCCGCGGCCTGACTGTCGGTCAGCGAGGCCATGATCAGCAGGATGCAATCGGCATGCAGGCCGCGCGCTTCGACGATCTGATAGGGATCGTAGACGAAATCCTTGCGCAGGCAGGGCAGGTTGGTCGCCTGATGCGCCTGGGTCAGGTATTCGTCGGCCCCCTGAAAGCTGGGCGTGTCAGTCAGGACCGAAAGGCAGGTGGCCCCCCCTGCCTCATAGGCGCGGGCAAGCGCAGGCGGGTCGAAATCCGCGCGGATCAGACCCTTGGAGGGGCTGGCCTTCTTGATTTCGGCGATCAGGCCATAGCCCGAATGCGCAGCCTCGGTCAGGGCGCGGGTGAAGCCGCGCGGCGTGGGGGCAGCGTTGGCCGCCTCTTCCAGATCCTGCAAGGATCGCTGCGCCTTGCGGGCGGCAATCTCTTCCAGTTTGTAGGTCTTGATACGGTCGAGAATGGTGCTCATGCGAAAGGACTAACCTTTGGCGACAGGGAAGGGAAGGGCGCGGGGCTTAGCCCGCCGAGGTGATGCGGGCTAGCGCGGCGACCTTGGCCTTGGCAGCCCCGCTGTCGATGGAGGCGCGGGCGATATCCACCCCTTCGGTCAGGGTAGCGGCACGGTCGGCCACGACCAGCGCTGCGGCAGCGTTGAACAGCACGGCATCGCGGTAAGCCCCGGTTGCACCATCCAAGAGCGCGCGGAAGGCGGCGGCGTTTTCGGCAGGGCTGCCGCCGAGGATATGCTCGAACGGGTGATAGGGCAGGCCTGCATCTTCGGGGCCGATGTCAAATTCGCGCACGGCCCCGTTTTCCAGGGCTGCCACCTGTGACCGGGCGGAGATTGCAAGCTCATCCGTGCCATCGCCGCCATGGACCAGCCATGCCTTTTCCGACCCCAGCGCAAGCAGCGTTTCCGCCATCGGCCGGATCAGCCGGGCGGTGAAGGCCCCGGTCAATTGCCGTTTCGCGCCTGCCGGATTGGTCAGGGGGCCGAGGATGTTGAAGATGGTCCGTGTTCCCAGCTCCATCCGCACGGGGCCGACATGGCGCATGGCAGGGTGGTGCATGGGGGCCATCATGAAGCCGATCCCGGCCTCGGACAAACAACGTTCCACCACTTCAGGGCCGACCATGACGTTTAGGCCCAGTTCGGTAAGCGCATCGGCAGAGCCGGATTTCGACGACAGGTTGCGATTGCCGTGCTTGGCAACTGGCACGCCCGCGCCCGCCACCACAAAGGCCGCAGCGGTGGAGATGTTCAACGTGCCTTTGCCATCGCCCCCGGTGCCGACGATATCCATCGCACCGGCAGGCGCTGTGACCTTGTGGCATTTGGCGCGCATCACCGTGGCGGCGGCGGCAAATTCATCGACCGTTTCGCCCCGCGTGCGCAGTGCCATCAGGAAGCCGCCCATCTGGGCGGGCGTGCCTTCGCCGTTGAACAACGCCTCGAACGCGGTTTCCGCTTCGGCCCGGGTCAGCGGGCGTTCGGCGGCAAGGCCGATCAGGGGGCGCAGCACATCGCTCATGCCGGCACGCGGGATGCGGCTTTTGCCTCATCCAGAAAGTTACGCAAAAGCTGATGGCCGTGTTCGGAGGCGATGCTTTCGGGGTGGAACTGCACGCCTTCGATCAGCCGATCCTTGTGGCGCAGGCCCATGATCGTGCCATCCTCGAGCCATGCCGTCACTTCAAGGCAATCGGGCAGCGTTTCGCGTTCCACGATCAGCGAATGATAGCGGGTGGCCTGAAACGGGGAGGGCAGGCCGCGGAACATGCCTTTGCCCGCATGGTGCATGTTGCCCATCTTGCCATGGACGATTTCATGGCAGCGGATGACCTTGCCGCCGAACGCCTCACCAATCGTCTGATGGCCGAGACAGACGCCGAGCAGGGGAATCCGCGCCTCATAGGCCGCTGTTGTCAGCGGCAGGCAGATGCCTGCCTGTGCGGGATCGCAGGGGCCGGGGGAGAGGACGATACATTCGGGGCGCAGGGCCAGAACGGCCTGCACATCCAGCGCATCGTTGCGTTTCACAACGACATCCGCCCCCAACTCGCCCAGATAATGGACGAGGTTGTAGGTGAAGCTGTCATAGTTGTCGATCAGAAGCAGCATCTTGCGGGGCCTTGCCGGATAGGGGATGAACCTTGATGAGGGACGGGTTATACATGGGCAGAGCGGCAAAGGGGCGTCAAGCCCAAGCGACGCCAAAGACCGCCCGAACGGGGTGGCAGGCAGAGGAGTGCAGGGTGTGATCCGGGGCTTTGTGACGGGCGTGATCTGGGGCGGTGTGGTGGCGGCGACGGGGCTTGCGGTTGTGTCGCAGGTTGCACCCTTGCCAGCGCCGGACGCTGTGGCCGAGGGGGAAGTCTCCCCGGCTGTCGTGCCGTTGCCTGAGGCGCCGGAAGCCATTGATCCCGTAGAAGAACCTGCGCCGCCACCGGTACCGGAAGTACCCGATCCGGTAGAGGCGGAGGCGGCGGAACCCGATGCGGTGGTGACCGAAGAGGTTGCCCCTGAGGCGGCCAGCGAGGCCACCCCCGAAGTGGCACCGCCCGAGGCGTTGCAGCCCGAAATCCTGCAAAAAGGCCCGGCCCCGGATGCCGCGGTCGTCGAGCCCGATCCGGATGCGCCTGCGCCGACCGACGAGCCGGTTCCGGCGCCTGCGGCAGAAGCTGCGGCACCAGAGATCGCGCCTGGGGCAGAGGCCCCTGCCGCGCCGGAAGATGCGGCTGCGCCTGAGGAAACCGTTCTGGAACAGATGCTTGCGCAGCCCGGCCCGGTGGATGACACGGCCCCTGACGCGCCCGTCTTGCCCGCAGCGCCGGATGCCGGTGTCACCGTTCCGGACGCGTTGGCCGAGGCTGCGCCGGGCCTGAGCGGGGCTGCGACGCCTGCCCTGCCGGGGGATGAGGCCGCGCCGTCCCGTACCGACGATCCGCCCGCTGTGGAAGAGGCGCTGCTGCAACCTGCGCCTGCCGCCGAAGCACCGCCTGCGCCTGCGCTGATCGTGCCGGATGCGCCGTTGCCCACCGTGCCGGACGGCGCGCCGCAGGGAACGGACGCGTCGGAAGAGATGGCGAATGCCGTGCCGGGGGTGCGGACCGACCGTCTGCCGCGCATCGGAGACGATGCCTCCCCGGCCGAGGATGACATGGCAACAGAGGGGGCGGAGACCGCAGCGCTGCCCGAGGCCGTGCTGGGCACGACCCCGCTGGAACTGTTCCGCCGCGATTTCGACAATCCCGATGCCAAGCCGCTGTTTTCGATCATCCTGATTGATGAGGGCATCCCAGCCGAGGAACGCGCCAGACTGGCCGCGCTGCCCTTTGCGGTGAGTTTCGCACTTGATCCGCTGGCAGCGGATTCCGCTGATGCAGCAAGGGTTTACCGCGCGGCGGGGCAAGAGGTGGTGATGCTGGCAAGCGGCATTCCGCAGGGGGCGACAGCGAGCGATCTGGAGCAGACTTTCCAGGCGCTGGACATGGCGATGCCCGAAGCGGTGGCCGTGCTGGACCGGATGGAGGGCGGTTTTCAGGACACGCTGGACCTGGCCCGGCAGGCGGTGCCGATTGTTGCGGAACAGGGGCGGGGCGTTGTCACCTATGACCGCGGGCTGAATTCGGCCGATCAGGTGGCGCGGCGCGAAGGGGTGCCGAGGGCCACGATCTTTCGGGTGTTGGATGCCGAGGGCGAGTCCATTCCCAAGATGCGCAACTACCTTGACCGCGCGGCCTTCAAGGCGGCGCAGGAGGGTCGGGTGCTGGTCATCGGCCGGGCGCAGGCGGATACGGTCGCCGCGATCCTGGAATGGACGGTCGAGGGGCGGGCGGCATCGGTGATGCTGGCGCCGGTGAGTGCCGTATTGGAAACACCGACAAGCCCTTGAGGACGCTGTGTTAATTCGGTGAAGGTGGCGATTTTGGTCGTGCCGCTGCTGGTGCAGACGGTGGTGCAGACAGCTGTGCATACGCGCGCCTTGTTCGCGAGCCGTTAAGGTTAACGCCAGGTAAAGGCGGTGGGGGCAGGGCGGGGCGTTTATGGAGTGTGATTTGTGGAGTGTGATTTGTGGATTGTGCGGTCCTTTCTGTGCCGGGTTGCGCGTTTTCTGTCCGGATGAGGGCGCATGGTCGGGCGGTTGGGGCGTGGCTTTGATGGGAGGCAGAGAGTTCTCTGCGATGACTGTCTGCGGCCTGCGACGGGGGGCGACTGGCTGCGGCGACGGCATGAACTCCGGCAAAGATTTTGTCCGATCCTTCTGCGAAGGATCGGAGGGGGAGGGATACTAGAGAGTGGTCCGGCCTCTGGGTGACCCACGCCTTTTGGTGCGCCGTCTATTGTGCAGCACGATGCGGTTCGCGCGGTCTGCTGGGGGCGCGTCGGGGCATGTCTTTGCGAGAGGCTGGAGGTGGCGAAGAATTTTCAGTGAAAATTCTTCGCAAAGCGCAGCGTGGCAGAATAGGGCGGGGAGGGATGCAAAATCTTTGAAGAAGATTTTGCCTGATCCTTCGCAGAAGGATCAGGTCAGAAGAATTTTCGGCGAAAATTCTTCTGCTTTGCCCTGTCAGCCGTTGTTGCGGCGGGTGAAGAGGCCAGCGTCTTCGGCTGCGCGGCGCAGGGCGCGGGATTTGTTCACCGTTTCCTGGTATTCCGACTCCGGGTCGCTGTCATATACGACGCCGCCACCTGCCTGGATGTAGAGCGTCTCATCCTTCAGCACGGCGGTGCGCAGGGCGATGCAGAAATCCATCTCGCCATTGCCGGCAAAATATCCCACGCCGCCGCCATAGACGCCGCGCTTTTCGGGTTCCAATTCGTCAATGATTTCCATCGCCCGCACCTTGGGCGCGCCCGACACCGTGCCTGCGGGCAGACCCGCCAGAAGCGCGGACAGCGCATCTTCGCCATCTGCGATCTGGCCCACCACGTTGGAGACGATGTGCATGACGTGGGAATAGCGTTCGATGATGAATTGCTCGGTCGGGCGCACAGTGCCGACCTTTGCCACGCGGCCCACGTCGTTGCGGCCCAGATCGAGGAGCATCAGGTGTTCGGCCAGTTCCTTCTTGTCAGCCAGAAGATCGGCCTCCAGCGCCTTGTCCTCTTCCGGGGTGGCGCCGCGTTTGCGGGTTCCGGCGATGGGGCGGATCGTCACTTCGCCGTCGCGCAGACGGACGAGGATTTCGGGGCTGGCCCCCACCACCTGAAACCCGCCGAAATTGAAGAAGAACAGGAAGGGCGAGGGGTTGGTGCGGCGCAGGCTGCGATAGAGCGCGAAAGGCGGCGCCTCGAACCGCTGCGACCAGCGCTGCGAGGGGACGACCTGAAAGATGTCGCCCGCGCGGATGTAGTCCTTGGCCTTTTCGACGGCGGCTTTGTAGCCTTCGTGGGTGAAGTTCGACTGCGCCTCGCCCACGGGGGCGGCTTCGCCAAAATCACGTTGGGCAGGGGGCGCGCGATCGAGATCGCGCAGCGCGTCCATTACCCGTTCGGCCGCCTGCGCATAGGCGGCGCGGGCTGACAGGCCAGAGGCGACCCAGGCCGGGGCCACGACCGTGACATCACCCTTCACCCCATCCAGCACCGCCACGATGGAGGGGCGCATAAGCACGGCGTCTGGCAGGCCCAGCGGATCGGGGTTCACGTCGGGCAGGTGTTCCACCAGACGGATCATGTCATAGCCCAGATAACCGAACAGGCCCGAGGCGATGGCGGGCAGGCCTTCGGGCAGGTCGACCCGGCTTTCGGCGATCAGGGCGCGCAGCGTATCCAGCGGGTGGCCGTCCAGCGGCGTGAAGGCGGCGGGGTCGAAGCGGGCCTCGCGGTTGATGCGGCTTTGCGTTCCGAAGCATTGCCAGATCAGATCAGGCTTCATGCCGACGACAGAATAACGCCCCCGCACTTCGCCCCCGGTCACGCTTTCCAGCATGAAGGTGTCAGAACGCGCCTCGGCCAGTTTCAGCATCAGGGAGACCGGCGTATCGAGATCAGCCGCGATCCGGGCATGGACGACCTGATTGCGCCCGGCGGCCCAGCCGCGTTCGAAATCGGCGAAGGAGGGTTCCAGCTTCATCTTGGGCGTCAGTTCATCTGGGCATGGACCGCGTTCAGCGCGGTCTGGTCGATCTGGATGCCGGCCTCGTTCGAGAGCGCATTGGTGAAGAGGGTGAAGGCATCCTGTGCCAGCGCCTGACGGGCGCGAAGTTCAATGGAATCGCGCAGGGCGGCGGCCTCATCCCCTTCGGTTTCTGCGGCCTGAATGGTGTCGAGCCGGACAAGGCCGGTGAAGCCTTCGCCCTGGATCACCTGAACCTCGCCCTCGGCCATGGTAAAGAGCGTGGGCAGCAGGGTGGTGGGGGCGCCTTCGACGAAGCCGTCGCGGGTGATGTCGCGGGTGACGCTGACGATGCCGAAGCCGCCGAGGGCGGCCCCGCCCTCGACCTCGGTCTTGATGGCGGCGGCGCGGTCAGCGAGTGCCTTGGCGGTGGCTTCGGCCTGCCAGCCTGCGAGCACGTCTTCGCGCGCCTCATCCAACGGGATGGGGGTGGGGGGGACGACGGCATCAAGGCGCAGGGCGACAAGGCCGCCATCGGCGAGCTGCGTCACTTCGGGGAAGTCGCCTTCGGCGATGGCATCGGCTGCCTCGCGGAAGCCGGGATAGGCGGTGATGCCTTCGGGGGTGTCGGTGGCGATGTAATCGATCGTTGCCAGTTCCATCCCGGTTTCCTGCGCGACCTCTTCGAGATCGGCACCGGAGGCGAGGAGATCGTCGATTTCCTCAATCCGCGCGCCAATGGCGCGACGGGCGGCATCGGTGCGAAGCTCTGCGCCGAGGGTTTCCTGCGCCTCTTCAAAGCTGGTTTCCTGCGCGGCAAGGATAGCGTTCATCCGGAACAGGGCAGGGCCAAGGTCGGATTGCACTGGGCCCGCGACGCCGGGTTCGGTCAGGGCGAAGACAGCTTCGCCTGCAGCGCCCAGATCGGATTGCGCCACATCGCCAAGGTCGATGTCATCGAGCGAGAGGCCGCGTTCTGCGACGAGGGTGTCAAAGGTGACCTCGCCCGCGTCCAGCCGGGCCTTTGCGGCCTGCGCCTCGGCATCCGTGGGATAGACGAGGCGTTCGACAAGGCGCTTTTCGGGGATCATGAATTCGTCGATGCGGGCGTCATAGAGATCGCGCAGCGCCTGTTCGTCGACCTCCATCGTGGGGGCGAGCGCTTCGGGAAGAAGGGAGACATAGGTGATGCGCTTTGCCTCACCCTTTGTGAAGCGTTCGATATTGGCGTCGTAGAAGGCTTGCAGGTCTGCATCGGTCGGGGCGGCGACGGGGGCGGGAAGATCCGCCTCGGTCAGCGGCAGGAGCGAGAAGCCGCGCCGTTCCCCGGCCCATGCGGAGAGCCGGTCCACCACGGCCGGCGGGGCGGTGAAGCCGCCGACGATTGCGCCTTGCAGGATGGAGCGGGCGACGTCGCTGCGGATGCCCGCTTCGAACTGCGCCTCGGTCAGGTTGTTGCGTTCGAGCGTGAAGCGATAGGTTTCGCGATCAAAGCTGCCCGCGGTGCCCTGAAAGGCGCGCATGGCGGTGATTTCGCCCGCCACGGTGGCATCGCCGGCCGAGATGCCGATGCGATCCGCCTCATTGTCCAGCGCGGTGCGGGTGATCACGGTTTGCAGCACCTGCTGGTCCAGACCGAAGGCCTGCGCCTGTGCAAAGGTGATGGGCGCCCCGAACTGGGCCGAGATTGCATCCATCTCTTGCCGCAGGGCGCGGGCGTAATCGTTCATCTCGATGTCACGGTCGCCAACCCGGCCGATGGAGGTGAGGCCCCCGCCGAAATTGGTGACGCCAAAGCCGCCGAGGCCGATCATCACAAGGACAAGGATGATCCAGACAAAGAGGTTGCTGGCCTTCATCTTCTTGCGGGGCTGGTCGGGTGCGGGTTCTTTGGCCATCGGTCGCGCCTTTGCGGGCTGTTGGGTGGTCATGGGTCTGCAGGTTTGTCTGCGGTCGGGGCCTGTCTAGTGGGTGACGGCGCGCTGGGCAAGCGGGGCTAGGGGCGGAAGGCGGCCAGCCTGCGAAACATCTCGGTGATCCCGGTGGCATCGACATTGGCAAAGGCGATGCGCAGCTGGCGGCGGCCGTCGGGGTTGCCGGGGGGCTGGAACATGGTGCCGGGCAGCATGAGGAGCGAGGCATCGTGCACAAGCTGTTTGGCCAGCGCGTCGGAGGCCATGTCGAAGGGGTGTTCGACATAGGCGAAATAGGCGCCGCAGCCGAGGAGTTTCCAATCGGGAAGGGCGGCAAAGCCGCTCACCATGGCGGCACGGCGCGACAGAATTTCATCCCGTTCGCCTGCTACCCATTGGGCCAGGTTCCGCATCCCCCAAAGCGCGCCGATCTGGCCCAGTTGGCTTGGGCAGATGGCGACGGTGTCTAGGAACTTTTCCACCTCGGCCAGCCGCGCGGTGCTGGCGACAATGGCGCCGACGCGGTGACCGGTCAGGCGGTAGGCTTTGGAAAAGCTGTAAAGCTGGATCAGCGTGTCGTGCCAGTCGGGATCGGTGAAGAGGTCATGGGGGCGGCCAGACCGCGCGTCGAAATCGCGGTAGGTTTCATCGACGATGAGGGCAAGGTCATGCGCGCGGCAGAGGTCGCGGAAGGCGGCGAGCGTTTCCGCCGGGTATTCCACGCCGCCGGGATTGTTGGGGCTGACCAGCACGATGGCGCGGGTGCGGGGGGTGATCAGGCGGGCGGCATCGGCGGCCTGCGGGATGAGGCCGGGGCCGGCGGGCAGGGGAACCGTGGTGACACCCTGCATGTCCAGCCACATCTTGTGGTTGAAATACCATGGGGTTGGCAGGATCACCTCATCCCCCGCGCCCGCGAGGGTGGACATGATGGCGGTGAAGGCCTGATTGCAACCCTGGGTTATGGCGACTTGCGAGTCGTGGATCGTGCCGCCATAGGCCAGGGACCATTGCGCCGCGATTTCCGCGCGCAGTTCGGGCAGGCCGAGGACGGGGCCATAAAGATGCGCGGCGTCATTGTGCAGCGCGGCATCGGCCAGCGCCTGCCGCAGGCCGAGGGGCGGCGGGTCCACCGGGGCGGCTTGGCTGACATTGATCAGGGGGCGGTCTGCGGGAAAACTGGCCCCTTGCAGCCAACGCCGCGCCTCCATCACCGGGGGGGGATCGGTGGCGGCCATGGCGGGGTTCAGGGGCAGGGTCATCGGTGGCTCCGTGGGCTGTTCGCGGCCAGTCTAGGGGGGGAAGATGCAGGCTGCGACCGCCAATTTGCGCGGGGGGCGCATCGTTTGCGACAGTGTGGCGGGCGCGTCTGTGCGAAATGGCGGGCGAGGGGTGGCGAAATCTGACGCAGATTTCGCGCCGCTTTCTGACGCAGAAAGCGGGGTCCAAGGGCGGGGGCCGGAATTTGCGTCAAATTCCGGTGCGTTTTCTGCGTCAGAAAACGCTCAATCCGTGCCGCGGAAGGGTTGGACGTATTGCAGCGCCATGTCCCAGGGGAAGAAGATCCAGGTGTCCTGGCTGACCTCGGTCACATAGGTATCGACCTGCGGCTTGCCATGGGGTTTGGCATAGACGGTGGCGAAATGGGCCTTTGGGTAGAGGCGGCGGACCAGTTCCAGCGTTTTGCCGCTGTCGACGAGGTCGTCGACGATCAGGATGCCGGTGCCATCGCCCATCAGGTCTTCTTGCGGGGCCTTGGTGACGCGGGCCTCGGTCTGGGATTGGTGGTTGTAGGATTTGACGCTGATCGTATCGACGACGCGGATGTCCAGTTCGCGCGAGACGATCATCGCGGGGACGAGGCCGCCGCGTGTGATGCCGACCACGGCCTTCCAGGCACCGCCTTCGCCCGGACCTTTGCCATCCATCCGCCATGCGAGCGCGCGGGCGTCGCGGTGGATCTGGTCCCAGCTGACGTGGAAGCCTTTTTCATGCGGGAGGCGTTCGGCGGCCATGGGGCAACTCCTGTGTTCAGGTGGCGGCGATCTTGACCCCGAGAAGCGCGAGAAGGCCCCCGAAGCTGCGGTCGATGACGGTTTTCAGGCTGATGTAGCGGGCGCGGGTGCTGTCGAGCGAGAAGATGCGCGCGACGAGGGTATTCCAGAGGGTCTCAGACGTGAAAATAACGGCGAGAAGCGCGAGATAGACCCAAAGCGGCGTGCCCTGCGGCACGGTGCCGAGGAAGATGGCGGAAAACATGACTGCCGGTTTCGGGTTGGCCAGTTGCGTGAAGAGGCCAAGGCGGAAGGCCGACAGCGCCGAGCGCGGCACGGGGCGCGTGTCATCGGTGACGAGCGGGGTCTTGGCGTCGCGCCAGAGGTGGATGGCCATCCAGATGAGGTAAAGCCCGCCGCCGATCTTCAGCGCCCAGAGCAGGGCCGGGGCGGCGGCGAACAGGAGGTTGAGCCCGAACATCGCGGCAGAGGCCCAGACGACCGCGCCCGCGCCGATACCCATGGCAAGCATCAGTCCGGTGCGGAAGCCTTCGGTCAGGCCGGTGCGGGCCGACATCAGCACGGCGGGGCCGGGCGAGATGGCGGCGAAAATTACCAAACCGACAAAGGCCAGGAAGGCGGCGATGGTCATTCCTTGCCGTTCCGCCCGGTCACCGCGTCGATATCTGGGGCATCTACGGCCTTCATCCCCACGACATGATAGCCCGCATCGACATGCAGGTTTTCGCCCGTGGTGCCGGAGCCGAGATCGGAGAGCAGGTAAAGCGCGGCCTTGCCCACCTCTTCTTGCGTGACGTTGCGGCGGAGGGGGGAGTTCAGTTCGTTCCACTTCATGATGTAGCGGAAATCACCGATGCCGGAAGCGGCCAGCGTCTTGATCGGGCCAGCCGAGATGGCGTTGACGCGGATGCCGTCCTTGCCGAGGTCTTCGGCGATGTATTTCACCGATGCCTCCAGCGCGGCCTTGGCCAGACCCATCACGTTGTAATGCGGCATGACCTTTTCCGCACCGTAATAGGTGAGCGTCAGGAGCGACCCGCCGGGGGCCATGATGGCGGCCGCGCGCTGGCAGACGGCGGTGAAGGAATAGACGGAGATATCCATCGTCATCAGAAAGTTGGCGCGCGACGTGTCGACGTAGCGGCCGCGCAATTCGTTCTTGTCGGAGAATCCGATGGCATGAACGAGGAAATCGATCTGGCCCCATTCGGCCTTCAGGCCCGCGAAAAGCGCGTCCATCGACTCTTCTGACGCAACGTCACATTCGAAGAGAAGCGGGGTGCCAATCGAGGCGGCAAGCGGTTCGACGCGCTTTTTCAGCGCCTCTCCCTGATATGAGAAGGCCATTTCCGCGCCGTGATCGGCAAGGGTCTTTGCAATGCCCCAGGCGATGGATTTGTCATTTGCAAGACCCATGATGAGCCCGCGCTTTCCTGCCATAAGTCCGGTTGACATTGCCTGTCCCTCACCCACCCTAAGTAACGTCGTAGACGTGTAGGCGATCCGACAGGCTGCATCAAGGGTGGCCGGTCGACCTGCAACACAGGATGATCGGGCGGGAAAAGCATGGACAGAAGCGGAATTTTTGCGGGCGATGACCCCTTTGCCATCGCGCGGGCCTGGTTGGCCGAGGCGGAACCGGTGGAGCCGAACGACCCCAACGCCATTGCCCTGGCGACTGTGGACAGCGCGGGGATGCCCAATGTGCGCATGGTTTTGCTGAAGGAAATCGAGGCGGATGCCTTTGTGTTCTACACCAATTATACCTCGCGCAAGGGGCAGGAGATTGCGGCGAGCGGCACGGCGGCCTTTGTTTTGCATTGGAAATCCCTGCGCCGCCAGATCCGGGTGCGGGGGGTGACGGAACGTGAAGAGGGGCCGAAGGCGGATGAGTATTACGCCAGCCGCAGCCTGAAAAGCCGGTTGGGGGCCTGGGCTTCGGCGCAGTCGCAGCCGTTGGCATCGCGCACGGCGCTGATGGCCGAGGTGGCGAAGGTGACGATGGAGCAGGGGCCGATGCCTAAACGCCCGCCCTTCTGGGGCGGCATCCGCATCCGGCCGGTGGAAATCGAGTTCTGGGCGGATGGCCCGTTCCGCCTGCATGACCGGTTCCGCTGGACGCGGGCCGAGGGCGGAACAGCCGGGGGGATGCCGTGGGAGATTTCCCGGTTGAACCCGTGAAATTCGCGCTTCGCGAATGAATGCCTTCAAACAAGTTAACACTTTGCGCTTGAATCACCCTCAGCATTGGAGTCATGTCTTGCAGGAGCTTTGGCTGGGGAAATGGCCTCTGACATGATTGATGAAGATAAGGACGTGCACGTCGTGCATGGCCGGGTGAAGTGGTTCGATCCCGGCAAGGGATTTGGTTTCATTGTTGCAGATGAAGGGGGAGCTGATATCCTTCTTCACGCCAATGTCCTGCGCAACTACGGGCAGAACTCGGTGGCGGATGGTGCAGTGATTTCGGTGAAGGTTCAGATGACGCAGCGTGGCGTTCAGGCAGTTGAAGTGCTTGAGATCGAGCCTCCGCAAGGCGTCAGCTTTCCGCTGGGGGATGAAAGTGCCCCGGTCGATGCCGATGAGATCGCCCGACTGCCCCTGGAACCCGCACGTGTGAAGTGGTTCGACAAGGCGAAGGGATTCGGCTTTGCCAACGTCTTTGGCCGGTCCGAGGACGTGTTCATCCATATCGAGGTGCTGCGCGTTTCGGGCTTTGCCGATTTGCAGGCGGGCGAGGCGGTCTGTCTGCGGATCGTTGACGGCAAGCGCGGACGTATGGCGGTACAGGTGGTGTCATGGGAAGCAGCAACGCGGCAGTTTGGCTGATCGCGGGGCTGGCGGCCCTGATGCCAGTGGCATCCTGGGCGGCCTGTTCGGTGGAAACGGTCGATGTGCGTGGCCCGGCGGGGCAGCAGCGGTTCACGGTTGAGCTTGCCGATGACGGGGCCGAGCGGGCGCAGGGCCTGATGTTCCGCGAAAGCATGCCGATGTCGGCCGGGATGCTGTTCGTCTATGAGGAACCGCGCCGCGCGTCGTTCTGGATGAAGAACACACTGATTCCCTTGGATATGATCTTTGCCGATGCGCGGGGCGTGGTGACGCGCGTGCATGCCAATGCCGTGCCGGGGGATCTGACCCCGGTCGATGGCGGCGACGGGGTGCAATTCACGCTGGAAATCAACGGCGGGCTGGCCGCGCGTATGGGTATTGTGGAGGGGGCCGAACTGCGCCACCCGGCCATCGCGCAAGACACCGCCGCCTGGCCCTGCGAGTGACGCGGGCGCTGCGTTCGGTGCTTTGGAACCTACGCGCGATCGCGTGAAACATGCCGGATCGGGGCGCTGCGCTGGTTGATGGCGTGGCGGTTCCGGAAGGGGTGGATCGCGCAGCGAATACCAGTTTAATTCCTACTTTCATGGCCTTGCCTTTTGGATCGGTTGCCGGTTCGCAACTGAGGGCCTGAGTGCAATCGGCATTGCGGCGCTGCGCTAATTTGCCTATACGGCAGGCAGTCGGGGTGTAGCGCAGTCTGGTAGCGCGCCTGCTTTGGGTGCAGGATGTCAGGAGTTCGAATCCCCTCACCCCGACCACTTCCTGCGCGAATGCCAAACCAGAGGCGATGCAGGCCCGAATATGCCCGTTGCGGCGCGTGGAACCTACCTCCAAAGCATAGATGATTTTTTGGCGTTTATGGCATAAGGAAGAACAGCGGTTCATGGGGCAAGGGGTCTGATTGCAGATGCGTTGGTCGCTGGGAATTGCCTTTGTCGGTGCCGTGCTTGTGGGTACGGCGGCCGTGGCCGAACATTTGCCTGTGCCACAGGGGCCGGTCATCCTGACGGTGACGGGCGATATTTCCAACGCGAACAGCCCTGAAGGCGCGCAGTTCGATCTGGCCATGCTGGATGCGCTGGGAACGGTGGAGTTCGAGACGACGACGATCTGGACCGATGGGCCGCAGGTGTTTCGCGGCGTGTCGTTGCAGCGGCTGGTCGAGATTCTGGGCGCTGAGGGATCGGTGGTCGCGGCGTCGGCGCTGAACGATTACATGGTGGAAATTCCCCTGACCGACGCAGTCGAAGGCGGGCCTATGCTGGCCTTTGAGCAAAACGGGCAGGTCCTTGCGGTGCGCGACAAGGGGCCGCTGTGGTTGGTCTATCCCTATGATTCCGAGTCGGCCTATCAGTCCGAGGTGATCTATGCCCGGTCGATCTGGCAGGTGAAGCAGATGGAGTTCCGCTGACAGCGTGATGTGGTGCGGGTTGCTCCCGGCGCCGCTGCCGCCCATATTCCCTGGGCCAATCCGGCGCTTGAGGAAGCCATGACCTTTGCCTTTGACAATTCCTGGGTCCGCGATCTGCCCGGTACGTTTCTTTCTGCTAGTCCGGCCCCGGCGCCCGCGCCGCGGCTGTTGATGCTGAACCGAGAATTGGCGGCGTCGCTGGGGCTTGATGCAGACTGGCTGGAGGCGGGGGCGGCAGAGATGCTGTCGGGCAATCGCCTGCCTGCGGGTGCGGAGCCGGTGGCGCAGGCCTATGCCGGGCATCAGTTCGGGGGATTTTCGCCGCAGCTGGGTGACGGGCGGGCGCTGCTGTTGGGCGAGGTGCTGGATGGGGCCGGGCGGCGCTGGGACATCCAGTTGAAAGGGTCGGGGCGGACGCCGTTTTCGCGGGGCGGTGATGGCAAGGCGGCGGTGGGGCCGATGCTGCGCGAATATGTGATGGGCGAGGCGATGGCGGCGCTGGGCATCCCCACGACGCGGGCTTTGGCGGTGGTGGCAACGGGCGCGCCCGTGCTGCGCGAGGTGGAGTTGCCCGGTGCCGTGCTGGCGCGGGTGGCGGCGAGCCATATCCGGGTGGGGACGTTCCAGTTTTTCGCCGCGCGCGGGGATCAGGCGCAGGTGAAGGCCTTGGCCGATTACACCATTGCGCGGCATTTCCCCGAGGTGGCGGGGGCGGATAACCCCTATGTCGCGCTGTTCGATGCCGTGGTCGCGCGGCAGGCGCGGCTGATCGCGCAATGGATGGGGGTGGGGTTCATCCATGGGGTGATGAACACAGACAACATGGCGCTGTCGGGTGAGACCATCGATTACGGCCCTTGCGCCTTTATGGAAGGCTATGCGCCGGGGACGGTGTTTTCGTCGATCGACCATACCGGGCGGTATGCCTATGCCAACCAGCCGCTAATCCTGGGGTGGAATCTGGCGCGGCTGGCCGAGGCGTTGCTGCCGCTGTTCGATGCGGATCAGGACCGGGCCGTTGACAAGGCCAATGTCGCGCTGGAGGCGATCGCGGGGCGGTACCGCGCCGAATGGGTGGCGGTGATGCGGGCCAAGCTGGGGCTGGCCGGGGCTGAGGCAGGGGATGGCGATCTGGCCGATGCGCTGCTGGCGGCGATGGAGGGGCAGGATGCAGACTGGACGCTGACCTTTCGCCGCTTGGCGGGGGCGGTGGGGGGCGATGCCACGGGCATCGCGCCGTTGTTTGCCGATGCGACGGCGCTGCACGACTGGCTGCCGCGCTGGCAAGCACGGCTGGCCCCGGATGCGGCGGATCGGATCAGGGCGGCCAATCCGGCGGTGATCCCGCGCAATCACAAGGTGGAAGAGGCATTGGCGGCGGCGACGGGCGGCGACATGGCCCCGTTCGAGGCGCTGGTGGCGGCGGTGTCAGAGCCGTTCGTGGAGCGGGAGGCCTTTATGCTGCCCGCGCCGCAGGGCTTTGGCCGCCATGTCACCTTTTGCGGCACCTAAGGCGCGTTGACCTTCGCAGCCGCGCGGGCCACCATCGCGCGCATGAACATCCGATCCGACATCCATGACCGGTTGGCTGCCAGCTTGCGCGAGGCGCGCAAGGCGCGTGGCCTGTCGCTGGATGCGGTGGCGAAGCTGTCGGGCGTGTCCAGGTCGATGGTCAGCCAGATCGAGCGGGGGGAATCGAGCCCGACCGTCGCCACGCTGTGGAACCTGACGCAGGCCTTGCAGGTGGATTTCGCCGGGCTGCTGGAAGGCAAGCCCGCGCCGGGGATCGAGGTGACGCGGGCAAGTGCCGCCCCGGTGATCGCGCGCAGTTCCGGCGTGCGCATCCGCATCCTTTCCCCAGCCGAGACGGTGGGGGAGCATG
This sequence comes from Fuscovulum sp., assembly GCA_035192965.1. Taxonomy (NCBI): domain Bacteria; kingdom Pseudomonadati; phylum Pseudomonadota; class Alphaproteobacteria; order Rhodobacterales; family Paracoccaceae; genus Fuscovulum; species Fuscovulum sp. Next base: position 3,037,509 of record CP136571.1, on the reverse strand, counting down.
AGGTTTATGATCTGGCCTTTGAGGCGGGGGCGGCGCTGGTATCAGACCCGCACAGTGCGGGCTGCCGGGAACATCTGACGGTGATCGAAGGGGACATGACCGTGACCTCGGGCGAGGATGTCGAAGACCTTGGCCCCGGCGATACGGCCCGCTACGCCGCCGACCGCCCGCATGCGATCCGCGCCAAGGGGAAGGCGCGGGCGATTCTGATCGTGCAGGGGAGCTGACGACCGTCGCCCTTTCGGTGCGGGCGGATGTGGGTATTTGGGCCAAGATGAAGCGGCATTCCGTTTTGACGGACGATATTCCGCGATATTGACGAAAGCCCAAAGCTGTGCCAGTTATCCACCAAAACGGAGGACATTCCGCCATGACGGATAAAGCTGCCTTTCTCGACCATCTTGGTACTGTGTTGGCGGGTATTGAACGCGACGGGCTGTTCAAACGGGAACGACTGATCGGCGGGGCGCAGGGCGCGCATGTGCAGATGGGCGGGCGCGGGATGCTGAACCTGTGCGCCAACAATTACCTTGGCCTTGCCGATGATCCGCGTCTGGTGGCAGCGGCCGAGGACGCGATGCGCGACCATGGGTATGGGATGGCCAGTGTCCGCTTTATCTGCGGGACGCAGGATATTCACCGCGCGCTGGAAAAGCGGCTGGCGCAGTATCTGGGCAAGGAGGACTCCATCCTGTTCGCGGCCTGTTTCGATGCCAATGGTGGGCTGTTCGAGCCGCTGCTGGGGCCGGAGGATGCGGTGATTTCCGATGCGCTGAACCATGCCAGCATCATTGACGGCATTCGTCTGTGCAAGGCCAAGCGCTATCGCTACGCCAATTCCGACATGGCCGATCTGGAGGCGCAGTTGCAGGCGGCGCGGGCGGATGGCGCGCGGTTCATCCTGATTGCCACGGATGGCGTGTTTTCGATGGATGGCTATCTGGCGAAGCTACCCGAGATCACGGCGCTTGCCGCGCAATATGGCGCGCTGGTGATGGTGGATGATTGCCATGCGACGGGCTTCATGGGGCCGGGGGGGCGGGGCACGCCTGCGCATTTCGGGGTGGAGGTCGATATCCTGACCGGCACGCTGGGCAAGGCGCTGGGCGGTGCGCTGGGCGGATATATCGCCGGGCCGCAGGCGGTGATCGACCTGCTGCGTCAGCGCGCGCGGCCTTACCTGTTTTCCAATGCGCTGCCGCCGGCGGTGGTGGGCGCGGGGCTGGCTGCGCTGGATATCGTTGAGGCGGCGGATGATTTGCGGGCGACGTTGTTCGACAATGCCCGCTACTGGCGCGCGGGGCTGGCGGCGGCAGGGTTCCGGCTGCTGCCGGGGGAGCATCCGATCATCCCGGTGATGCTGGGCGAGGCGAAGCTTGCGCAGGCCATGGCGGCGGAACTGGGGCAGCGGGGCGTGCATGTGGCGGGGTTCTTCTTCCCCGTGGTGCCGCAGGGGCAGGCGCGCATCCGCACGCAGATGAATGCGCGGCTGACGCGGGAGGATCTGGATTTCGGGCTGGAGGCGTTCACCGCCGCGGGCCGCGCTCTTGGTGTGATTGGGGGGTGATCTGACATGACGAACGAGATGAAGGCGCTTGTGAAAGCCCGCCCCGAGCCGGGCCTGTGGATGGAAACCCGCCCGGTGCCGGAGATTGGCCCCGATGACGTGCTGATCCGCATCCGCAAGACCGGGATTTGCGGCACGGATATCCATATCTGGAACTGGGATGACTGGGCCGCGCGGACGGTGCCGGTGCCGTTGGTCACGGGCCATGAATTCGCGGGCGAGATCGTGGAGCTGGGCCGCAATGTCGAAGGGCTGCATATCGGGCAGCGCTGTTCGGGCGAGGGGCATCTGATCGGGCGGCAATCGCGGCAATCGCGGGCGGGCAAGTTCCATCTGGACCCGGCCACGCGGGGGATTGGCGTCAACGAGCAGGGGGCCTTTGCGCAATACCTGCGCCTGCCTGCATTCAATGTGGTGCCGCTGCCGGATGCGATTGATGATGAGATCGGCGCGATCCTCGACCCCTTGGGCAATGCCGTGCATACGGCGCTGAGTTTCGATCTGGTGGGTGAGGATGTGCTGATCACAGGGGCAGGCCCCATCGGCATCATGGCCGCCGCGGTGGCCCGCCATGTGGGCGCGCGGCATGTGGTGATCACCGATGTGAACCCCGCGCGATTGGAACTGGCCGCTGCGGTGGCTGATGTGACCCCGGTGGATGTGACACGCGAGAACCTGTCGGATGTGAAGGCGCGGTTGAAGATGACCGAGGGCTTTGACGTCGGCATGGAGATGAGCGGCAATCAGGCCGCATTGGACCAGATGGTCGAGGCGATGGTCATGGGCGGGCGGATTGCCATGTTGGGGATCCCGCCGGGGAAAAGCCCGGTGGACTGGAGCCGGATCGTCTTTAAGGCCATCACGATCAAGGGCGTCTACGGGCGCGAGATTTTCGAGACCTGGTACAAGATGATTGCCATGCTGGAAAACGGGCTGGACGTGCGCAAGGTGATCACCCACCGCTTCGCCGTGGATGAGTTCGAGGCGGGGTTCACGGCGATGAAATCGGGGCAGTCGGGCAAGGTGGTGCTGGACTGGGGCTGAGGCGCGGCGCCTTTAGGGAAGGGCGAGAGGCTGCGCCTGCCCGGTATCGACGTCATAGAGCACCGCGCCGCCTGATGGCACGGTTTGCCCGGTGATTGCCGTGATGACGACCTGATGGGTTACCATCACGGTGATGCCCTCTGGCAGGGCTGCGAGGGCCTGATGTAGCCGATCCAACGTTGGGGTGCGGGCATCGGGATTGCCGAAGAAGGAGTTCAGACCGGGTTCTTCGACCGGGGGGACAAGCGCCAGCAGATCGGCCGTTTCGCGGGCGCGGCACCATTGGGAGGTGAGCACCTGTGCGACTGGCAGGTTCGCGGCGCGGATCGCATCGCCAAGGCTGCGCGCCTGTGCACGGCCCTCGTCGCTGAGGTTGCGCTGGGTGCTGCAATCGCCAAGGCGAAAATTGGCAGGATCGCCGGTGCCGGGGGCAAGCGCGTGGCGCAGGAACAGGACATCCGCGCCTATACGTTCAACCAGCGCGGCCGGATCGGCGCTGGCGGCCGATGCGAGCGAGAGGGAGAGCAGGGTAAGGGCGGCCTTGAGCATGGCTTTGATCCTGTGCTGGGACACCAAAGATAGCGGGGCGGTGGCAAGGGAAAGCCCGGGCCAATCACAAGACTGCCAGCCGCAGGGCAGGGCCTGCGCGGATTTTCCCGTCGCGCGGTCTTGCGCGCCGGGTTCGGGTCGTATAGGTCAACCGTGCTCTCGGCGGGTTGGCGGAGAGGTTACGCAGCGGATTGCAAATCCGTGAAGACCGGTTCGATTCCGGTACCCGCCTCCAGAGCACTTTCTGTTCCTTGTAGAGCCGACTTTCACCGCTGACGCGGTGTGTTGCGAACATGGGCGCTTTGCGCGGGATGTGTATGCCGTTTTTCCGTGACCACGCGGTCACGGAAGGTGGCATCCACCAAATCGCCTGAATTCAACGCCTTGTCGCAGGGTGCTGTCAGACGGGCAGCGCAAGAGCCTGTTGGGCGGCGGAGTCTTCGGCCCTGTCGAGCAGGGTTTGAAGGCGCGCGGCGCGGGCGAAATCGGGGATCGCAGAGCCTTCGCCCCGGATCGCCGCGATGAACCGGTCATAGACCGTGGGAACGGGCGGGCAGGGGATTTCCGTCCATTCTGCCGTTTCCAGATCTGGGGGAAGGCAGGCGGACAGTCGGCTGATGCCGCGTTCGAAGCTGACCTCGATCCCGCCCGCATCGCCATAGAGCCGCAGGCGCAGGTCGTTCAGGTGGCCGGTGGCAAAGCGGGTGGCGGCGATGGTGCCAAGCGCGCCGTTGGCCAGGCGCAGCTGCATCGTGGCGCTGTCATTGGCATCCAGCACATATTCGCCGACCCGGCCATCGGGGGCCTTGTCGAAGGTGACCAGCCGGCAGGAGATTTCCGCCACATCCAGCCCGGCGACAAAGGTGGCGAAGTCGAGGATGTGGATGCCCACATCGCCCAGCACGCCCTTGGACCCATGCGCCGTGGACAGCCGCCAGAGCCATTGCGGCTGTTCCTGCCATGGCCCCCAGGCGGATTGCGTCAGCCAGCTTTGGAGATAGGACGCCTCAAAATGCCGGATGGTGCCAATGGCCCCGGCGGCCACCAGTTCGGCGGCCTTTTGCAGGGCGGGGACGTTGCGATAGCTGAGGTTGACCATGGCGGTCACGCCCGCGCGGGCGGCGGCATCGGCCATCTCGGCCGCATGGGCGGCGTTGGTGGCCAGCGGCTTTTCACACAGCACATGTTTTCCGGCGGCAAGCAGGGGCAGGGTGGTGGCGTGATGCGCGGCATCGGGGGTGACGTTGGTCACGGCATCGAACTGCCCCCAAGCCAGCGCGGCATCAAGGCTGGTAAAGCGGTTCGGGATGGCGAAGCGGTCGCAGAAGGCGGCGAGCGGGTCGGGGCGGGTATCGACGCCGGCGACAAGCTCTACCCCCGGGATCTTTCCGAAATGTTCCACGTGGTTGGCGGCCATTCCCCCGGTGCCGAGGATGAGAAGGCGGATCGGGCGGGCCATCAGCGCAACCCCTCTTCGCCGGCCTGATGCAGGCGCGGGCCGCGTTCGGTGATGGGTTCGGGCGCGACATCGACCGGGACATTCGGCGCGGCGTTGGGATCTGCGATGCGAGCGGCGGGGTTGTGGGCCCATTTCACCGCATTCTGGATCACACGCTGGACATTCGCATCGTGATAGGTGGGATAGGTTTCATGGCCGGGGCGGAAGTAGAAAACGTTGCCCGCACCGCGTTTGTAGGTCAGCCCCGAGCGGAACACCTCACCCCCCTGGAACCACGAGACGAACACGGTTTCCAGCGGTTCGGGCACGCCGAAGGGTTCGCCGTACATCTCTTCGTGTTCCAGTTCGAAACTGTCGGGCAGGCCGGCGGCGATGGGATGGTTGCGGGAGGTGAGCCAAAGCCGTTCACGTTCGCCCGCCTCGCGCCAAGTGAGGTTGCAGGGGCTGCCCATCAGGCGTTTGAACGGTTTGGAGAAATGGGCCGAATGCAGGAAGATCACGCCCATGCCGGACCAGACGGCATCGCAGACGCGGTCAACCACGGCATCGGTGACATCGCCATGGGCGGCGTGGCCCCACCAGACTAGCACATCGGTCTGTGCCAGCCGCGCGGGCGTCAGGCCATGGTCGGGCTCTTGCAATGTGGCGGTGGTGGCGGTGATGCCGGGATCGCGGTTCAGCGCGGCGGCGATGGTGGCATGCATCCCGCCGGGATAGAGGTCTGCCACGATGCGGTTGGTCTGTTCGTGGACGTTTTCGCCCCAGACAGTGACGCGGATTGCCATGGCTTTCCCCCCGGATTTGCCTTCGAAACGCTTTGGAAGGGCTATCCCTTGCATCCTGCGCGGTCAAGTCTTGGGGCGGTCGGATCGTTCAAATCGGTTTGAAGGGATGGGCCGCCCCACTGTGACGGGCGGCCCAAAGCCGGTTCAGCGCGGATCGGTCAGCGCATCGGGATTGCGGCGGTTCCAACGGATGGAGGACCACAGCGACAGCCCGATCAACGCCGCACCGCCCAGCCCCGTGATCACCTCGGGGATATGCACCAGCGTCTGCGTGAACATGATCACCGACAGGATCAGGATGGCATAGAACGCCCCGTGTTCCAGGAAGCGGTACTGCGCCAGCGTGCCCTTTTCGACCAGCATAATGGTCATGGAGCGCACATACATCGCCCCGATGCCAAGGCCGATGGCGATGACGAAGAGGTTGTTCGACAAGGCAAAAGCGCCGATCACGCCGTCAAAGCTGAAGGACGCGTCCAGCACTTCGAGATAGAGGAAGGCGCCCAAACCGCCCTTGGCGGCAGCGGACATGGTTTCCTGGCTTTTATCCAGCAGACCCCCCAGCGTTTCGACGGCAAGAAAGGTGACAAGGCCATAGATCGCCGAAGACACGAACGCGGTGCTTTCCGCCCCTTCGAGGAATTTCGAGAAGATCAGAATGAGGATCAGCACGAGACCCACTTCGATGCCACGGATGGTGGCGGAGGAGGCCACTTTCTCTTCCAGCCAATGCACCCAGTGGACGTCTTTTTCGGCATCGAAGAAATAGGTCAGGCCAACCATCATCAGGAAGGCCCCGCCAAAGGCTGCGATGGGCAGGTGGGCCTCATACATGATGCGGCTGTATTCCTCGGGCTGGGTCGAGGCCAGCACGACAGCCTGCCAGGGGCCGATATTGGCCGCGATGACAACGATCAGCAGCGGGAACACGATCCGCATGCCGAACACGGCGATCAGGATGCCCCAGGTCAGAAAGGCGCGCTGCCATTCCGGGCGCATGTCCTTGAGTTTGTTGGCATTCACGATGGCGTTGTCGAAGGACAGCGAAATCTCCAGCACGGCGAGGACGCAGCAGATGAAGAAGATCGACATCATGCCAGAGAGGGTGCCGGTGCTTTGCCAGCCCAGCCAAGCGCCAAGGGCGAGGCCGAGGGCCGTGACGATGAATGCCCAGGTGAAATACTGAAGCGTGGGTTTTGGTGCGGTGGTGGTGGTCATGGGGCGATGCCTTGCCTGAGGCGGGCCGATGGCAGACAGGCGGACGCGCGGCGCATGAGGCGTCGTGGAGGTCGGTCGGTCGGTCAGGTCCGTGCGACTATTGCTTTCCGCGGTGCCGACATCACGAGAGCGTCGCAAAACTCTCGTCAGAGGGGCCCGGTCACCAGGGTTTTACCGAACCCCGCAATTGGGGGCAGGCCCGTTTGTTCATAGGGGCTCTGCCCTGAATTGCAACTGTTCCCTGCGTTCAACCGCACTCGGCGGCGGTAACCTGTGCCTGCGGCCGGTTGCGACGGTTTGTCTGGCCTTATCGGCATCATGGCTCTGGCCCTATCGACGCGGGCGGGGGTGGAGGATGATGCATCATCAGCCCTGCGATTTGCGGGGCAACCGGCATTTCTGGAAAGGACGCGCCCATGGAAGGGTTGGATCGTTTCAACGACATCAGCGAAGTGGTCGAGGCCGACCGCGCCCATGTCTGGCATCACCTGAGCCAGCACAAGCAATATGACACCGGCGTCGATCCGCGCGTGATCGTCGAAGGTAAGGGGATGAAGGTCTGGGATGCCAAGGGGAAAGAGCATCTTGATGCCGTCTCGGGCGGGGTCTGGACCGTCAACGTCGGCTATGGCCGCGAAAGCATCGCCAATGCGGTGCGCGACCAGCTGATCAAGATGAACTATTTTGCAGGCGCCGCCGGGTCGGTGCCGGGCGCGATCTTTGCCCAGCGGTTGATCGAAAAGATGCCGGGGATGACGCGGGTCTACTATTCCAACTCGGGTTCGGAAGCGAACGAGAAGGTCTACAAGATGGTGCGCCAGATCGCGCACAAGCATCACGGCGGGAAGAAGTGGAAGATCCTTTACCGTGACCGCGATTATCACGGCACCACGATTGCCGCCCTTGCGACCAGCGGGCAGGACCAGCGCGCGATGCAATACGGCCCCTATCCGGATGGGTTCGTGCGGGTGCCGCATTGCCTTGAATACCGCAAGCAGTGGGATGTGGAGAATTACGGCGAGCGCGCGGCGGAGGCCATCGAAGAGGTGATCCTGCGCGAAGGCCCGGATACCGTGGGCTGCCTGATCTTGGAACCCGTCACTGCGGGTGGCGGCGTGATCGTGCCGCCGCAGGGGTATTGGGAGAAGGTGCAGGCGATCTGCAAGAAATACGATATCCTGCTGGCGATTGACGAGGTGGTCTGCGGCGTGGGCCGGACCGGCACCTGGTTTGGTTATCAGCATTACGGCATCCAGCCCGATTTCGTGACCATGGCCAAGGGCGTGGCCTCGGGCTATGCCGCCATCTCCTGCACCGTGACGACTGAGCGGGTGTTCGAGATGTTCAAGGACGACCCGACTGACACGATGAGCTATTTCCGCGACATTTCCACCTTTGGCGGCTGCACGGCGGGGCCGGCGGCGGCGCTGGAGAATATGCGGATCATCGAGGCGGAAGGGTTGCTGGAGAACACCGCCAAGATGGGCGACTATTGCCTGTCGAACCTGCAAGGGTTGATGGAGAAGCACAAGATCATCGGCGATGTGCGCGGCAAGGGGCTGTTCCTTGGTGCGGAACTGGTGGCGGACCGGGCCACCAAGGAAGCGGCGGATGAAAAGAAGGTGCAGGCGGTGGTGGCCGATTGCATGGCGCAGGGCGTGATCATCGGGGCGACCAACCGGTCGCTGCCGGGGCTGAACAACACGCTGTGTCTGAGCCCGGCGCTGATCGCGACGAAGGATGATATCGACCACATCACCCATGCCATCGACGGCGCGCTGACCCGCGTCTTTGGCTGAATCCTTCAGACGTTGATCTGATTGTGCGCGGCCCCCGAAGAGGGGGCCGCGCCTGTCTTTTGTCTCGCCCGCGCGCGTGCCGCGCTCGGCTCGGTTGATGGGGGTTCCCCCCAAACCCCCAGGGTATTTGATGCCAAGATGAAGCCTATCCCATTCTTCTCTGAGGAAAATATCCTCGGGGGGTGGGGCGCGCAGCGGCCCGTGGGGGGCAGACAGCCCCCCTGCGACGGGCGGGGCGGGCTTGACGCCGGAGGATGGCGCGCGCCTTATATCCAGATCAGGTGGGGATAAGGCCAGATGGCGATACCGGTCGAAAGCTTCTTCCTGCCCGAAGGCGGCAGCGGGACGTTGCAGCAGCGCATCCGGCAGATGGTGGCAGAGGGCATTCTGGCCGGGCGGTTCCGGGCGGGGGACCGGATGCCGTCGTCACGGGGGTTGGCGGATCATCTGGGGGTGAGCCGGATCACCGTGACGCTGGCCTATACGGAATTGGTTTCATCGGATTACCTGACCGCGCGGGGGCGGTCGGGGTATTTCGTGAGCGAGGGCGTGCCGGTGCAGCCTGCTTTCCGCCCGGTGCCACGGGCCATTGGCACGGTGGATTGGGAGACGCGTGCGGGGCGGCGGTTTTCCGGGATGGAGCGGGTGGCGCGGCCCGAGGATTGGCGGGCCTATCCCTATCCGTTCATCTATGGGCAGGCGGACCCTACGCTGTTTGACCATCAGAACTGGCGGCTTTGCGCGTTGCAGGCGCTGGGGCGGCGGGAGTTCGAGACGCTGACGGCGGATCGCTATGAGCGGGATGATCCGATGCTGATCGAATATCTGCTGCGCAACATCTTGCCCCGCCGGGGGATCGACGCACGACCTGATGAGGTGCTGGTCACGATGGGGGCGCAGAATGCGTTGTGGCTGGCGGCGCAGGTGCTGCTCAGGCCCGGTGGGCATGCGGTGGTGGAGAACCCCGGCTATCCCGGCTTTCGTGCCATGGTGGCGCAGGCGGGGGCGCGGGTGACGCCGGTGGCGGTGGATGAGGGCGGGTTGCCGGTGGAAGCGCTGCCTGCGGATGTGGATGTGGTGTTCACCACGGCGAGCCATCAGAGCCCGACCAATGCCACCATGCCGATGGCGCGGCGGCAGGCGCTTTTGAAGGCGGCGGAGGAGCGGGATTTCCTTGTGATTGAAGATGATTACGAGTTCGAGATGAGTTTTCTGAAACCCGTTTCGCCATCGCTCAAGAGCCTCGATTCCGGGGGGCGGGTGGTGCATGCGGGATCGTTTTCCAAATCGCTGTTTCCGGGGTTGCGGCTGGGTTGGCTGGTGGGGCCTGCGCCGTTCATTCGTGAGGCGCGGGCGCTGCGGGCGCAGGTGTTGCGCCATCCACCCGGCCATGTGCAGCGGACGGCGGCCTATTTCCTGAGCCTGGGGCATTATGATGCGCTGGTGAACCGGATGAAGGCGGCGTTCCGCAAGCGGCGGCAGGCGATGGAGGAGGCGATTTCCCAACATGATCTGATGGTTGCGGGGCAGGGCGGGTTTGGCGGATCGTCCTTCTGGATGGAGGCGCGGGGCGAGGTGGATACCGAGGCGCTGGCGCTACGACTGCGGGGCGAGGGCGTGCTGATCGAACCCGGGCGGGTGTTTTTTGAGCCGGGGACAGAGCGGCGGAATTTCTATCGGCTGGCCTATTCGTCGATCCCGGTGGCGAAGATTCCGGAGGGGATCGCGCTGGTGGCGCGGGCGATGCGGGAAGCGTGATTGGGCGCGCCCCTTTCGCCTGCAAGTGGTTGCGGACGCTGGGTTTATTTTCGGCCTTTGGGCAAATTGGCGGTGCCGCTGCCGGTGCAGCGCCCTGTGCAGACGGCTGTGCATACGCGCGGTGCCGGAAGGGGGCGTTAACCATGGAGGGGCGGGCGAGGCGCCGTCGTCAACTGGACCTAAGTGGCCCGGTTTTCTGGCCCTAAGCCGGGGGGCGGGTGCGGGGGTATCAAGGGGCAAAGCGCCCGGCCGGGGTGCGATGGATTTAGCGGGAGACGACCGATGCGGATGACCACGGAAGAAGCGTTTGTGAAGGTGTTGCAGATGCATGGCATCGACAATGCCTTTGGCATCATCGGATCGGCCTTCATGCCGATTTCAGACCTGTTTCCCAAGGCAGGGATCACCTTCTGGGACTGCGCGCATGAGGGATCGGGCGGGATGATGGCGGACGGGTTCACCCGTGCCTCGGGCCGGATGAGCATGATGATCGCGCAGAACGGGCCGGGCATCACAAATTTCGTCACGGCGGTGAAGACCGCCTATTGGAACCACACGCCGCTGTTGCTGGTGACGCCGCAGGCGGCGAACCGGACGATCGGGCAGGGCGGGTTCCAAGAGGTGGAGCAGATGGCCTTGTTCAAGGACATGGTCTGCTATCAAGAGGAGGTGCGCGATCCCAACCGCGTGGCCGAGGTGCTGAACCGGGTCATCCTGAACGCGCGGCGGCATTCGGCCCCGGCGCAGATCAATATGCCGCGTGATTACTTTACGCAGGTGATCGACATCGACCTGCCCGCGGTGGTGGAGTTCGAGCGGCCCTCGGGTGGGGAAGCGGCGATGGCCGAGGCGGCGGCGCTGCTGTCATCTGCGAAATTCCCGGTGATCCTGAACGGGGCGGGGGTGGTGATCGGCGGGGCCATTCCGGCGAGCATGGCGCTGGCGGAGCGGCTGAGTGCCCCGGTTTGCGTGGGCTATCAGCACAATGATGCCTTCCCCGGCAGCCATCCGCTGTTTGCGGGGCCCTTGGGGTATAACGGGTCTAAGGCGGGGATGGAGTTGATCGCGCAGGGCGATGTGGTGCTGGCGCTGGGGACGCGGCTTAATCCGTTTTCCACCCTGCCGGGATATGGGCTGGATTACTGGCCCAAGGGGGCCAAGATCATTCAGGTGGATATCAACCCGGCGCGGATCGGGCTGACGAAGCGGGTGGCGGTGGGCATCGTGGGCGATGCCAAGAAGGTGGCCGAGGGGATTTTGGCGCGGCTGTCGGCCAGTGCCGGGGACGCGGGGCGGAAGGATCGGGAGAACCTGATTTCCACCACCAAGAGCCGTTGGGCGCAGCAATTGGCCTCTATGGATCATGAGGATGATGATCCGGGGACCAGCTGGAATGAGCGTGCGCGGGCGGACAAGCCCGATTGGATGAGCCCGCGCATGGCGTGGCGTGCGATCCAGAGCGCGTTGCCGAAAGAGGCGATCATTTCCAGCGATATCGGGAATAACTGCGCCATCGGGAATGCCTATCCGACGTTCGAGGCGGGGCGGAAGTATCTGGCACCCGGCCTGTTCGGGCCTTGTGGCTATGGCCTGCCGTCCATCGTGGGAGCCAAGATCGGCTGCCCGGATGTGCCGGTGGTGGGCTTTGCAGGCGACGGGGCGTTCGGCATCGCGGTGACGGAGTTGACGGCCATCGGACGGCCGGAATGGCCTGCGGTGACGATGGTGGTGTTCCGCAATTACCAATGGGGTGCGGAGAAGCGCAATTCGACCCTGTGGTATGACGACAATTTCGTGGGGACCGAGCTGGATACGCAGGTGTCTTATGCCGGGATCGCGCGGGCCTGCGGGTTGCAGGGCGTGCAGGCCAAGACGATGGAGGAGTTGCGCGACGCTTTGGCCAATGCGGTGACGGATCAGATGGAGCATGGCAAGACCACGCTGATCGAGGCGCTGATCAATCAGGAACTGGGCGAGCCGTTCCGCCGTGATGCGATGAAGAAACCCGTTGCAGTGGCGGGGATCAGCAAGGCGGACATGCGCCCGCAGGTGGTTTGATGCCCTTTGACCTGTCCCTTCTGGGGACAGTCTGGATGGCGGTGGCGATCGTGATTGCCGCCTTCATCCGGGGCTATTCGGGCTTTGGCTATTCCGCGATGGTGATAGCGGCGTCATCTTTGGTGATGAACCCGCTGAACATGGTGGCGGTGGTGGTCATTCTGGAGACCGCCATGTCCTTGCAGGCAGCGCGGGGGATCGCGCGGGACGTGGATTGGCGGCGGGTCTGGCTTTTGTTGGCGGGGGCGGCGGTGGGATTGCCGCTGGGGCTGTGGGCTCTGACGGGGATTTCCGAGGATGCGGCGCGGGCGGTGATCTCTGCTTATGTGCTGGTGATGTGTCTGGTGCTGTTTGCGGGGTGGCGGCTGGCGGCGGAGGCGCGGGGCATGTCGAACCTGGGGATGGGGTTGATTTCCGGGCTGGCCAATGCGCCGGGGATGGGGGGGCTGCCGATTGCGGCCTTTTTCGCCGCGCAGCCGATGCGGGCGGCGGTGTTCCGGGCGACGTTGATCGCGTATTTCCCGATCCTCGACCTCTATTCCGCGCCTTTGTACTGGTATGCGGGGTTGGTGAGTTGGGACACGCTGTGGGCATCGCTGATTGCGCTGCCTTTGACGTTCTTGGGCAATTGGCTGGGCGGGCGGCATTTCCTGAACACGGATCCGCAGGAGTTCCGGCGTTTTGCCATTCTGCTGTTGGCGGGGCTGGCGGGGATGGGGCTGGTAAAGGCGGTGCTGTGGTGAGCGTGCTGGTGGTGAATGCCGGGTCATCGAGCCTGAAAGTGGCGGTGTTCGATGATGGCTTGCGCGAGGTGCTGGCGGGACGGGTGACCGAGATCGGCAGCTATGGCGCGCGGGTGGAGGCGGGGCCTTTGGTGGGCGTGCGGCCTGTGGTGGACCATGCGGCGGCGCTGGCCTTGATCCTTGAGGCGATGGAAGAGGCGGGGATCGCGGTGAGCGGCCTGACGGCTGCGGCGCATCGGGTGGTGCATGGCGGGGCGGGGCTGGTGGCGCCCTGCCGGGTGACGGAGGCGGTGGTGGCCGAGGTGGAGGCCTGCGTGCCGCTGGCGCCGTTGCACAATCCGGCGAACCTGACGGCGATCCGCGCGCTGGCGGCGCTGGTGCCGGACCTGCCACAATATGCGAGTTTCGACACGGCCTTTCATGCGACCAATCCGGACGTGGCGCGGCGTTACGCGCTGCCGCCGGAGGCAGAGGCGCTGGGGTTGCGGCGGTATGGGTTTCACGGGATCAGCTACGCATCAATTGTTCGAAAAGTGCAAGAAATGGGGGATGGGCCGCTGCCAGAGCGGCTGCTTGCGTTTCATTTAGGCAATGGCGCTTCGGCCTGTGCGATCGTGAACGGGCGGTCGGTGGCCAGTACGATGGGCTATTCGCCGCTGGATGGGCTGACCATGGGGACGCGGGCCGGGGCGATTGACGGCAATGCCGTACTGCGGTTGGCCGAGGTGCATGGGGTGGAAGGCGCGGGGCGCATCCTGAACCGGGAGAGCGGTTTGCTGGGGTTGGGCGGGGCGTCGGACATGCGCAGCCTGCATCGGGCCGGGACGGTGGAGGCGCGGTTCGCCGTGGCGCATTTCTGCTATTGGTCGGTGCGCCATGCGGGCAGTCTGATCGCCGCGATGGGGGGGCTGGACGCGGTGGCCTTTACCGGGGGGATTGGCGAGAATGATCGGATGGTGCGGGGCGAAATCCTTACCGGTTTGCGCTGGGCGGGGGTAGAGTTCGATGAGGCCGCCAATGCCGAAGGCGCGGCAGTGCTGCATCCCGACGGCGCAAGGGTCGCGATCTGGACAGTTCCGGCCGAGGAAGAGCGCCAGATTGCGATGGAGGCCATGGCCGTAATGGCAGGGGAGGCGTGATGGGACAGCCGCGGGTCGATACGTCGCCGAAGGTGTCGGATGAGGTGCGCAAGACCACCTGCTACATGTGCGCCTGCCGCTGCGGGATCAATGTGCATATGACCAGCGGGAAGGTCACCTATATCGAGGGCAACCGCGACCATCCGGTGAACAAGGGGGTGCTGTGTGCCAAGGGGGCGAGCGGCATCATGCAGGTGACCGCGCCAAGCCGTCTGCGCGCGCCACTGCGGCGGGTGGGGCCGCGCGGATCGGGGGCGTTCGAGGAGATTTCCTGGGAAGAGGCGCTGGAGACGGCGGTATCCTGGATGAAGCCGCTGCGGGAGGAAGCACCCGAGAAGCTGGCGTTCTTCACGGGGCGGGATCAGTCGCAGTCTTTCACGGGGTGGTGGGCGCAGCAGTTTGGCACGCCCAACTATGCCGCGCATGGCGGGTTCTGTTCCGTCAACATGGCGGCGGCGGGGATCTACACCATTGGCGGGGCGTTCTGGGAGTTCGGGCAACCGGACTGGGCCTATACGAAGCTGTTCGTGCTGTTTGGCGTGGCCGAGGACCATGACAGCAATCCGATCAAGATCGGGATCGGCAAGCTGAAGGAGCGCGGCGCGCGGGTGGTGGGGGTGAACCCGGTGCGCACGGGCTATAACGCCGTGGCAGATGAGTGGTTCGGGATCACGCCCGGCACGGATGGGCTGCTGATCCTGTCGCTGATCCATTGCCTGCTGACGGCGGGGAAGATTGATCTGGACTATCTGGCGCGTTGGACCAATGCGCCCTTGCTGGTGAATGAGGCGGAGGGGCCTGAAAAGGGCCTGATCCTGAAAAATGCCGAAAGCCAGCCCTTTGTGATTGATCGCCGCACGGGGATGCCTGCGCCTTGGGAAGGGGCGGGGGTGCAGCCGGACCTTGGCGCGGTGTGGCAGGGGCACCGGACGGTGTTCCAGCATATGGCGGAGCGTTATCTGGGCGAGGAGTTTGCGCCCGAGGCCGTGGCGGATCGGGTGGGGATTGACG
The DNA here is from genome assembly GCA_035192965.1 of Fuscovulum sp. NCBI lineage: Bacteria > Pseudomonadati > Pseudomonadota > Alphaproteobacteria > Rhodobacterales > Paracoccaceae > Fuscovulum > Fuscovulum sp. The sequence goes on along the minus strand of CP136571.1, from coordinate 3,022,379 downwards.
CGGCGCGCATCCGGGGGCTGGCGGCGGAGCTGGCGCGGGTGGCGTTCGATGAGGCCTTTGAGCTGCCGATCGCCTGGACGGATTTTCGCGGGGACCGCCACGAGGTGATGCAGGGGCGGCCTGTGTCTTTCCATGCGATGCGGGGGATTTCGGCGCATTCCAACGGGTTCCAGACCGCGCGGGCGCTGCATCTGTTGCAGATATTGCTGGGCACGGTGGAGGTTCCCGGCGGGTATCGGCTGAAGCCGCCCTATCCCAAGCCCGTGGAGGCGCATCCCACCCCGCATTTCGTAGCGGCACCGGGCAAGCCCTTGAGCGGGCCGCATTTGGGTTATGTGCGGGGGCCGGAGAACCTTGCGCTGAAAGAGGACGGCACGCCCTGGCGGATCGACAAGGCGTTTACCTGGGAGAACCCGTTCAGCGCGCATGGGTTGATGCATATGGTCATCCCCAACGCCCATGCGGGCGATCCTTACAAGGTGGATGTGCTGTTCCTGTATATGGCCAACATGGCGTGGAATTCATCGATGAATTCGGCGCGCGTGATGGAGATGCTGACGGATAAAGATGCGAGCGGGGAATATGTCATCCCGCGCATCATCTATAGCGATGCCTATGCGTCCGAGATGGTGGCCTATGCCGATCTGATCCTGCCGGATACGACCTATCTTGAGCGGCATGACTGTATTTCACTGCTGGACCGCCCAATTTCCGAGCCGGATGCGGCGGGGGATGCGATCCGCTGGCCGGTGGTGGAGGCGGACCGGGATGTGCGGGGGTTCCAGTCAGTGCTGCTGGACCTTGGGGCGCGGTTGGGCCTGCCGGGGATGGTGACGGAAGATGGCAGCCCGAAATTCAAGGATTATGCCGATTACATCGTGAACCATATCCGCAGGCCCGGCGTGGGGCCGCTGATGGGGTTTCGCGGGGCGGATGGGAACGCCGAGGGGCGGGGCGAGGCGAACCCGGAACAACTGGCGCGCTATATCGAGAATGGTGGATTCTATCAGGCGCATGTGCCGGAGGGCGCGCAGTATTACAAACCGTGGAATGCGGCCTATCAGGATTGGGCGGTGGCGACATCCTTCTTTGAATCGCCGCAGCCCTATCTGTTTTCTATCTGGTCGGAGCCCATGCGGAAGTTCCAGCTGGCCGCCGAGGGGCAGGGGTTCATTCAACCGCCGGATCATCTGCGCGAGCGGTTGAAGCTGGCGATGGACCCTTTGCCGGTCTGGTATCCGCCGTTTGGGGATGAGGCCGGGGCGGAGTTCCCGGTACATGCGATCACCCAGCGGCCGATGGCGATGTATCATAGCTGGGGGTCGCAGAATGCGTGGCTGCGGCAGATTCATGGGAAGAACTACCTCTACCTGCCGACCAAGATCTGGGAGGCGGAGGGGTTTGTGGAAGGCGACTATGCGCGGGTGACATCGCCCACGGGCGAGATTGTGGTGCCGGTGGCGCATATGGCGGCGCTGAACCCCGATACCGTGTGGACCTGGAATGCGATTGGCAAGCGCAAGGGGGCCTGGGCCCTGGATCAGGGCGCGCCGGAGGCGGTGGAGGGGTTCTTGTTGAACCACCTGATTTCCGAGGTTCTGCCGGGGGCGGGACGGGTTTCGAATTCCGACCCGGTGACGGGGCAGGCGGCGTGGTTCGATCTGCGCGTGCGGGTGGCGCGTGTGGGCGCGCGGGAACGGGCGGAGCCGGAGTTTGACGTGCTGCCGCGCGTGGTGCCGAAGGGGAGGGCGCGGGCATGAGGGGGGCGAAAACTGACGCAGTTTTCGCGTCGAATTCTGACACAGAATTCGGGGAGCGGACCATGGGTCCGCTTTCGGAATTTGCGTCAAATTCCGCGCCGTTTTCTGCGTCAGAAAACGGGGGCTGGGCATGACGGCGCTTCCGGGAGCGACGGAGAAGACGCTGGGGTTGGTGATCGACCTTGATACCTGCGTGGGCTGTCATGCCTGCGTGACGGCCTGCAAGGGGTGGAATGATCAGGGCTATGGCGCGCCTTTGTCGGATCAGGAGCCTTATGGTGCGCATCCGTCGGGGACGTTCTTGAACCGGGTTCACAGCTATTCGGTGCAACCTGTTGATAGCGCGGCGCAAATCGTGAACTTTCCGCGATCCTGCCTGCATTGCGCAGATGCGCCCTGTGTGACGGTCTGCCCGACGGGGGCGAGTTACAAGCGGGCCGAGGATGGGATTGTTCTGGTCAATGAGGATGCCTGCATCGGCTGTGGCCTCTGTGCCTGGGCCTGCCCCTATGGGGCGCGGGAGATGGATGCCGCGGCGGGGGTGATGAAGAAATGCACGCTGTGTGTGGACCGCATCTATAACGAGAACCTGCCCGAAGAGGACCGCGAACCTGCCTGTGTGCGGACCTGCCCAACGGGCGCGCGGCATTTCGGGGAGCTGTCCGATCCGGACAGTGATGTGAGCCGTTTGGTGGCCGAGCGGGAGGGGTTTGCGCTGATGCCCGAGATGGGGACGAAGCCCGTCAACCGCTATCTGCCGCCACGCAAGAAGGACCGGCCGCAGGAGGCGAGTTTGCTGGCGCCGCTTTTGGATATTCAGGCCACCGGCTTTGCCGGGTGGCTGGATCGTGTGCTGGGGAAGATGTGAATGAATCCGGCACCTTCCGTTATTGTCTTTACTGTGTTGTCGGGGATGGGGTTCGGGTTTCTGGCGCTGCTGGGGATTTTTGGCGCGTCGGGGGCGGCGGCGTTCTTCCTGTGGGGGATCGGCTATGGGCTGGCGGTGGCGGGGCTGGTGGCATCTGCCTTTCACCTTGGCAATCCGCAGCGGGCGCTATTGGCGTTTACGCAGTGGCGGACAAGCTGGCTGTCGCGGGAGGCCTGGGCGTCGGTGGTGACGCTGCTGCTGTTTGCGCCGCAGGCTTTGGCAGATCTGCTGGGGTTTGACTGGGGCCGCGCGTTCGGGATTGCTGGGGCGGTGGGGGCCGGGGTGACGGTTCTGTGCACGTCGATGATCTATGCGCAGATCCGGGCGGTGCCGCGTTGGCATCACTGGACGGTGCCTTTGGTGTTCATGGCCTATGCGGTGGCGGGCGGGCTGGTGCTGGGGGGGATCCGGCATCTGGCGCTGGTGATGCTGTGCCTGTTGGGGGTGGCGATGGCGCTGCATTGGCATTTCGGGGCGCGGGCCTTTGCGCGGGTGGGCGCGACGATGGAAAGCGCGACGGGGTTGGGCGGGATCGGCGCGGTATCGGTGTTCGAGCAGCCGCATACGGGCGGAAATTACCTGCTGCGCGAGATGATCTACGTGGTGGGCCGGAAACATGCAGACCGGGTGCGGATGATCGCCATGGTGTTTTCCGTGCTGCTGCCCGCGATGGCGCTGGCCTATCTGCCGGGGATGATGGCGGTGGGTGTGGCGGTGGCGACGCATCTGCTGGGCGCGCTGGCGCAGCGCTGGCTGTTCTTTGCCGAGGCCGAGCATGTGGTCGGGCTGTATTACGGCAAGCGATAGGGGTGGTATCCGGCGGGCGTTGGCCTAGTTTGGCGTGCGGAGGCCCGTGCTTGTGTTCATCCTGACCCCTGAGACGATCTGGAATCCCCATGTGCTGGAGATGCGGCAGGTGCCGCGGCGTGTCTTTGGGCGGGTAATGATCTTTCCGCGCCGCGAGGCGGGGATGGGCCTGTGGCTGCGGCTGATATTCGAGATGGAGGTGCTGCGCTATCTGTTGGCGCTGGTGCCGTTCCTGCTGGGGTCGGTGATGTTTCCGCGCTATGCGCTGGCGATTGCACAGGCGCCGTTGCCGATGCTGATTGTCATTTATTTCTTTGAATCCAAGGTGCTGCGGTTGTCGCGGGCGGGGGCGAAGGCGCTGGCCACGACGGCAGAGGTGGAGCGGGGCATGGATCTGCTGCGCGTGCGGGCGGTGGCGATCTTGTCAAAGATCGCGGCGGCGCGAGGGTTGGCCGAGGGGCGGCTGCATCTGGTGGTGGAGCAATCGGAACTGTGGCGGATGCCGCCCCTCACGCTGGTTTCCGTACAGAGCGAGGCGGGGCCAAAATCGGGGCCGGAGGTGCTGCGCCTGTCAGAGGCGGAGCGGGGTATGCTGGCGGGGCTGTTCGATGCCGAGTTTTCCGAGCGGGACATGTTGCGGATCAATTTGGCGTCGAATGACTGTTTGCGGGACGTTGCCTTTGATGTGCGGGGCGTGTCGGCCCATGCGCGATTGGCGGCGCTGATCGGGTAGCGTTTGGTTAGGCGGAGAGGTCGAGCAGTGTTCCCCATGCGGGTTGCGGGGCGTTGCGGGCATCTGGGACGGCCCAGATCACCGGGAATCGCGGGGGCGGGGGCAGCGGTGCCTCAAGGTCCGTCAGGACAATCAGGATCGAAGGGTGAAGTTGCGCCGCTGCCGTGAAAGCGGGGGCGAAGTCCGTGCCGCCCCCGCGTGGAGGGGCGAGGGCGCGAAGTTGCGCGGCCCATGATGCGGGGTCAAGCCGCAGGGGCGGGGCGGGAGTATCGTCGAAAGGGATGAGGTGAAGCTCGGCGCGGGTGCGGCGGGCGATCCCGGTGACTTCGGCCATCAGGAGCGACAGGGCGTCGTCGGTGATGGAGGATGAGGTATCCAGTGCGATCACAACGCGGGGGGCCGGGCTGTGGCGGGCCATGGCGGGCTGGAAGGCGGGTTCCGGGCGGTTGTCCATCTGCGCCTGCGCCATGGTGGCGATCCATGCGCGGGCCGGGCGGCGGTGGGTGGGTTGGGGCCGTTCCAGCGTGGCGCGGGTGAGAAGGCGGCGCAGGATCACCTCCCACGGTGTGTGCGGGGTGGGGATGTCGGCAAGGCGCAGGCCTGCTGCGCCGATGCCACGGCCTGCGAGGCGGCCTGCTTCCAGCGCGCGGGAGAGGTGGCGGTGCCAGTCGGCGGCGGTGGGGGTGTCGGGGGCATCAGAGGGGCCTGTATCGGGTTTGAGGTCGGGGCCGTGGTTCTGGGCGCGGGCATGGGCATGGGCGCGGTCGGACGCGCCGCCATTGCCGCTGCCATCGCGCAGGCGATGATAAAGGCGGTCCACGTCCCATTGGGCGAGGGCCTGTTGGGGGGACAGCGCGGTATCGAGGGCGGCGGAAAGAAGGCCCGTGAGGGTGAGCGCGGGGCGCGGCAGGGCGTAGCCTGCGGCAAGCAGGGTTTCGTTGACGATGGCGTCAGCGGCGATTTGCCAAAGGGTGGGATCGAAGCGGTCGCCCATGCGGGCCTGCATGTCGCCCAGACGGGGGGAGTGGCGCAGGGCCACGTGCAGGATGTGATGGGCGGCAGTGCCGATCTGTTCGTGGCGGGGGAGGGTGTCAAACTCGGGGCCGTAATGGATGGTTTGCCCTGTGGTTTCCGCCGCGGGGCCGTGGTCGCGGTCGCGGTGATCGCACCAGAGCGCGAGGGCGGCCATGGCGGGGTCTTGTTCGTTGAGCGCGCGGAGCGCGGTGGTGGCGCGGGCGCTGTGGCGGGTCATTCCAAGCCCTGCGCCTGCCGCTCGGCGCGGTATTCGGCATAGGCGGCGGAGGTGCGGAAGGCATCGGTCAGGTTTTGGGTGAGGGCCTTTTGAATGAGGAGTTCAAAGCCGTGAGTGGTGAGTTCTGCCAGTGGAAGGCGGGCGAAGGGGGCGTCAGGGCGCAGGCGGGCGAGGTGGCGGAGGTCTGCCATCACCTCGATCACGCGTGGCATCGTTTCGGCATTGGCCGCGCCGATCAGGCCGTAGGTCAGTGCGGTGAGGCCGGTCATGGTGGTGGGGTAGAGGTCGGGGCGTTTGGTGCGGGGCGCTTCGAGCAGGGCGTCCACTTGCACGGTGGCGGCGATTTCTTCGGCCAGCAGAAGAAACTCGGCTGCGGCGGCATCGCCGATGGTGCCTGCGATCATCGGGTCGCGGAGGCGGCGGTCGGGGATGGCCTGCATGATCTGCGATACCCGCGCCCAAGAGCGGGGGGTGCAGGCGATGGTGAGGCCACGACGGATGCTGTCTTCGGTCGTTTCCAGCAGGTCGGGGCGGGTGCGGATGAAGGTGATGACGGCGGGGTGGAGGTTTTGCGGGACGGCGTAGCGGGTGAGCCAATCGGTCGCCTCGGCCCGGATTTGCAGATGGATGAGCCGGTCGGACAGTGCGGTGCCCATGTCATAGGCGATGGCGCCATCGTCGATGCCGTTGCCGGCGGCGATGATGAAGCAGCTGTCGGGCAGGCGGTGGCGACCGACGCGGCGTTCCTGCAAGAGGCCGTAGACGGTGGGTTGCAGGGTGGGGGCGGCGGCGGTGAGTTCGTCCAGGAACAGGATCGCGGGGCGGGCAGGATCATCGGGCAGGTCTTCGGGGCGATACCAGACGGTTCGTTGGGTGGCGTGGTCATAGAAGGGCAGGCCGCGCAGATCCTGCGGCTCGATCGTGGTGAGGCGCAGGTCGAAGAGTTGTGCGCCGGTTTCTGCCGCGAGTTGGGTGACGATGTCGGTTTTGCCGATGCCGGGGCGGCCGTGGAGCATCCATGAGGCGGTGAGCGTGCCTGCGGCCTGCGCGGCATGGGCGGCGCGGAGGAGGGCGAGCGCCTCGCCCGCCGAGACGGGGCTGGTGTTCACGGTCATGGGCGGTGCGATCCTGTGCTGTGCTGTTCATCCTAGCCTAGGCCCTTGTGCGCATTCGGCAAGTCGGGGGCGGTTGTCCTTGGGTGGGGTGCGGCCTAAGACGGGACGCGGGTGGCCGGGGCCGCCTGAAATGACGGGAAGGCAGACGATGGGCGAGATGGAAGTGGCAACGCTGGTGCCGGTGATCGTGGCGCTGATCGTGGCGGGGGCGGCGATCGGGCTGCTGGCGGGGCTGTTCGGGATTGGCGGCGGGGCGATTTCGGTGCCGGTGTTCTTTGAGCTGTTCCGGGTGTTGGATTACCCGGAGGCGGTGCAGATGCCGATGGCGGTGGGCACGTCGCTGGCGGTGATCATTCCCACGTCGCTGAATTCCGCGCGGGGGCATTATCTGCGCGGGACGGTGGATATGGAGCTGATCAAGCTATGGGCGGTGCCTGTGGTGCTGGGGGTGTTGGCGGGATCGGTGATCGCGCGCCATGCCGATCCGGTGGTGTTTCAGCTGGTGTTCATCGCGGTGGCGGTGGTGAATGCGGCGAAGCTGCTGTTGGGCGGTGCGGGCTGGCGGCTGGCCGAGGGGTTGCCGGGGCGGGGCGTTTTGCGCGTTTATGGCGGGGTGATCGGGGTATTGTCTGCGCTTATGGGTATTGGCGGGGGGGCGATCACCAATCTGGTGCTGACGCTGCATGGCTATGACATTCGGCGCGCGATTTCGACGGCATCGGCGGTGGGTATCCTGATCGCGTTGCCGGGGGCGATTGGCTATGTGGCGGCGGGGTGGGGCAAGCCGGGGCTGCCTGCGGATGCGCTGGGCTATGTGAGCCTGCTGACATTTGCGCTGACGATCCCGACGACGCTGCTGACGACGCGGCTGGGGGTACGGTTGGCGCATTCGCTGCCGAAGAAGGCGCTGGAGACGGGGTTCGGGCTGTTTCTGTTGACGGTCTGTGCGCGGTTCGTTTGGGATATTCTGGCGTAAGGGTAGGGGGACGCGATGACACTTGCGGTGGTGACGGCCGGGACATCGGCCATCGGGCGGCATCTGGTGGTGGCGCTGGCGGGGGCCGGGCATGATGTGGCGCTGACCCATCTGGGTAGCGCCGATCTGGCCGCACAGGTGGCGACTGAGGTGGCGGCGCTGGGGCGGCGGTGCCTGAGCGTGGAGGCGGATGCGGGGGATGAGGCGGTGGTGACGGCGTTTCATGCGCAGGCGGCGGATTGGGCGGGTTGCGCGCCATCGGTGCTGGTGAACAATGCCGGGATACAGACCTGGGCCGGGCTGCTGGATTTGCGGGCGGATCAATGGGACGCGGTGATGCGGACCAATCTGCGCGGCACCTTCCTGAACACGCAGGCGGCGGCGCGGTTGATGATCGCGGGCGGGGTGCGCGGGTCGGTGATCAATCTGGGGTCGGGCTGCAACAAGGTGGCGTTTCCGAAACTGGTTGACTACACGGCGTCGAAAGGTGGGATCGAGCAGTTTACCAAGGCGGCAGCTTGCGAGTTGGGGCCGCATGGCATCCGGGTGAATTGCGTGGCGCCGGGGGCGATTGCGACCGAGCGGACGGCGGCAGAGGCGGGTGATTATGCGGGGACGTGGAGCCCGATCACGCCCTTGCGGCGGGTAGGGACGCCCGCCGATATTGCCGGGCCGGTGCTGTTCTTCTGCTCACCCGCCGCGGATTTCGTGACCGGGCAGACGCTATGGGTGGATGGGGGCGTGTTTTCGCAGGCCCCGTGGCCCTATCCGACCTAGTTCGCGGCGTTTGCAGTGGGGGTTTTGTCACCACCCAAGTGGCGGGTCAGAAGGGCGCGCAGGGTGGCGGGTGAGATCGGCTTGACGATGTATTCCGACATGCCGGCATCCAGCGCCACTTCGCGTTCCGTATCGCGTGCATTGCCAGTAAGGCCGATGATCGGGACGATGGATTTGGCGGTGGGCAGGGCGCGGATGCGGCGGGTGGCCTCGATCCCGTCCATCACGGGCATCTGGCTGTCGATCAGGATCAGGTCGAAATCCTGATCAAGAAGGGCCTGCAATGCCTCGGCCCCGTTGGTGGCGGTGGCGGTGGCGATGCCCTGATTGGCCAGCATGGCGACGGTCAGTTCCACGTTGAGCGGGTTGTCATCCACCACAAGGGCGCTGCGTCCAGCATGGGCGGGCGCGATGCGGGGGGCGGGTTGCGGGGCGGGGGCCGGGTGCAGCGTGCCGGGGGATTGGAACAGGGCTGTCAGCCGGGCGATGAGCAGATCGGGTTCGGCGGGTTTGATGACCAGATCGCGGAAGCCTTCGGCATGGGCCTGATCAACGATGTCCTGCCCGCCCTTATGCGCGAGCAGCAGTAGCGGCGGGGTGGACGGGCCGTGACGTTCGCGCAAGGTGCCTGCGGTCGCGAAGCCGTCGGTTTCCGGCATGCGGCTGTCGATCAGGATGGCGTCAAAGCGGTCGGTTGCGATGTCGGCGGCGGAGGTGGTGCAGATGACGCTGGCCCCGGCGGCGCGCAGGTGGATGGCGACAGCCTCGGCCGCGGCGGGGACATCGTCGATCACCAGCAGGCTACGGTCTGCGAGCGGGGGCGCGGCGTGGCGCGGAGCTTCTGGCAGGGGCTGAAGCGGCAGGTTGACCCAGAAGGTGCTGCCTTCGCCCGGGGTGCTTTGGACGCCCACCTCACCCTGCATGAGATCGGCAAGCTGGCGGCAGATGGCGAGGCCAAGGCCGCTGCCGCCATAGAGGCGGGCGGTGGAATCCTCGGCCTGCGAGAAGCGTTCGAACAGACGGCCGATGTGATCGGGCGCGATGCCGATGCCGGTATCGGTGATGGCGAAGTGCAGGCCGCCCTGCGGGAGGGGTTGGATGGCGAGGGTGATGGCGCCCTGCTGGGTGAATTTCAGCGCGTTGGTGAGCAGGTTCATCAGGATCTGCGTGATCCGCAGCGGATCGCCAATGTATTGGCGGGGAAGGGCGGGGTCGGTCTGGACGATGAGTTCGATGCCCTTTTCGGCGGTGGCGGCGGCGATGGTATCAATGGCGGCCTTGACCACCGCGCCGAGCCGGAATTCCGTCTGTTCGATGTGGAGTTTGCCTGCCTCGACCTTGGAGAGGTCAAGGACATCGTTCACGATCATCAGGAGGTGGCGGCCAGAGGCCTGTACCTTGCCAAGATAATCGCGCTGATGATCGGTGAGCGGGGTGCCCAGCAGCAGTTCGGCAAAGCCGAGGACGGCGTTGATGGGCGAGCGCAACTCATGGCTCATATGCGCGAGGAATTCGGATTTCAGCTGCGCGGCCTGTTCGGCCATGTCGCGGGCGGCGGCAAGCTGGCGGCTGGCGAGATAGGCGTTGGAGATGTCATCAATCACCAGAACGGCCCCGGCATCGGGATTGCGCGGGTCGATGGCATTGGCGCGGATGGCGACCCAAAGCGTGCTGCCATCGCCGCGCAGGATTTCGCTGTTGATGCTATAGATGCCGCCGCGCGCCATTTCGGCGCGGGCCTGATCGCGGAAATCGGTCCATTCAGCCGCATCGCGGAAGATCGGGGCGAGGGGGCTGCCGACCAAGACGTCCTGCGGGATGAGGAGGAGTTGGGACAGGGACGGGTTGCAGCTGCGGATCAGGCCGTCTTGCAGGAGGGCGATGCCGCTGGCGGCGGTGGCGAGCAAGGTGCCAAGTTCTTCGTTCAGGCGGGAAAGTTCATCGGTGCGCAGGGCGACCTGGGCCTCGAGCGTGCGCTGATGGGCGGCGAGGGCGGCTTCGGCGCGGCGTTTCACGGTGATGTCGTTCCAGAGGGTGTAGATTTCCATCTGGTCGCCATCGGAGACGGCGGACAGAAGCACCTCGAACAGGATGGGCGAGCCATCGGCGCGGATGTGTTCCCAATCGAATTTCAGGGTGCCGTTTTGCAGCACGGCGCGGGTCAGGCGGGCGGCCTTTTCGACGGACAACTCGCCGTCGGGTTGGCGTTCGGGAGAGATGTCTTCGGGGGTGAGGCCCACGAAGGTGGACCCTTCGGGGTAGCCAAGCAGGGCGAGGGCGGCGGCGTTCGCCTCGGCGAAGCGGCCCTTGCGGATGACGGCGGTGGCTTGCGCAGAATGGTGGAAGGTGCGGCGGAAGCGTTCCTCGCTGAGTGCGAGGCGCGCGGTGGCGCGGGCGGCTTCGGCGCGGGCGGTGATGCGAGCGGCGGCGCGGGTGAGCAGCGCGTGATCATTCTGGGACAGCGGTTGCGCAGCCCCGCGCGCGAGGTGGAGGGCGACGATTTCCCCCTGCGCGCGGCCATCGACGAGCAGCGGGAGGGTGAAGATGGGAACCTGGCCGTGTGCAAGGCCGGCGGGGATATCGTCATGCAGCGCGCCAAACAGGCGCAGGCGAAAACGGGTCTGGCCCTCGGTGCCGATGCCGGTGGCCAGCGCATCGGCCAGATCGGCGAGGATGTCGGGCAGGGGGCGGCCCATGTCTTCGGTGGCCTGTGCGACGCGGTTGAGGCAATCCTGTTCCGTCAGGCGGCGGCGCAGCGCATCGGCGATTTCGGCGCGGGTGGCGAGGGCGCGGTCCAGCCTGCGGCGCAGCAAGACCGTGGTGGCCAGCGCCACGCTGATGGCGAGGATCAGGGCGCCCAGAAAGAGGGGCAGCTTGTCACCGCCAATGCCGAGGAAGGTGAAATCGCGGCTGCCGATCCAGCTGTCTTCGATTGCGCGGATCCGGTCGGGCGGGATTTGCGCAAATCCATCAAGGACGGTGGCATAAAGGGCCGGGTTGCCTTCGGCCACGGCCCAATGGGCGGCGATATCGAGGATGGGGGCGCTGTGGGTGTAGCTGGTTTGCAGGCCGGCGCGGGCAAAGAGCGTATTTCCCATTGGTATGGGCAGGCAGAACACCCGCAGCGTGCCGTCGCGGGCGGCTTTGGTCATGGCGTCGCCAGAGGGGAAGCTGCGGACCTGCGCCCCGTTGGCGGCAAGGGTTGCGGCGCAGGGGCTTTCGGCGCGGGTGCCGATGATGTGGCCTGTCACGGAAGAGAGCGCCGGGATGTCGGGCGTGGTGGTGCGGTCACGGGCGGGTTGGAAGATGGCGTAGGACAGATCGAGATAGGACGGGCTGTAGGCGAGCCAGTCGCCGCGGTCGGGGGTGAATTGCGCCATGTCGATCACATCGGCGGTGCCGTCGGTGATCTGTTGGCGCAGGTTGGGCCAGGCCGCCTGTTTCAGGATCACGGGGATACCGGTGACCTTGGACCACTCCGCCCAGAGATCGGCGCGGATGCCGGTGACGCCGCCGTTGTTGTCGAGGATCACATAGGGCGGGAGGCGATCAGGGAAGACCACGGTAAGGGGCTGGCTGTCCTGCGCCGAAGCCGGGGCGAGGGCGAGCAGGAGGCAAAGCAGCGGGGCGAGTGGACGAGAAAGGGCAAGGCCGAGGGATATGACGAGACGATATAAACGGGAAATGGCGGGCGGCGCGCTGACTTGTGGCCTCCTCTGCCATTGTTTGGTCATTCCCGAACCTCTGTCCCTGTCTGTTGTGTTTTCCCGCAGGTGGTGCTGCCGGAACTGAATACATCGTTAACTTGTAATAACAGTGTCGCGCGAAAAGGACATTGCGCCGGAGCAATCCAACTCAAGGTTGTGGCCTTTTTGCGTCGCACACTTGGCGAAGCTGTTCATTCACGCATCGTGATTGGGAAACGGTTTGTTTTCGAGGGGATGGACGTGCCGCCGGGCCGTGTTTTTGGGGGGCGGATTCGCGCGAGAGTTGCGGCATGCGGGGGCCGTGAAAAATTCTTTCGCGGTTTGTCGAAATCGCGGGGGGCCGGGTGTCACTGTTGTATCCGGCGCGTGCCGGAGAGACACACAGGAGGGTGACATGACGGATCAATGGAGCGCAGGGGCGCGGGGCAGGGCTGGGATCTGGCTGCCAGTGGCGGCAGTAGCGGGGCTGGGGTGGAACCTGTTCGGGTTGTGGCAGTTCGCCGGATCCTTGCGGCAGACAGGCGAGAGCCTGATGGCGGCGGGGATGACGGCGGAGCAGGCGGAAATCTATCTGGCGCTGCCGGGATGGATGACGGTGGTGTTCGCGGTTGGGGTGATCGGCGGGACGGTGGGGTCTGTGCTGCTGCTGTTGCGGCGGGTGGCGGCGGTGCCAGTTTTTGCGTTGTCTCTGGCGGGGTATATTGCCCTGTTCACGGGCGATCTGGCCTATGGGGTCTTTGCCGGATTGCCGGAGCAGTTGGTGATCATCACCACGGTTGTTTTGATTGCGGGGGCGCTGTTTGCGCTGTCCCTTTTCGCGCGCAAGCGTGGCATGCTGCGCTGAAGGATGGAGAGAGTGATGCAATACATGTTGATGCTGAACGAGACCGAAGCCGAATTCGCGCGGCGGACCGATCCTGCCGAGACCGCCGAGTATTGGGGCGGGTGGAACGCCTTTATTGGTGCGATGGCGGCGGCGGGGGTGATCGTGAAGGGGGACGGATTGCAGGGGCCGATGCTGGCCACCACCGTGCGGGTGGTGGATGGCAAGCGCCATGTGCAGGACGGCCCGTTTGCGGACACGAAAGAGCAGTTGGGCGGGTATTTCGTGATTGAGGTGCCCGATCTGGACAGCGCGCTGGATTGGGCGGCGCGGGCGCCTTGTGCGGTGACCGGGTCGGTTGAAGTGCGGCCCGTGTTGCCGCCGATGGCACCCCCCGGGGCCTGACCATGGTTGCCGCGCCGTCCGCTGCTGCGGGGGAGGCTGCCGAGCGGGCGGCGCGGCTGTCTTATGGGCGGCTGCTGGCGATCCTTGCGGCGCGGACGCGGGATGTGGCCTTGGCCGAGGAGGCGCTGGCCGGGGCCTTTGCGCGTGCGCTGGAGGTTTGGCCTGTGCAGGGCGTGCCCGGCAATCCGGAGGGGTGGCTGGTGACGGTGGCGCGCAACGGGTTGGCGAATGCCTATCGGCATGACCGGATGCGGGCGGCGGCGGTTGCGGATGTGATCCTTGTGGCCGAAGAGCGGGAGGCGGCGGCATCCGGGCCGGGGGATGCGCGGCTGGCGCTGATGTTTGTCTGCGCGCATCCGGCGATTGATGCTGCGGCGCGGGCGCCATTGATGCTGCAAACGGTGCTGGGGCTGGATGCAGCGCGGATTGCGGCGGCCTTTCTGGTACCTGCGGCCACGATGGGGCAGCGGCTGGTGCGCGCCAAGGCGCGCATCCGCGAGACAGGGTTGCGCTTTGCCGTGCCGGAGACGGAGGAGATGCCAGCGCGGTTGGAGGATGTGCTGGAGGCAATCTATGCCGCGTTCGGCACCGGGTGGGAGGCGGGGCCTGCTTCGGATGCGGGCCTGCCGGAGGAGGCGATTCATCTGGCGCGGGTGCTGCTGGGATTGATGCCCGAGGAGCCGGAGGTGAAGGGGTTGTTGGCGCTGATGCTGCATGCCCATGCGCGGCGGCGCGCGCGGCGGGATGGGGCGGGGCAGTTCGTGCCGCTGTCAGACCAGAACCCCGCGCTGTGGGACCGTGACATGATCGTCGAGGCGGAGGGGGTGCTGGTGGCGGCGGCGCGGGCGGGCCGGTTCGGGCGGTTTCAATGCGAGGCGGCGATCCAGTCGGTGCATGCGCAGCGGGGGATCACGGGGCGGTTGAACATCGCGGCGCTGGACACGCTGTATGGCATGCTGGCGCGGTTTCACCCCACGGTTGGGGGCGCGGTGGCCCATGCCGCGATCCGGCGCGAGGCGGGGGATGTGGCGGGGGCGCTGGCGCTGCTGGACGGGCTGCCTGTGGCGGCGCGGGAGGGGTATCAGGCGGCGCTGGTGGTGCGGGCGCATTGCCTTTTGGATATGGGGGACCGGGTGGGGGCCGAGGCGGCCGTGCGGCGGGCGCTGGAGGTGACGCCGGACGCGGCGGTGCGGACGCATCTGGGGCGGGTGTTCGGGTTGGCCTAGGCCTTGGCGCGGCCTGAGGCGCCGGTGCTGCGGATGACATCGCGGGCGGCGGCGGCGATGGGGGCTTCGGTTTCGCGCAGGATCTCGATCCGGTCGAAACGGTCAGGATGGGCGGCAAGGGTGGCGCGGAGGGATTGGCCGAAGACCTGCCGCAGTTCGGTGCCGATGTTGAACTTGCAGATATGGGTGCGGGCGGCGAGGTCGGCGCGCTGGGCCGGGGGCACGCCGGAGCCACCATGGATGACGAGGGGGGTGGTGGTGAGGGATTGGATGGCCGTTAGGCGGGCAAGGTCGAGGCCCGCGCAGTGGTTTGTCTGGAGATGGACGTTGCCGACTGAGATGGCCATGGCGTCGACGCGGGTTTCACGGGCGAAGCGGGCGGCTTGATCCGGGTCTGTGCCTTGGGAGGCTTCGCCTGAGGCATAGCCGACGAAGCCGATTTCGCCTTCGCAGGACATGCCCGCGGCATGGGCGAGCGCGGCGACGGCGGCGGTTTGCGCGATGTTTTCATCAAGCGGCAGGCGGGAGCCATCGAACATCACGGAGGTGAAGCCCGCATCAAGCGCGGCTTTGCATTCGTCGATGGAATGGGCGTGGTCGAGATGGGCGACGATGGGGATATCGACGCTGGCGGCCAGATGCCGGAACATCGCGCCAAGGATGGGCAGGGGCGTATGGGCGCGGCAGCCGGGGCCGGCCTGAAGGATAAGGGGGGACTGTTCGGCCTGTGCGGCAGTGACGTAGGCGCGCATATCCTCCCAGCCGAGGCACACGAGGCCAGGGACGGCGTAGCCTTGGTGCAGCGCGGGTTGGAGGACCTGGGCGAGGGTGACAAGCGTCATTTGAACTTGGCCACCATATCCATGATGCCGGGGATGGTGTGAAGCTGGGCGGCGTGGGTGGGTTGGAAGAACTGCTTCAGGCTGCGCTGGCTTTGGCCGCCGAGGATGGTGAAATAATACATCTCATACCCCGGCAGGACGGAGCAGGGGTGATAGCCCTTGTCGATCAGGACCGTGGAGCGGTTCATGATGTGATAGGCGTCGCCGGGTTCGTTGTCCACGCGTTGCAGCATTTGCAGGCCGGAACCGTAATCGGGGCGGAAGCGGAAGTTGTAGCATTCGTCATGGCGGGTTTCGATGAGGTCCCCGGTGGTGGGATCGCGGCGGTCGGTGTCGTGCTTGTGGCTGGGAAAGCCGGACCAGCCGCCTTGGCCGACGGTGTATAGCTCAGACACCAGCAGGCGACCGACGCGGTCATGGTAGGCGGCGCCGAGGATGTGCTTGATCTTGCGGTGGGTTTTGGTGTCATCCGAGCCGTATTGCACCTTGTCGATATCTGCGGCGCGGACGGCGAAGGGGCGCAGGGTTTCCGCGAAGCGCGCGCCAGCGATGAAGGTTTCCGTATCGGTGCGGGCGGTGATGCGGGTGGCGGCATTGGTGGGGATATAGACGCCTTCGGGTTCGCCATCCCAGACATCGGTGCCGCGATGGCCGATATCGGCAAAGGTCTGGCCCATGGTTTCCACGGTCACGGTTCCGGTGGCGGGGACGATGCAGGTCTCGTATCCCGGCGTCTGGTAATCGAAGGTTTCGCCCGCCTTCAGGCGCAGGATGTTGAAATAGACCAGCGGGACCAGCGGATCATCGCGGTCCACGATGGGGCGGTTGGCATTGTCATGCGGGGCGATGTGCATGGGGGTTCCTTTCAGCCTGTCGTTGGGCCGGGATGGTGGGTGAGGAAATCGTCAAGCTCGGCCGTGGTGGGCATGGCCGGGGCGCAGCCGACGCGGGCGACGACCATGGCGGCAGCGGCAGAGCCGCGCAGGACGGATTGGTGCAGTGGTTGGCCTGCGGCGAGGGCGGCGATGAGGGCGGCGAGGAAGCTGTCGCCCGCGCCGGTGGGTTTGAGGGCGGCGGTGGGGTAGATGCCGGTGGCAAACTCGCCATCAGGAGTGAGGGTGATCGCGCCCTTTTCGCCCATCTTGTAGATGACGATCTGCGCGCCTTGGGTGATGAGGCTGCGGGCTTTTGCGAGGCCATTTGCAGGGTCGCCCGCCATGAAGCCAAACTCCACGTCATTGCCGATGATGACGTCACAGAGGGCGGCGGCGCGGGAATACACCTCGGACGCGACGGCGGCGGAGGGCCAGGAATAGGGGCGGTAGTCCACATCGAAGATCAACGGCAGGCCAGCGGTGCGGGCGAGGGCGAAGGCGCGGAAGGTGGCGCTGCGCGAGGGTTCCGCCGCGAGGACGGTGCCGGTGGTGATGAGGGCGGAATAGGATGCGTAGTCAATGGGTTCGACATCGGCATCTGTCATGGCGAAATCGGCGGCGTTGTTGCGGTAGATGACGGATTGGCAGTTTTCCAGCCGGGTTTCGACGACGGCCAGCGAATTGCGCGCCTCACCCGCCACGGCGCGAACATGGGTGTGATCGACGCCGTAGCGGGTGAGTTCGTTGCGGCAGAAGCGGCCTACGGCATCATCGGAGATGCAGGTCAGGAGCGCAGCTTTGCAGCCCTGTTTGACCAGACCCACGGCGATATTGGCCGAAGAACCGCCGAGGGCGGTGGTGAAGCGGGTGGCGTCTTCTATCGGCGTGCCGGGCGGATCGGCGTAGAGATCCATCCCGGCGCGGCCGATGATGAGGAAGTTTCTATCTGCAAGGCGGGTGAGGGCGGCCATCAGATGCCCGGCCTTTGGGCGGCGCGGCCTGTTTCGACTTCGTTGTGCTTGTCGAGGACGGAGGCGGTGGGGGAGACCTCTGCTGTGCCGATTTCCCACCAGGCGTGGCCTTGGGTTGTCCAACCCTCATAGGGATCGACCTGCATGACGATGACGGTGGTCTTGGTGGCGGCCTTGGCGCGGAGGAAGGCTTCGGCCAGTTCCACCGGGTTGGCGGCGGTTTCCGTCAGCGCGCCCATGGCGCGGGCATGGGCGGCGAAATCGACGAGGAAGGGATCGGGGACAGTGGGGCAATCGGCGATGAGATTGTTGAAGCTGTCTTGCCCGGTGTTGTTTTGCAGTTTGTTGATGACGGCAAAACCGCCGTTGTCCAACAGAAGGATGATGAGCTTTTTCTGTGTGAGAACAGAGGAATAGATGTCAGAGTTCATCAACAGATAGCTGCCGTCGCCCACGAAGACGATGGTATCACGATCGGGCTCTGCTTCAGCCTGCGCGATGCGGGCGCCCCAGCCGCCGGCGATTTCGTATCCCATGCAGGAGAAGCCAAACTCTACATCTACGGTGCCGATGCCAAGGGTGCGCCAGTTGGCGGTGACCTCGGCCGGCAGGCCGCCTGCGGCGGTGACAATCCGGTCTTGCGGGTGGCAGTGCGCGTTCACCACGCCGATGGCTTGGGCATAGGAATTGGGGCGGTTGCCGGGGGCCACGTTGGCGGCGACGTAGGCATCCCAGGTGCGGCGTTCGGTTTGGGCACGGGTGGCCCAGTCGGCCGGGGCACGGTGAGTGGCGAGAGCTTTTGTCAGGGCTTCCAGCCCCAGTTTCGCGTCGCCCACGACGGGAAGCGAGAGGTGTTTGGCGGCATCATGGCGGCCTGCGTTCAGGCCGATGAGGCGCGCATCGGGTGCGAAGACCGTCCAAGAGCCGGTAGTGAAATCCTGAAGCCGGGTACCGACGGCCAGCACCACATCCGCCGCGCCTGCGATGGTGTTGGCGCTGTCGGACCCGGTGACGCCGAGGGGGCCGATGTTGAGCGGGTGGGTGGCGAGCAGATTGGCGCGGCCTGCGATGGTTTCCACCACGGGGATATTGTGCGCCTCGGCGAAGGCCGTCAGTTCGGCGACCGCGCCGGAATACTGCACGCCGCCGCCTGCCACGATGACGGGGCGTTTGGCGGCGCGGAGAAGGGCAGCGGCATCTTGGATTTCGGCCATGTCGGGGGATTGGCGGCGGATGCGGTGAACGCGGCGCGCGAAGAAGGCGGCGGGGTAGTCATAGGCCCAGCCCTGCACATCCTGCGGCAGGCCAAGGAAGGCGGGGCCGCAATCGGCGGGGTCGAGCAGAGTGGCGAGGGCGGCGGGCAGGGATTGCAGGATCTGCGCGGGGTGGGTGATGCGGTCCCAGTAGCGGGAGACCGATTTGAACGCATCGTTCAGGCCGAGGGCGGGGTTGTTGAAATGCTCCAGCTGTTGCAGCACCGGATCGGGCAGGCGGGTGAGGAAGGTATCCCCGCACAAAAGCAGCATCGGCAGGCGGTTGGCATGAGCCAAGGCGGCGGCGGTGAGCAGGTTGGCGGTGCCGGGGCCTGCGCTGGCGGTGCAGAACATGAAGCGGCGACGCAGGTGGTATTTGGCATAGGCCGCTGCGGCGAAGCCCATGCTTTGTTCGTTCTGGCCGCGATAAAGGGGCAGGTCGTCGCGGACGGGATAGAGCGCCTCGCCCAGACAGGGCACGTTGCCATGGCCGAAGATGCCGAAGCCGCCGCCGCAGATGCGGGTTTCCACCCCGTCGATTTCGATGAACTGGTTCATCAGAAAGCGGACGATGGCCTGTGCGACGGTCAGCCGGATGCTGCCCTGTGATGTGGTCATGGTAACCCTCCTCCGGCGATGCCTGTCTGACGCGCGGGCCGCGAAACGGGGCTTGCGCGTTCTTGAGGGGGAGGATACATCTTTTGCAACCGGTTGCAATATGCGTTGCATGTCGGGGCTGTGAGCGGGGAGGCTTGCTGTGAAAGAGATCGGGATCGGGCTGATTGGCGGCGGCTATATGGGCAAGGCCCATGCGGTTGCCTATGCGGCGGTGGGGGCGGTCTTTGGCACGGAATTGCGCCCACGGTTGGAGGTGATCGCGGCGTCCAGCGCGGATTCGGCGGCGCGTTATGCGCTGGCCTATGGGTTTGCGCGCGCGGCGGGCCATTGGCGCGAGGTGGTGGCCGACCCGAAGGTGGGGGCGGTGGTGATCGCCTCGCCGCAATCCACGCATCGGGCGATTGCGGAAGCGGCCTTTGCGGCGGGAAAGCCGGTGTTCTGCGAAAAGCCGTTGGGGGCATCGCTGGAGGATGCGCAGGCGATGGTGGTGGCGGCAGAGGCGTCGGGCCTGCCCAACATGATCGGGTTCAACTATGTGCGCACGCCTGCGACGCAGTTTGTGAAGCAGTTGCTGGACGAGGGCGCGATTGGCCGGGTGACTTGGTTTCGCGGCGAGCATACCGAGGATTTTCTGGCCGACCCGGCGCTGCCTGCGACGTGGCGGACAACGGGGCGCGCAAATGGCACGATGGGCGATCTAGCGCCGCATCCGATCAACTGCCTTTTGGCGCTGATGGGGCCGGTCGAGGCGCTGTCGGCGCGGATCGAGACGGTGCATGCGAGCCGTCCGGGGCCGCGTGGGCCTGTGGTGGTGGACAATGACGATCAGGCGCAGTTGATGCTGCGCTTTGCGTCCGGTGTGATGGGGCATCTGTTTGTCAGCCGCGTGGCGACGGGGCGGAAGATG
Source organism: Fuscovulum sp. (assembly GCA_035192965.1). Lineage (NCBI taxonomy): Bacteria > Pseudomonadati > Pseudomonadota > Alphaproteobacteria > Rhodobacterales > Paracoccaceae > Fuscovulum > Fuscovulum sp. Next base: position 3,002,404 of record CP136571.1, on the reverse strand, counting down.
GGCTATGCCTATGAAATCCATGGGACTAAGGGCGCGATCCGGTTTGATCAGGAAGATCAGAACGCGGTCTGGCTGTACCGGGCCGAGGGGCCGGAGGCGACGCGGGGCTTTACGCGCATCCTGACGGGGCCTGCACATCCCAACTATGCGGCCTTTTGCCAGGGGCCGGGGCATGGCACCGGCTATCAGGACCAGATCATCATCGAGGCGCGGGATTTTCTGGAGGCGGTGGCGACGGGCCGTCCGGTCTGGCCCACCTTCCGCGACGGGTTGGCGGTATCGACGATCATCGACACGGCTTTCAAGGCATCACAGGACGGCCAATGGCACGCCGTTCCGCAGGCATGAGGACAATATGACCATTCGTATCGGAAATGCGCCCTGTTCCTGGGGTGTGGAGTTTGCGGGCGACCCGCGCAATCCGGACTGGCGGCAGGTTTTGCGGGAATGCGCCGAGGCCGGGTATCGCGGCATCGAGCTTGGCCCCATCGGGTTCATGCCCGAGGACCCGGATGTGCTGGGTGCGGCGTTGGAGGAGAATGAGCTGGAGCTGATCGGGGGGGTGGTGTTCCGCCCGTTCCATGACCCGGCCAAATGGGATGAGGTGCTGGATGCGGCGCAGCGCACCTGCAAGGCGCTGGTGGCGCATGGGGCGCGGCATCTGGTGCTGATCGATTCCATCTCGCCGCGGCGCGCGCCGACGGCGGGGCGGGCGGACGCGGCCGAGCAGATGGACGGGGCCGAATGGGCCGCGTTCCGCGACCGGATCGCCACGGTGGCGCGGATGGGGGCCGAGGATTACGGCCTGACCGTGGGTATTCACGCCCATGCGGCGGGGTTCATCGATTTTGAGCCAGAGTTGGAGCGGCTGCTGGATGAGGTGGATGAGAGCATCCTGAAGATCTGTTTCGACACCGGCCATCATTCCTATGCGGGGTTTGATCCCGTGGCGTTCATGCGGCGGCATATCGGGCGGATTTCCTATATGCATTTCAAGGATATAGACCCGGTTGTGAAAGCGACCGCGATTGCCAACAGCACGGGGTTCTATGATGCCTGCGGGCAGGGGATTTTCTGCAATCTGGGCAAGGGCGATGTGGATTTCCCGGCGGTGCGGCAGATCCTGCTGGATGCGGGGTTCGAGGGGTGGTGCACGGTGGAGCAGGATTGCGATCCGACGCTGGACGTGAGCCCCGTAGATGACGCGCGGCTGAACCGGGCGTATCTTTCTTCCATCGGGTTTTGAGGGGCGGATATCATGGCGAAACTGAATTGGGGCATGATCGGCGGCGGTGAGGGCAGCCAGATCGGCCCGGCGCATCGATTGGGCGCACTGGCGGACGGGCATTTCACCTTTGCTGCCGGGGCGCTGGATCACCGGGCGGATGCGGGGCGGGACTATGCGCAGCGGCTGGGCATTGCCGCAGACCGCGCCTATGGCGACTGGCAGGAGATGCTGGCGGGGGAGCGGGGGCGGGCGGACCGGGTGGATCTGGTCACCGTGGCGACGCCAAACTCCACGCATTTCGAGATTACAAAGGCGTTCCTTGAAGCCGGGTTCAACGTGCTGTGCGAAAAGCCGATGACGATGACGGTGGAAGAGGGCGAAGAGATTGTCCGGGTGGCGGCGAAAGCCGGGAAAATCTGCGCGGTGAATTACTGCTATTCCGCCTACCCGATGGTGCGGCAGGCGCGCGCGATGGTGCGGGCGGGCGATATTGGCAAGGTGCGGCTGGTGGTGACGAATTTCAGCCATGGCCATCATGGCGATGCGACGGATGCGGACAATCCGCGCGTGCGCTGGCGCTATGATCCGGCGATGGCCGGGGTGTCGGGGCAGTTTGCCGATTGCGGCATCCATGCGCTGCACATGGCGAGTTTCATCTGTGATGACGAGGTGGAAAAGCTGTCGGCGGATTTCGCATCCACCATTTCCAGCCGCGTGCTGGAGGATGATGCGATGGTCAATTTCCGCATGACCAAGGGGACGGTCGGGCGGTTGTGGACATCCTCGGTCGCCATCGGGCGGCAGCATGGGTTTGACATTCAGGTGTTCGGTGAAACCGGCGGGTTCCGCTGGGCGTCAGAGCAGCCCAACCAGTTGATCTATACCCCCGTGGGTGGGCGGACGCAGATCATGGAGAAGGGCGAGGGCGGGCTTCATGAGGATGCGAAACGCCTGAGCCGGGTGGCGATTGCCCATCCTGAAGGCTTCCCGCTGGCGGTGGCCAATATCTATTGCGATCTGGCGGATGCGATCCGGGGGCAGGTGCGTGACGGGTTGCCGCTGGCGGCCAGTGGCGTGCGGTCGATGGCGGCAGTGCATACCGCTGTGGCCTCGGCCAAGGCCGGGGGGCAATGGATGGATGCGCGCCCGCCGATGTTTCGGTAAGGCGCGGTTGCGCTAGCGCAACGAGCGGCGGTCGATCACCGCGCAGGGAAACAGGCGCACCTCGGCCGGGCGTTCGGGGTGTTCGATGGTGGCGACCACCAGTTCGATGGCGGCGTCGATGATATCGGACACGGGCTGACGGATGGTGGTCAGCCCGATGTTCTGCCAGCGCGACATTTCCATATCGTTCAGGCCGATCAGGCCGATGTCATGGGGGACTTGGAGCCCCGCCTCTTCGATCGCGCTCATGGCGCCGACGGCGAGGAGATCGTCGCCGCAGAAGTAGGCCTGTGCGGGGGACTGGGTGAGCAGGCGCTGCATCTCGGCCCGGCCGGCATCGAAGCTGTAATCGGTGGCAAAGCTGGTGCTGGTGGTGATCTGCGGGTGCGCGGCGAGGGCTTTGAGAAAGCCTGCGGCGCGGTCCTGGGTGGAGGTGGCGGCCTGCGGCCCGCCGAGGAAGGCGACGCTTGTATAGCCGCGGGCGATGAGCGCCTCGGCGGCCATGCGGCCGCAGGCGATATTGTCGATCCCCACGACAGGCACATCGGGCGCGGGCGACGGGCGGCCAAAGGCATGCACGACGGGCAGGCCTGCCTGACGGAAGGCGGCGGCAAAGCTGGGGGGCAGGGTGGAGGAGGCCACGATCACCCCATCGACCGAGTATTGCCGCAGCATCCGGACCGAGGCCGCCGGATCGGTGGCCCCGCTGAGATTGACGAGCAAGGGGCGCAGGCCGCGATCTTGCAGGCCGCGGGTGAAGAGATCGAACACCTCAAGGATCAGGGGGTTGTGGAAGTTGTTGGCGATCAGCCCGATGAGTTTGGTCCGGCCCGTGGTCAGGCTGGAAGCCAGCGCGTTGGGGGCGTAGCCCAGTTCATCGGCGGCCTGTTCCACTTTGGCCCGCGTGCGGGCCGAGACAGAGGCCCCGTCGGTGAAGGTGCGCGACACGGCCGAGCGGGATACGCCTGCGCGTTCTGCCACATCCTTGAGTGTAACCGCCATGACCTGCCTGTAACCGCTATTTTGGGGGCGAGTATACAGATGCGCGGGCAGGAAAGAACCGCAAGAGTGCGGGGACTTGCGTTGCGGTTTCGGCGCGACCGGGTGGTCATGTACCGGGTGGCCATGTGTTACGCGGGCAACAGGGCGGGGAAGGTCGGTCCGTGCCAAGCCTGCACATAGTGGGATCATAATTTGGACAAAATGTTTCGGATAACGGGACAAAGGCGGCCATGACTGCGTGTTGTGGAGGAGTGGCTGCCCAATAAGTCTGTGAGCAGTCAGTGTGGTAACGAGTATGCAACTTTACGCTCTTTCGGGCGCGACACGGGCCATGGGTTCCGTCGCGCAGGTCCTTCGCGCCGTGGGGCGGGTTGGAATTACGCCTGAGCCGCGTTGGCCCTCTGCCTGCGGCGGGGTGTCGAAATGATCGGCTCCTCGGGCAATGATACCCTTAACGGGCTTACCGGTTCTGAAACGCTGACGGGCGGGGCGGGCAACGATTCCATTTCCGGCGGTGCGGGCAATGACGTCATCCATGGTGACAGCGTTGCCGAGGCGCCAGCGCCCGGCACGCTGACAAACGGGACGTTTTCGGATGGTTTGGCGGGGTGGACCGTGCCGTTCGGGCCAAGCCCGGGTGTGCGGGCGATCACGCCCACCAACCCGGCGATTGCCTTCAACGCCTTTAACGCGCCGGCGGCCGGCACGATCCAGCAGTCCGTGGCGACAACAGTTGGGGCAGCCTATACGTTCAACTACACGATCGGCGAGACAGGGACAGGTGCCGGGACCCATACTTTCCGCGTCGATATCCTGGATTCGCAGGGCAATGTAATTGCCACCCGGACGGATACGGTTGCGAACGATTCCACGCAGAACATCATTCTGAACTACACCGCCACGGATTCGAACATGACGATCCGGGTGACGAACACCGCCACCTCGAACACGGTGAGCAGTGACGGTTACATCGACAATCTGGTTCATACCGCGGCAGAGATCGCCCCCAACCAATCTGCCGACACCCTGTCGGGCGGGGTGGGGAATGACACGGTTTATGGCGGTGTCGGGACGGATACAATTGCGGGCGACGATGGCAACGACGTGCTGTTCGGCGGTGCGGGATCGGATTCGGTGCTGGGCGGGGGCGGGGATGACCGCTTTGTCTTTTCCGGCATCGATAACAATGCAGGCCCGGATACATCGACCCCTTATTCGCCGGGGACGATCACGCCGTCGGTTGTGAATACAGGGGTGGCGGGCAACCAGTCGCCGCCGAAGATGATCGTGCTGGCCGATGGCCGGGTGATGTATGTCTGGGCGGATAACGCGACCGCAGACAACGTCACGACGATGGATCTGCAACTGCGGATCTTCAACGCGGATGGCACACCTGCGACGGACCAGATTTCGCTGGGCTCTTGGCCCGCGATCAGCGGCGCAGACGGGTTTGACTGGGACAACCTGGATCTGGATCGGCTGCCGTCGGGTGATGTTGTCATCAGCTATGCGCGCAACCAGGCCGAGACGGGGGGGGTGGAGCCGATCTTTGGCATCATCCGGCCCGGTCCGTCGGGCATCACGACCATCCTGTCGCCCATCGAGACGCAGTCGAACGATGTGACGGGCATCGAGTCGCCGCCGGTGACGACGGTGCTGCCGAACGGCAATATCCTGTTCATCTGGTCGCGCAACGGCACGCTGGACGATTCCCCGACGATGACCTTGCAGGGGCGGATCTACAATCCGACGACGGGGACGTGGAACGGGCCGGAGTTTCAGGTTGGCAACGTGGCGGTGGACGGGTCGGATTCCGATGTTCCGTCGTTGACCGTTACGACGCTGACAGGCGGGAACGTCGTTGTCGGCTGGTGGCGCAACAATGCGGAGACTGGCTTTGCCGAGCCTGTCTTTACCGTTCTGGACCAGAACGGCGCGACCGTGATGGCAACGTCGGAGATTGAAGGGACCGATAACGAAGCGCAATCCACCGTCTGGGAATCTGCGCCGATCATTCAGGCGCTGCCCAATGGCAACTTTGTGGCGCTGTGGGTGAATGACGGGTTCTCGAACGGCTTGACCAGCATGACGCTGGAGGCGCGGCTGTTCGATCCCAACGGCAACGCGCTGAGCGGCGATATCCGCATCGGAACGAGCGCGGTGGACGGCAATGATGGGTTTAACCTGTCGAACGTGACGACCGATATCATGCCGGATGGGCGTCTGATCATCGGCTATGTCGAGACATCGGCGACGGGGGGCAGTGCGATGCCCTTCTTTTCGATCCTCGATACGACGACGGGGCAATTGATCGCGTCTGATGTAAGCATCGCGGTTGCGCCGTCAAGCCAGTTGGCGGGCCCGCCCCTGATCGAGGTGCTGGGCGACAGCGGGTATTTCGTTGCGGTCTATGCCAATGGCAACGGCCAGAACGGCAGTGCGACGGGCCTGAACTTTCGGGTTTTTGACCGGAACGGCAATGCGGTTTCGGGCGAGTTTCCGATCACGTCTGCGGCAGGGGGATCGGCGCTTTCGGGGACCGGGACCTTTGACTGGAGCAGTGTTTCGGTGGTCTATAACGCCGCCAACCAGAGCTTTACGGTTGGTTGGGTTGGCACCAACGATGGCAGCGGGACCGGGGTTTTCACCTCGGGTCCCATCAATGTCAGCTATTTCACCAGCCCGGCTGTTCTGACGCGCGACGAGATCGTCATCGGCGGCGAGACGTCCGAGACGGTGGGGGATGTGCTGGATCTGACGCCGTTCGCGGGCAACGTGACGGTTGTGTTCAGCGGCAGCGAGGCGGGGACCGTGACCGCCAACAGCGGCGGTCAGCGCATCACCTTTTCGCAGATCGAGCGGCTGGAACTGGGCGCGGGCGATGACCTGGTCACGGGCGGGGTGGGGGATGACTCCGTCGATGGTGGGGCCGGGAATGACACGCTGGACGGCGGCGATGGCAACGATGTGTTGCAGGGGGGCGCAGGGGCGGACAGCCTGACGGGCGGGGCGGGGAATGACGTCCTGACGGGCGATGCCGCCGGCGATCTGGTGGGGGCCAATGACTCGCTGTTCGGCGGCGATGGCAATGACACGCTTTCAGGCAATGCCGGGGCGGATTCGCTGTTCGGGGGTGATGGGGACGATTACCTGTATGCAGGATCGTTCAACCAGATGGCGGGCGATCTGTTCGATGGCGGTGCCGGCAATGACACGGTGGATTATTCCGCTGCCGGCGGTGGCGTGAATGTGAACCTTGGCACCGGGATCGGGACCGACAGCAATTCCGCCACGCATACGCTGAGCAGTATCGAGGCGGTGATCGGGTCGATGTTCGCCGACACCCTGTTGGGCGGCGCGGGCGCGGAATCCCTGTCGGGCAATGGCGGGGATGATGTCCTTGAAGGCCGGGGCGGGGCGGACACGCTGGATGGCGGTATCGGCAACGATGTCCTGTCGGGGGATGAGGCGAGCGATACGGTCGGCAGTGCCGATGTCCTGTCAGGCGGGGCTGGCAATGACACGATGACCGGCAATGCCGGGGCGGATACGCTTTACGGTGGCGCGGATAACGACAGTCTGGATGGCGGGGCAGGGGCCGATCTGCTGGACGGCGGGGCGGGGACGGACCGTGTTGACTTTACGCAGTCGGATGCGGCGGTTCAGGTCGATCTGTCGACAGGGCAGGGCACGGGCGGGCATGCGCAGGGGGATACGCTTGCCAGCATAGAAGAGGTTGTCGGTTCGGGGTTCGACGACAGCCTGACAGGCAGCGGCGGGGCGGACAACCTTTCGGGCGGGGCGGGCGGCGATACGCTGCGGGGCGGTCTGGGGGATGACACGCTGACCGGTGGGGCCGGTGACGACCGGTACATCTTGCAAGATGGCGGCGGGGCGGATCGGATCACGGATTTCGACCTGACCCGTCAGGGCCGTTTCGCCAATGATCGGCTGGATGTGTCGGGAATGACCGATGCGCAGGGTGGCCCGGTCTATTGGTCGGATGTGGTGGTGACGGATACGGTGGGGGATGGCAGTGGCGATGCCGTGCTGACCTTCCCCAATGGACAGACCGTGATCTTGCAAGGGGTCAGCCCGGCCCAGGTGACGGGCCGCGCCAATATGCAGGCCATCGGCATTCCCTGTTTCGCGTCAGGCACGCCGATCCGGGTGCCGGGGGGATGGAAGCATGTGGAAGATCTGGTGCCGGGTGATCTGGTCGTCACCCGCGGCGGGGCGGTGGAGCCGGTCATCTGGAGCGGGTCGCGTCTGGTGCGGGCGGGGGAGATCGAGGCGCGGCCCTCACTGCGCCCGGTGAAGATCCGTCCCGGTGCGTTGGGCAATCGTGGCGAGGTGCGGCTGTCGCCGCAGCATGCGGTGCTGATGCTGCTGGATGGTGAAGAGGTGCTTGTGCGCGCGGTACATCTGGCCAAGCACGGCTATCGTGGTTGCCGTATCGCGGAAGGCACGCGGCGGATCGGCTATCACCATATCCTGCTGCCGGACCATGCTGTTCTGGATGCGGATGGGTTGGCGGCGGAAAGCCTGTATCCGGGCCGCAATGCGATGACCCCGCTGGACCGCAAGGCGCAGACAGAGGTTGCGGCGGCGGTGTTGGCGCTGCGCCGGACGGGCAGGGAAGAGGTGATCGGGCTGGCTGATCTGGCGCGTCTGTACGGGCCGACCGCGCGACCGGTGCTTTCGGGGGCGGATGTGGAGCGGGCCATCGCCCGTGAGGCGCTGGTCCCGGTGGCGATGGAGACGGCGCTGGTGGCGGCGACAGCGGTGACGAAGGTGCCCACCCGACACAAGCGCCCGGAACTGCGTCTTGTGAAGGCGGCGGCCTGAGGGCAGTGGTGGCCATATGCGGGTGATGTGACGCAGATCAAGGCGCGGATCGCCCGCTCATGCGCAGATGCGCAAAAGCTGGGGGGTCGCCATGATGCTGTTGGTTCTGTCTGCGTTTGCCGCGCCTGCCTTGCCGGTAGCGGGGCCGGGGCTGCGTGATGGTTCGGGTTACCTTGCCTGCGGGGTGGGGCGTGCGGTTGACGGAAAGCGGATGCCGGCGGGCAGGGGGCGGAGAGCCGATTGGATCGGAGGCCGGCCATGATCGAGTACCGCGTTCAGGCCCGGCGGATTGACGGCCATGGCAGCCTTGCCCGGGCGAAGGAGGCCGAGGTGGTGCTGGACACCGACCTTGCCGGTCGCCGGGATGCGATGAACCCGGTGGAATTGCTGCTGTCGGCGTTGGCGGCCTGCATGCTCAAGGGGATCGAGCGGGTGGTGCCGCTGCTGCATTTCCAGCTGGATGGGGCAGAGGTCAGTCTGGAAGCCATCCGACAGGATGCCCCGCCCAAGCTGACGCTGATCCGCTACCAGATCATCGTGGACAGTGCCGAGAATGATCAAAGGCTGGACCTTCTGCATCGCAACATCCTGAAATACGGCACGATTTCGAACACACTGGCGGGGGCGGTGCCGCTGGAGGGGACACTGATCCGCGTGACGGGGCGCGGCTGAGCGCCGCGCCTTTGCACAGTTGCAAAATCCGGCGTGACGGGTTAGCCAATGTGCCTGAAGGCGCTCGGTCAACGCCAGCCGTTCGTCGCCACCGCGCCGGTCAGCCGGCCCCTGTTTGCAAGCCGAGATGACCGACATTACCGACACTGCTGACAACCGTTCCGCGCGCGAATGGCTTTCCGTTCTTGCGCGCTATCGTGATCCATCAACCGCGCGCAGTTTGTTTGAGCTTGCCGTGACGTTGGTGCCTTTTCTTGCACTTTGGGCGCTGGCATGGGCCGCACTTTCCATCAGCCCCTGGTTGGCGCTGGCGGTGGGGGTTCTGAACGGGGCCTTTCTGGTGCGCATCTTCATTATCCAGCACGATTGCGGGCATGGCGCGTTTCTGCGCAACCGCACCGCACAGGATTGGATCGGGCGCATTCTGGGTGTGCTGACGCTGACACCTTATGCCGTCTGGCGCCGCACCCATGCCATCCACCACGCCCATCACGGGGATCTGGACAAGCGCGGCATCGGCGATGTGACGACCTTGACGGTCGAAGAGTATCGCGCGCGCAGCCCCTTTGGCCGGTTCATGTACAGGCTGTACCGGCACCCGCTGGTGCTGTTCGTGCTGGGGCCAAGCTATCTGTTCATCTTGCAGAACCGGTTGCCGCTGGGGTTGATGAACCAGGGCTGGCGCTATTGGACGTCGGCCATGGGCACCAATGCGATGATCGGCATTTTTCTGGGGCTGATCGTCTGGTTCGGTGGGTTCTGGCCGGTGCTTGTGATTTTCCTGCCGACATCGGTCATTGCGGCGACCATCGGGGTCTGGCTGTTCTATGTGCAGCATCAGTTCGAGGAAACGCACTGGTCAAAGGGGCAGGACTGGGATCTGCACAATGCCGCGTTGGAAGGCAGTTCGCACTATGTGCTGCCGCAACCGCTGCGCTGGCTGTCGGGCAATATCGGCATTCATCATGTGCATCATCTGTACAGCCGCATCCCGTTCTACCGCTTGCCCGAGGTCATCCGTCACCATGCGGAACTGGCCGATGTGCAGCGTCTGACCATCTGCGACAGTCTGCGCACGGTCGGCCTGCATCTGTGGGATGAGGCAGAAGGAAAGCTGATTTCCATCAAGGACGCGAAGCAGCGTTACCTCACCGCCTGATCGCGCCATGCGGCGTTGGTTGATGGGGTGCCGGTGAGCAAGTCGCCTGCGCGGCCCTGCGCTGTTGGCAACCCCCTTTAGGTGCGGGTTGGCGGCGGATGTTTTGATATCCTTGACCATATTGCTGCGTGTAACGCCGATGCCGGGCGAGGCGATCCACTTTGGAACGCGGCTGGTGAGGCGCCGGGCGGCGGCCAGCTTTCCCTTGGCGAGAGGCGGGGAAATGACAGCCGCTCACGAAAGCGTTTTTTGATGTGAAGTCCGATCCTGAAACTCCGATCTGCACGCCGCGTAATTTCGGCATCTAGCCAATCCGGCAGAGACCAAATTCGGAGAAGATCATGAAGAAAGTTATCCTCGCTGCAATTGCAACGCTGTCCATTGCCCAGTCGGTTCACGCTTCGCCCGGCGCCGATATGCAGGCTGCCATCATGGGCCTGCCGGCAGGGGAATACACCCTGTCCGAACTGCTCGTCATTCAGGAAGCCCGTCGTGAGAGCGATGTCGGGACCGAGCAGTTCTACATCAAGAAGCTGAACCGCGTTCCGGTCAGCGAAGAAGCCCGCGACCTTGCGCGTGAGGTGGCAGAGAACACGTCGGACAACGACATGATGATGATGGACATGGGCGCCTCCAACGGCGGCATGATGAACGATATGGGGATGTAATCCCTCACGCGATGCTACCGCCGGGTTTTTGATGCGCTTGTGGTCTGCCGATGGCAGACACCCATGCTGTCAATCGCGCGGTAGCATCTTAAGGCCACGAGCTTTTGGCGTCCCGATCACCTAATGCCACACGGCCCACGGGTCGTGTTGGCAGATCGGGCGCAGCTCGGCGGTGGATAACAGGAGTGTGGAACCTTCCGCAGGATATGCGCGGATGCATTTTCGTGGCTGCGGTCAGTTCGCGGCGTCAGAGTTCGTGGTCCGCGTCGGCGCTGCGGTGCCATTGTTCGCACTCCATCGGCAATATGTGTGCGCCCCGCGCGGCAATCCTTTAGTTGCTGCTTGCGCCGCCCATTGCGTGCCGGTCGAGGATCGCCTTCGCCATATACAAGTCTTGCAGCGAGAGGCCCGAGCTGTCGAATACCGTGATCTCGGTTTCGTCGCGGCGGGTCCGTGCATGGCCGGTCAGGACAGATCCGATGGCAATGGGTTTGGCGTCCGGGCCTGCGTGCTGAAATTCCCCGATGCGCAGTGACTGTTCTGGCAGGTCGCAGAAGAGGGTGGCGGATCGCAAGATTTCGACCGGCAGTTCCTGTTTGCCAAGGGCATCCGAACCCATGGAGGAAATGTGCGTTCCCGGCTGGACCCAGGCCGCCTTGAACAGTGGCGCGGTGGCTGTTGTTGCTGTGACGATGATATGGGCGGCACGAACCGCGGGTTCCGCCGCTGCGGTCTCTGCGGGCAAACCGGCGCTGCGCAGTTTTGCGACGAAAGCCGTTGTGCGGATGGGATCCCGGCCGACGACCAGCACGCGCGAGAGTTTTCGGACAGCGGCAATCGCCTCTGCCTCGTAGGCGGCTTGGTGTCCTGTTCCGAACAGGGTCAGCACTTCGGCATCTGGGCGCGCGAGGGCATCGGTCGCCACTGCATCCGCTGCGGCGGTGCGATAGCAGTTCAGCGCAGACCCCTCGATCAGCGCGCCGATGCGCCCTGTGGTCTGATCTATCAGAAGAATCGTCGAGGCGTGCCGTGGCAGGCCGCGCGCATCGTTGGTGGGGAAGTAGGCCCCCACCTTCAGCCCGGCCAGTTCCGCACCCGCCGCCGACTTGATGGTGAAGCGGTTCTGCGGGTCACTTCCATGCGCGATGACCACTGGAAAGGTCGCGGCCCCCGGAGCGACCGCGGCGATGAGGGCCTCGCGCACCGCCGTGAAGGCGAGTTCGGGCGTGATGATGGCGGCGGACTCGGATTCTGTGATCAGGATCATGTCCTTCGCCCTACCAGCCACCGAAGCGGTGCCAGGTCTGCAGGGGGCCGCCGTTCAGTGGCAGCACGTTGTAACGATCATGCTGCGCGGCGGTCGCGCAGGCGTGGTTGGGCAAGATCCGCAAGCGTGTTCCTGCGGGCAGGTCCGGTATCGGACCGTCGGCGCCGGGGCGAAGCGAGACGATCCCGTGCTCTTGATTGGCGCCGCTTACGATGAGGCCGGGGATGAGGTGGCCGTCTTCGTCGCAGACCAGACCATAGCCCTGATCCACATCCTGCGCCGCAGTCCCGCGATCCCGCGACAGTGCCATCCATCCGGCGTCGATCAACGTCCAACCCTTGGAGTGTTGGTGACCTATCACGGTTGTCAGAACGCTGAGCGCGATGTCATCGACCGTGCAGACATCAATCCCTGCCATCACAAGATCGAAGAACATGTAGACCCCGGCGCGCAGTTCTGTGACTCCGGTCAGGTCGCGTGCGGCGTGGGCGGTTGGGGTCGATCCGACGCTTACCATGGGGCAGGGCAAACCTGCGCTGCGCAGGGCCTCTGCCGCGGAGACTGCGGCGCTGCGTTCCTGTTCGGCGAAGGCGGCGTGGGCCGCCGCGCCGCGCACCGTGTAGCTTTCGCCTGCATGGGTCATGACACCGCGCAGGCATCCGCTTTGGTGCAGGATGCGCCCGGTCCTGATCAATGCCGGGTCGTTAGGGTGAAGCCCGCCGCGGTGGCCGTCACTGTCGATTTCTATCAGCGCGGGGACGTTTGCCTGCGCCACAGCCTGCGCCTGCGCCTCATTGTCGAGGATCACCGTGAGGTCGCAGCCTTTGGCCCGCAATGCTTGGACGCGCGGCAGCTTCTGTGGGGCGATGCCGACGGCGTAGAGGATATCGGTGTATCCTGCTGCGTAGAATGCTTCGGCCTCGGCGAGCGTTGAGACGGTGATGGGACCGGGCGTCCCGCCGGTCAGGCGGCGCGCGGCTTCGATGGATTTGGCCGTTTTCAAATGGGGGCGCAGGGTGACGCCAAGCCCGTCTGCGCGTGCGGCCAGCCGTTCGATGTTTCGCATCATCTTTGCCTCGTCCAGCAGCAGGGTCGGTGTGGGCAGGGCATCGTGGCGCAATGAGTCTGGTTCTAACATCGGGTCATCCTCCAGCATTTCCTGAGGTCTACCAACCGAGGTATTCAGTGCATATTCACATGATTTGAAACCTGCATTAAGCTTTGCCTTAATGTTGGATGTATCCGATCTTCGCTTTCTGACGGCCATTTCCGCAGCGCCGAGCCTTGCGGCGGCGGCGCGCGATCTTGGTGTGACGCCGCCTGCGGTTTCGCAAAGGCTGGCGCTGCTGGAGGATCGTCTGCGTTTACGCCTTGTCGAGCGCGGACGGGGCCCGCTGAGGCTGACGTCCGAAGGGGCGTATCTGGTGGAACGGGCGCGGGATATTCTGGGCAATGTGGAAAGCCTTGCGGAGGAGATGTCTGCCCGCGCGGGTCGCATTGCGGGGCCGCTGCACGTTATTGCGCCTTTTGGTTTTGGGCGGTTGCGCGTTGCGCCGGTTCTTGCGCGTTTCTGTGGTGAAAACCCGGAACTGCGGCCGGTGCTCAGCCTGAGCGAAGATCCCATGGGTGCGATGAATGATGGGCTTTGGGATGTTCTGGTTCATGTCGGACGATTGCCGCACCTGCGGATCACGCAGCGCAAACTTGCGCCGAACCGCCGCCTGCTGGTGGCATCTGCCGATTATGCCAGACGGTTTGGCCTGCCGCAGCGACCGGAGGAGGTCGCGGGTCATAGGGTTGGCGTGGTTCGTGAAAACCGGGCCGACGCTTCGCTTTGGCCGCTGATTGGCCCGGGAGGTTTGGAGATGAACCTTCGTGTGCAGCCGGTCTATGCCTGCAACGATGGGGAAGTCCTGCGGTCCTGGGCGCTGGATGGCTTTGGGATCGTGGAACGGTCCGAATGGAGCGTTTCCGCCGATCTGCGCACTGGCAGACTGGTGCGCGTGTTGCCGGACTGGTCCCTTCCGGATGCCGACATCGTGGCGTTGCTGAACCCGCGCGCCGTGCGCTCGCTTCGGATAGAGAGGTTTGTCGATCGGTTGGCGTCGGAGATCAACGCAGCGCCGATGGGTTGATTGCTTTTTGCGCGTGATCAGCAGCCACCAATAACCCCGCAAAGCGCACTCTGATCCGGCCGTCTCTGGCTTAGAGGTGGGCGTTCTATCCCGGCTTAATGTGAAAGCAGAACTGGGAGTCGAAGGTCCGAGAACACGCCCTTTGTCGCCCCGCCCAGAATGAAATCGCGCAGGCGGGAGTGGCCGAAGCCGCCCATTGCCAAGAGGTGCGCGCCTTCTGACAGGGCGGTCTTTTGCAGCGCCGTTGCTATCGGGCGGTTATCAAGGGTGATGTTGACTGCCTTTGCCGCATATCCGCGCCGTTCAAGCGCGGCAGTCAGGGTTTGCGCGATGCCGGAAGCACCCAGCGCTTTTTCATCCTGCACCGTGATGACCGAAACGCGCCCACCCGCAGAGAGCAGCGGAAGCGCGTCACACAGCGCCCGTGCGGCAACCCTGCCTCCATCCCAGGCGATGGCGATATGATCGACGGACGCGGCAATTGCCGACGGCGGCACAAGGATCACCGGCACGCCAGCCCCGAAGACAAGCGACTGTGCCATGTCCTGCGCTGAAAGCGTATCGGAGGACCAAGGCAACACCGCGAGATCATAGCTTCGCGCCTCGGTCGTGGCGGCTTCAAGGGCAGCGCCCATCATCACCGTTTGGTTCGTGATGGACAGGTTGAGTTCTGGCTGCGCCGCCCCCTTGATGAGGGTGTGCAGGCGTGCGCATTCTGCCTTGCTGCGGTCTTCGGCGGCGCGCGCCATGCCCTCGACGTTGATGAGAAAGCCGCCGATGGGGGAAGCCGTCGGCGGGACGTCCACTGCAAAGGTTGAGACGTGCAATCCGCATCTTAGCGATGCCGCAAAGCCCACCGCTGCCAGGATAGCCGGATCCGGCGCTGCTTCCGGATAGGTGTTGACCGGCAGATAGGCGATGCGGTTGGGCATGGGGTTTGTCCCTCTCCTAGAATGGCGCAGGCCAGCCAACCGGACGCACAAAAGCCATTTGCGCGCCAATGTGGCTGCTTGTGCCAACCTGCCCGATCAGGGCGTGCCGATCCTTGATCCAAGTCAATCAAACGCGAGGATAAGTCGGTATTCTGAACCGTAAGCGCGGGGAGGGAAGCGATGCCGCAGGACCGATATCAGACGGTGCAGGACGTTGCCGACAGGTTGGGAGTGGCTGAGGCCACCGTGCGGCACTGGATCAAATCCGGCGCGCTGCGCGGGATCGACATCGGCAAGGGCTGGCGCATTTCGGATACGGATCTGAGGGAGTTCTTGAAGGCCCGGGAAACCACGCCGCGCCGGCAGGAAGACAGTTCCGAAACGGGCCGCACCACATAGGGTTGGCGGCAAAAGGAAAGCCGCCCGGGGCCTTTCTGGCTGGGCGGCTTATCGTATGGGCCATGACAGCGGTCGGCCCAGAAGGCCCCGCGTCAGGATTAGTGTGCGGAATCCTCGGCGCTGCCGCGGGTTTTCCAAAGCGAGTAGAAGATCCCGGACGCAATGATCCCGATGGTTATGGCCAGTGACAGGTAGGGGTCGAACTTGCCGAAGAAGTAGCTGTAGAAGCCCTTCAACCCGATGAATACCAGCACCACCGCCAGCGCATATTTCAGATAGTGGAACCGGTGCACCAGCGCGGCCAACGCGAAATACAGCGCGCGCAGGCCGAGGATGGCCATGATGTTGGCGGTGTAGACGATGAAGGTGTCGGTGGTGATCAGGAAGATGGCCGGAACGGAATCGACGGCAAAGATCACGTCGGCGAAGTTGATCACGACAAGCGCCACGAACAGCGGCGTCGCGAACAGAACCATCTTCTGCTTCACCGGATCCATCTGTCTTACGAAGAACTTCTGGCCATGCAGTTCTTTGGTCACGTTCATGAACCGCGACACCAGCCCGACCATCGGGTTTTTCGAGACGTCCGTCTCACCCTCTTCGGTAAACAGCATCTTGATGCCGGTGAAAGCCAGGAAGGCCGCGAAGACCAGCGTCATCCACTTGTAGTTCGATACCAGTTCTGCGCCGATCGCGATCATGATGCCGCGCAGCACGATCACACCGATGATGCCCCAGACCAGCGCGCGGTACTGGTATCTGCGCGGGATGGCGAAATATCCAAAGATCAGCGAGATGACGAAGACGTTGTCGATCGAGAGGACTTTCTCGATGATGTAGCCTTGGAAATAAGAGGCGACCGGATTGGTCCCGTCGCTGGTGACAAGGGTGCCGTTCGACCAGGCCCACCAGATGTACCCGCCAAACGCGACGGAGATCAGGATGTAGAAGGCTGACAGCTTCAGGCTTTCAGCGACCCCGATCTCGTGGTCTTCCTTGTGCAACACGCCAAGGTCAAAGATCATCAACGCGACAACGATGGTCAAGAACATCAACCAAAGCCAAAGCGGCTTGCTGATCACTTCGTAGAACAGAAAATCCATGGCATTCCCAAGGCGTTAGGTTGGTTCTGCCGGGGACATCACAGGCAGACAAAAAGCGCCGATTTCTCGGCGCCGACATCACAAGCGCTTTCAGACCCGTGAGAGGGGCATCAACGCAGGACGCGGAGATAAGGCTCTTCACGAATTCGTCAAGTGCTGAGGTCAGCGTGTCAGCAGCAGGTCGTGCGCCGAGGCGCGTTGATTGGACCGGCGAGCGAGATTTGACGGACGGCCAATGTGCGGCCCCGTGCCTTGGCTATCTTATCCCGTTATGTCCAAAGTTCTTGGATGCCCCGGTTCACGCTGGGCTTTCGTGATCGACGGGCACGCGAAGTGTGATCACGATCCGGGTGCCGCGTCCGGGTTCGCTGTCGACGGTGATCTCGCCCTGCATCAGATCGACCAGTCGCCTGACGATCGTCATTCCCAGCCCGCTGCCACCGAACCGCCGTGCGGTGCTTGCTTCGGCCTGTTCGAAGGTGTCGAAAATCCGCGCGACCTGCGCTTGCGTCATGCCGATCCCGGTGTCGCTTACCTCGAACACAAGGCGATCTGGCTGATTGGCGCGGACTTTCAGGCGAACCGATCCGCTTTCCGTGAACTTAATGGAGTTGCCCACAAGGTTGTGCAGGATCTGAACAATGCGGGTTTCATCGCCAATTCGGTTGTAGGTGCCATTTGAGGAATGGAAGATGTCAAAGGAGATGCCCTTGGCGAGGGCTGTCGGGCCGTGGAGGGCCTCAAGCCGGTCGGTCGCGGAGTGCAGATCGAAGCTGCGCTCTTCCAGATCCATCTTCCCGGCTTCGACACGCGCGAGATCGAGGATATCGTTGAGCAGCGTCAACAGGCTCCAGCCAGAGGTACGGATGACCCCGAGCATGGATTTCTGTTGCGAGTCGAGGTTGGTTTCCGCCAGAAGGTCCGCCATCCCCAGCACCCCGTTCAGCGGTGTGCGGATTTCGTGGCTCATGTTGGCCAGAAATTCGGATTTGGCGCGGCTGGCCGCTTCGGCTGCTTCGCGGGCTTGGGTGATTTCAGTCACATCGACACGCAGCCCGACGCGACCGCCATCCGAGGTGCGGCGTTCCATCACCTGAAGGACCGTGCCGTCTGTGAGGATTTGCCGGACGACGGTCTTGGAATTGAGGACGTTCATCTGCTCTTGCAGCCACGCCTCCTCGCGGCCGATTGCATCGAAGAACTGTTGCTTCGCCAGACCATCGCGCAGGATGTCTTCGATCCGTGCACCGGGGACGATGACCTCGGCGCTGCGTGCGTAGAGTTCGCGGAACCGACGGTTCGCAAGAACGAGGCGATCTTCGCTGTCGAAGTAGACGAACCCGTCATTCAGCCCCTCGACGGCATTCAGAAGCTGTTGGCGGGTGGACTCGAGGTCCGTCAATCGGTTCTTCGACTCGATGAGGGCCGCCGAAAGGGCTGTGTCGGCCCGCTGTTGTTTGAACAGGTTTTCGGCGATGTTGTAGATGTACAGAACGAAGGCAAGCACGAGCAGGGCCAGCCCGTTCGGACCAGCCGGTTCAATATCGTTATTGGCAACAGACCAGATCACGATCCCGGTGGCCATGAGAACGGGGACCAGAAGATTTGCGGTGTAGAGGGGCATCCGCCCGAAGGCGTTTGAGATGTGGATGAACACACCACAGGTCCAGATCAGCCCGAGGGCGACAATGGCAAGATCCTGATTTCGTGACATAATCATCGCCGGGATCATGTAAATGAAGGTCAGGCATGCATTTTGAACCCAGTGCAGCACGATCACCCAAAGCGGGGCCCGGATCGGCCAGATAAGTTCTTTCTTGTAAAGGAAGTTCGAGATCGTCTCGAATATGATGATCGCGGCGCCGCTTGCGAGCGCGGTGTAGGTTTCACCAAGAAAGAAGGTGATAACCAAGAAAAACCCGCTCATGACCAAGCGTTTGGGCAAGTCGCGCGTGTCGATAGGGCGGAGGGCATCCATCTCGCTGCGGAGACGGGCCTCAAGGTTTCTTGCGTTATCTGCGGTCACAGCAGGTCTGCCTCACACTCTATCGCTTAGTGCCGGTGCGGTTGTGCGGTTCGGCAACGTGATGCCTCCCTGCTTTAATGTTCATTTATTTACGGCTGAGATTGATAGAGTTTTCGAAGCCTTTCCAAGTTTTTCCTGCACATGAGGCTGCCGGCTTCCTTTCACGATCCGTTCTGCGTCGTTGAGACATCACGTGATCGTGACGTTGCCCCCGACTTTTATCCAGCGTGAGCGAGACTCCGGGTTTGAGTTTTGCTTGTTTGGGCGGGTTGGGCAACGGGGGCTGGCGCGGAGCTTTGCGGGTTGCGCAGCGTCAGGCCCCGTTGCGGGGTGAAGATTTGTGCGAACTGGGTAGGCGTCTGCCAGCCGAGGCGTGAGTGCGGGCGTTCGGTGTTGTAATCCTTGCGCCAGGCCGTGAGCGTGGCGCGGGCCTGGTTCAGGGATGGGAACAGCGTTTCGTTCAAGAGCTCGTCGCGTAGCCGACCGTTGAAGCTCTCGATGAAGGCGTTCTGGGTCGGCTTGCCGGGCGCGATGTAATGCCAGTCAAACTTGCCGTCGTCGGCAAAGGTCAGGATCGCGTTCGAGGTGAACTCGGTCCCGTTATCGCTGACGACCGTCATCGGATTGCCGCGGGCCTCGAATAGGGTCGCTAGCTCTCGCGCAACCCTTGCGCCGGACAGAGACGTGTCGGCGATCAGGGCGAGGCATTCCCGCGTGCAGTCATCCACCACGGTCAGCACCCGGAAGCGGCGGCCATCGGTCAACTGGTCGGAGACAAAGTCGAGCGACCAGCGCTGGTTCGGCATCAGCGGTAACGCCATCGGTGCCCGCGTGCCGATGGCCCGCTTGCGTCCACCGCGACGGCGCACGTGCAGCCGCTCCTCGCGATAGATCCGGAACAGGCGCTTGTGGTTCACCTCATGCCCTTCACGGCGCAAGAACACGTGCAGCCGCCGATAGCCGAACCGGCGACGGACACGGGCCAACTCCTTCAGCCGCTCGCGCAGCACGGGATCATCCTGCCGGATCGCCTCATAGCGCATGGTCATCCGGCAACAGCCGATCACCCGGCACGCCCGCCGCTCGCTCATCCCGTGGCCCGCCACCAGATGCGCGACCGCTTGCCGCTTTCCGGCGGGCGTCACCACTTTTTTCCCAAGAGATCCTTCAGCGCCGCATTGTCGAGCATCGCATCGGCCAACAACCGCTCCAGACGGGCGTTCTCGTCCTCAAGCCCCTTCAGGCGCTTCGCCTCACTGACATCCATGCCACCATACTTGGCCTTCCACTTGTAGACGGTCGCATCGCTGACGCCGTGCTTGCGGCACAAATCGGCGACGGAAACCCCGTTCGGCATGGCGCTCGGACCAATGGCGCGGCCATGCTTCACCATGCTCCTTCAGAATGCCGATGATCTGGTCTTCGGTGAACCCGCTGCGCTTCATCTCTGGTCCTCTCGGCTTGGCCAGAGTCTACCTCAGACTGGATTAGGTGCAGGGGGCAACGTCACGACCCACAGGCAGCAACTAGGGGACGAAGCGGACATTTGCCGGCGCAGCATGGGTAGATCTGTCCTCCAAAGCCGAGGAGGTTCAACCAGCCCGTTGCGACGTTGACCGCGACTTAGACGTGTTCGGCCCTTAGTCGACCTTCGATCAAGTGGCGGGCAGCTTGCAAGAATAGCCCTGTTGAGCCGCCTTTCGTTGTGGTCTACGCGCCAGGCTGAAATAACAGCCAAAGTAGCTTGAGGACCAAACCATGAGGAAGCCTGAGGACAATGATTTCGCCAGCCGGCGCAATGCTGCTGCGAAAGCCAAAGCTGCTCAACTTGAGGCCCATCGGGCGGCGAAAGAAGCGGCTGAGTCGACCCGGGTCGAACGGCAGGAAGAACGAATTGGGATTGCCGCCGCCAGAGACTTGCGGCGAGCAGAGCGGGATCAAGCAAAGCAAGAAGAACAAGCGCGAGTGAAAGCTGATGAGTTAAGGGAACAGGCGGAAGTTATTGCTGCCGCCAATGCCGAGGCCGACGCCCGAGAGACTGCCCTGAATGACCGGGTTTCGCGAGTGTTCGAGGACGAGGCCGTTCGCAAGGCCCAACGTGACCAGCGCTACGCCGACCGTAAGTCACGAAAGTAGTGATGGAAGCGAGCGTCAAGCCCAGCGCAACATGGGTGGTTGGGCGTGTGTCCTAGTTGCAGACCAGACGTTGCTGCAAGCGATAGCGGTGTAGTTGGGAGCGCGGTGGATACGTACTCCCTGCCTATTCGGGGCAGGATGGCGAGATCTGGTTTTGGCCGCTAGTGGACGGGGCATGCTTGGTCTGGTGGACGGATAGCCGGATAAGACACCGATATGGCCGGTCAGGATGCGACGTAGCAGATTGTGCGGCTCTTCCCAGCTCGCACGGGAAAGGTAGTTCTCCGCTAAGCCTGTACCAAGAGAGGCCACGCAACGGAATGCGTGGCCCCTTTCGTAGCGTTGGAGAGCTGGATTAGTTGGCCGCTTTGTACTGCGGTTGCGCCTGAACTTGCTCTTTCGTTGCATCGACATAGACGCGGACGTCAGAGCGGCCTTCATCAGCCAAGATTGTCAGTTCATCATAGCCGACGCTCACCTGGCTGGTGCCCATGCCAAGAAAACCACCGAAGTCGATGATCACATTGCTGATCGTGCCGCTGTCATCAAGGATCAGGTCGTCGATGGTGCCGACCGAGTTATCCTCGACCCCATAGACTTCTTTGCCGACCAGCATTTCAGAGGTTACCTCGGTCACTGCGATGGCGTTGTAGCCGTCACGTTCGATCGCGGGGGCGACAAAAGGGGTGCGATCGGTTTGTGTGCCATCCGGTGCAGTTTCGGTCGATGTCTCTGCTGCCGTGGTGCCTGCGGTGGCATTCATCTCGTCACTGTCCATCGCCGTGCGTTTGTAGGCAGGCGAGGACTTGAGCATGTCTGCGCCGGTGTTGACCACCACATACATCTCATCCCGGTTGTCCGGGTCCGAGGCGAAGGTGACCTGATCCATCGTCACGGCAACATCTTGTTCACCCACACCCAGAAAGCCACCAACGCCGATGACGAGGGCACGAACTTGGCCGTCGTTTGACAGCACGATTTCGTTGATCTGGCCGATGTTGTCCATCTCTTCCAGTTCGGCGGCTGACATCATGGTCATGTCCTGCGAACCGGTGGCATCAGCAGCCGCAACAGGCGTTCTGCGCGCGTGAACATCGTGCCCCATCAGTTCAGATGCGAAGACATCGGTCTGGCTGCGGGCGGCAAGGAAGCCCGGAAATTCGGAAACCTGCGTATCGGCGGCGGTGGTTGCATCGGACGTCTGTGCGAACGACATGGCCGGAAAGCCAAGCGCGACGACGAGGGCGGTGGTTGAAAGAAGAGATTTCATTCAAGTGTCCTCCGTGGGCGAGGGGCGCATCGACAGCCGACCGCTTGGTCACCCAACAGGATTGCAACGCCCATATTTGCCGGTCCGTTCCCGTAATCGGACGTGCTGGCGGCGTTCCGCAGCGTCACAATGGTAATGCGTGGGGAGCACGGAACCGGTGGTCCGAGCGGACGTTTACAATGCGGCCTTAATCTCATGATGAGAGCGGGAGCCGTCGCTTTCGTGTCGATCTGACAGGGAACGAAGGCCCGTTTCGTTCGTTCTTTACGGCAAAAGACTGCAAGCAGATGGAGAATGATATGTACGGAAAAGCCCCTTCAAGCAAAGAATTGCGGGCGAAAGGCGGCATGATTGATGAGCGTCAGCAGGGGATTGATCCTGCTAAAAAACCCCGCGTTGCTCCGAACAACAAAGCCAAGCGATCGCAAAAACAGCCGGGTCAGGATCTGACTGATCCACAGAAGAAAGGTGACGATGGCAAATGAAAACAACAGCAGCGGAATGGCGGGGAATGCTTCTCGCACGGTTTTGCTGCGGCACGGTCGTTACCATCATCGAGCGCAACGTTCTTGACATCGCTAGGAGCAATCTTGCCGATCAACATGGCCAGACCAGACGCATCCGCTGGGCACTTCTCTCAATCCGGGCCTTCAGGCATCCTCACCTCCAAACAATGTCGTGCTTTGTAGCCGCGAAATAGCCGCCTTCATTTCGATCGCAGTGGCATCCAAGTCTGCTTTCAATTTTTCAATCTCGCAGTCGACTTCGCCAGCCGTCAAGCACAGCGAAACCAACGGCAAAGCTTCAACCGTTATACCAACTCCGCTGATACCCTGAACCTTAATGCCGAACTTGCCCGCCATAGACTCGCCTCCCTATGCTTTGCCCTAATGGTAAAGGAACACGAGACACTGGGTGATCCTCTGTCAATGTTGCTGGACTTCAAACTGAGACACTACCCTCAAGTTCGGCTCCGAGGGACACCCACAACCACTGGGATCTTGAGCCCGTGCTTGCGCGCATCACATGTGCCCGAGGTTGTCCGGTCTTCGCGATGGATACGTGTGAGCATTTTCCATTTCACGTCCCAGCGCTCCCGCTCAAACGAGATGTGCAGGCGGAAGTACCCGCAAGGTTCACACAAATCTCGAACTATTCTTAAACTGTCCCTCGTTGACTACTCCTGAAGGACGGTCTGCTGAAAGTGCTGCAGGCAGCGCATCCGCCATCATTAGACAGAGGCAAAATCGGTCTCCGATGGCTTGTTCGACGGAGCGCGGGGAAAAAACCCATGCGAGCTGATTTCAGCGACAGACCGTGAGGGTCAGCACCGGCAGAAATGTCCAGACTGTCGCCACAAGGGCAGCTACGGCAAGCGCCATCGCGACCCCCTGCACCATGCGCGATGGGGACGGGCGAAACGAGACAGCCGATAGGATCACCGCTTGCAAAACGATCGCAAAACCCCATGCTGCGATTAGGACGAAGCGAGCGTCCATCTCGCTGGACCAGTGGCGCGAGCAGGCAACCCCCTGAAGTGCATAGAGCGCGCTGAAACCGGTGAGCCAGACAGTCAATGGAAGCGAAAGGCGGAAGATCTCGATCATCCGAACGCCCCTGGCATCCACGCTGCCCCGAGTGCAACAAGGCCGGTCGCTGCGGTGAAATCTGCCCAGAGTGATACG
Organism: Fuscovulum sp.; assembly: GCA_035192965.1. Taxonomy (NCBI): domain Bacteria; kingdom Pseudomonadati; phylum Pseudomonadota; class Alphaproteobacteria; order Rhodobacterales; family Paracoccaceae; genus Fuscovulum; species Fuscovulum sp. Next base: position 2,978,710 of record CP136571.1, on the reverse strand, counting down.
ATCCGAGCCTCGCCAATCCTCGCAGGGGAAGCATAGCCTGCCGCAACCCGCGCGGCGAGGTAGCAGAGCATTATGGCGGTCAGCGCGGCGTGAAAAACCACATGACCAGCAAGAACCCAGAGCGTTGCATCATAGGCATGGCCGGCGGGGTTCGGCCTGTCCAGCATCACAGTCGCCGCAGCCGCTGTCAGCGCCGCGGCCCCGACCAGGCCAAGCGCAATGGCGGGCCAAGACTTACGGGACTGACCGATCGCGCGCACTGCAAGGCGGGGCCCCGCCACCAGCGCGACTGCGCCCGCCAGTGCCAGCGCCACACTCCATCCACCTGGCTGCAGATACGATGGTGGCGGCCAATTCGGCGCCACAGTCCACAAGAAGGCATACCCGAACAGCAATGAGCCGAAATGCACCCCGTCCGCCAGCAACAGAAACAGTGACCCCCACCAACCGGGCGGGTCTCGCCCTTCTGACGCCAAAGGCAGCATCGTTCCATGCCCAACGTTGACCGGGCCCTCATCGCCCCGCGATCCCAGTCCCCAGACCCACCACAGCGCCACGGCGACCACACCGATGAGCGCAAGTCCCGTCACAAGGTAGGCACCGAACAGCGGCGCCAGAAACGAGGTGCTCGTCACCACCGCAAGTAGGAATGGCAGGAAGGAATTACCGGGCAGAACCGCCACCTGCGCAGGCGCGCCGCGTGCCGTGGATACGATCAACGTCTCGCGGCGGTGGCGGGATGCGTCGCCCAGATAGCCCTCGCCCCGTGCGATGCGCAGCGCAACGTCTGGGGTATCGTGCAGCGGATAGCGTCCCCGAACCACGGGGATCGAAGCAAATCCGTGGGCAGGAGACGGGATCGCCGCTGCCCATTCCAGCGTGCCCGCGCCCCAGGGGTTGCGACGACCTCGCACCGCGACGAGGGCATTCACCGCAACATCCAGAATGACCAGAGCAAAGCCGATGGCCATGACGAATGACGCGACTGAGGCCACAAGGTTCAGGAGCTCCCATCCCTGTCCCGCATCATAGGTCCAAGTCCGCCTGCGCTGTCCCAGCAGCCCTGCCATGTGCACCGCAAGGAATGTGATGTGGAACGCGGGCACCACCAGCCAGAACGCGACCTCGCCCAGCTTGAAGAAACGTGTCCGCCCGGTCAGCAACGGCAGGAAGTAATAGACTGCCGCAACCATTGGAAACACATAACCGCCGATCAGGACATAGTGCAGATGTGCTACAACGAAATGGGTGTCGTGGACCTGCCAATTGAACGGTACCACGGCCAGCATCACCCCGGTCAGCCCGCCGATCACGAAGGTTGCGAAGAACCCCAGAATCCAAAGCATAGGCAGGGCCATCCCGACGCGGCCCCTCCACAGCGTGCCAATCCAAGAAAAGATCATCACCGAGGTCGGGACCGCCACCAGAGTCGACGCGGCGGAAAAAAACGCGAGCGCCATATGGGGGATACCTGTTGTGAACATGTGGTGGACCCAGAGCCCGAAGCTGAGGACCGCCAGCGACACCGCAGCCGCCACGACCCAGCCATAGCCGAGCAGAGTGGTGCGGGCCATCACCGGCAAGATGGTGGCGATCATGCCCGCTGCAGGCAGGAAGATGATGTAAACCTCGGGGTGACCGAACAGCCAGAACAGGTGCTGCCACAGCAGAGGATCACCACCATTCTCCACTTGAAAGAACGGCCAGTTTAGCGCCCGTTCAACTTCCAGCAGCAATGATCCGAGGATCATTGGCGGAAACGCCGTCAGGATCATCACTGACACAACCAGAATGAACCAAGCAAAGATAGGCAGCCGCGAAAGCGACATTCCGGCCGCGCGATATCGCAGTACGGTGACTATGACCTCGATCGCTGTCGCGATGGCTGAGACCTCGATCGACGTTATGCCGAGGAGCCAGACATCGGCCCCGATGCCCGGGGAAAACGCCGCTGAAGACAGGGGCGGATACATGAACCAGCCGCCATCGGGGGCCAATCCCATCAGCATGGCGACAATCACGGCACTGCCGCCGAAGATATAGACCCAGAGCCCGTAGGCGCCCAATCGCGGGAAGGCCAGATCGCGAGTCCCCAGCATGCCGGGAAGCATCAGCATCGACATCGCCTCGAAAAATGGGATGGCGAACAGGAACATCATCACGGTGCCATGCATCGTGAAGATCTGGTTATATACCTCAGGCGCCATGAAGGCCGAGCCGGGTGTGGCAAGCTGCGCCCGGATCAGCATGGCCAGTATACCGCCAGTCACAAAGAAGGTCGTGGCGACGATCAGAAACAGGATGCCAATGTCGTTGTTATTGCTGGTGGTCAACCAGCCGCGCCACCCTGGTTCGGAGCCCCAGATGCGGCTCAGCGCGCGGTGCAACGGAAGCGCCTTACCACGCGGCAGCGGCTTGGATGTCGTGCTGGTCATGGGGTGGCTTCGCGCAAAAATGCGGCCCAAGATGCCTCGTCATGCGCCTGCACCGAAAACACATGCTCGCGGTAGCCGCGCCCGCTGAACTCTGCGCTTTGCCCCGCATAGATGCCCGGGTTTGCAGCCTCGATCCGCAGCACATTCACATGGCCTGGGACCGCATCAAGTTTGCCCGCCAGGCGTGGCACCCAGAAAGAATGGATGACGTCGGTGCTGGTGATTTCGACATTTACTGGGCGGCCGGCAGGAATGTGTAGAACACCTTCCGTTGCGGGAACTGGAGCCCCAGCATATCGAAACGTCCACGCCCATTGCCGCGCCTCGGCCTGAACGGTCACAAGATCTGATGCATCTCGTGGCATCAGCCGCTCGCCAATCACCAGTCCGTAAATGGTTAGCGCCGCAAGGGTCACCAGTGGAAAGCCGAGACCAAGTCCCCACATCCAGACGCGCGTTGCACGCTGGTCTGCATTTTCGCCCGGCGGACTGGCGTTATGGCGCAAGGCGGCAAACAGCAAACCTATGACCAAAGCAAAGATCGCAACGCCGCAGGCCAGCATGATCCACCATAGATCAGCGATTGTCCGGGCTGCTGGTCCCGCAGGATGCAGTATCGACAGCTGTTTCTCGCAACCCGTTGTCATCTGGAGCGTTACTCCAAGCGCAACGCTTTGAAGGAGCTTCCGGTGACACAGAAGATGACGCAAGGGGCAGAGGACATTACCCCGTTCGAAGACCCGGTGACCAACGTTCCCGCCTTTCAGGAAACCGAAAGCCGCTTTGCGATCTGGGGCCATCCGCTGCATGCCATGACCGTGGCCTTTCCGGTTGCCCTGACGTTTTGTGCCTTTGGGGCGGACTTGCTCTATTGGTGGTCGGGTCAGGAGCGTTGGGCCTGGGCGGCGCTCTGGGCGACGGGTACTGCTTTTCTTTTCGGTCTTATGGCAGGCGCCAGCGGGACCATGGAATTGCTGATGGTCCCCGGTATCCGCATCCGCGCCGCAGCCTGGACGCACTTCGTCATTGCCATCATGCTGTTGTCTCTGCTGGGGCCGAATTGGGGCTGGCGGCTTACCGGATATGAATCCGCCATTTTGCCCTGGGGCATCCTCATGTCCGGCTTTGCGGTCCTCGTGGCGGCGGCTACGGGTTGGCATGGCGGAAAGCTCGTTTTTGACTATGGTCTGGGGGTATCAAAGGGCAAATGACGGCCCAAAGGTTGCAAAAGCCACGACGGTATCGGCAGGTTGCCCAGATCTGGCTTGGCCAGAACAAGGCATAGGACACCGACCACCAGACTTAATGTGAGGATCGTTGGAACCAGTGGCTCGGGCGGTTCATGGGTGCCTTCGGTTTCGGCCACGGCAATGATCGTGTGGCCGACCCATGCGTGTATGGCGACAAGCCCTGTGACAAGGATGAGCTTTGCAAAAATCCACGCGGTGAAGACTTCGCGGGCGAAGATCAACGCCGATCCCGTAAATATCGCCAGGATCGCGACGGGAGTAATGACCCAGATATACCCGAAATGCGTCGCACGGCGGATCTGCGCGAATTCTGCCTGCAAGATCGCCCGATCATGGCGCGCAAGCATCCGGGGCAAAGCGACCAGCCCCGCCACCCAGATGGCTATGAATCCGAGGTGCAGCCCCTTCAGATGCGGGACCAGCTCTTCGAGCGAGGTCATGTTGCCTCTCCCATACCGCGCCAGGCCCGGCGGGCGAGCATCGCCCCCCAGACCCCAAACAACAGGCCCGAAGGCATCCACATGATCAGACCGCCGAGTTGCTGGTCTTGCAGGGGCGCAAGTCCCCAGGACAGAGGCGCTGTGGCATGCGTGATATACAGCGCCGAAGGTGCAAACGTGAGCAGCGCCCCCAACATTCCCATCGCTAGGTATGCGAGGAACACCCACCCCGCCCCTGACCCGTCCGGCTGCGAGAACGCCGCGCGCCAGAACCATACAGCGGTACCGAACAGGCTTGCCTGCATGACCCAATACAGACCCATGTGCCCCAACGCGGCATCGTAAGCGTAAGGGATGTGCCACAGCCAAAGCACGCTGGTCGCCAGTACAAAGGGCATCGCGACGCCCGACCCTGCCCGAGCAGGGCGCGCCAACGAAAGCAGTGGGGCGGCCACCACAACGAGCAACACATGATGCACCACGCGCGCCGAGAACAGCGCTGACGACAGGGCGCAAAGCGGCGACAGGAAGGCGAAGGCAAGCACGACTACCGCAGCCCAGCCGGATTGGCTGCGCACGGCCCATATTGCCAGCACGACCAGCACGGCCAGTGCAAGCGGGTCAAAGTTCCAGCGCAACATGAGATCGGCCGGTATCGGTGCGGGCCCGCAATAAGTGCCCAACCACGCAGTCACGGCAAGGTCACGACAAGACGCGTGGCGCGTTTCATGAGAACAGCCCCATTCTCCAAGTGTTCGGAAATGCGCCCGGTCTGAATTGGACCGTTCCTGTCACGGCGTGTTCCCGGTTGGCGCGGCTCCCGCCTGTGGTGCTGTGGTAGCTTCTGATGCGGGCTCTGGATCAAGGGGTGATTGCCCGTCCGCCGCTTCGTCCATCAACCAGAAGAAGATCAAGCCGACCCCGAAGACCACAGCCAGTGCCATTCCGATTAGCGGGCCCTTGTGCCGCTTTTTCTGCTTTTCGATGTTTGTCTGTGGTGCGGACATCTTGTTCTGCCTTTCAAGCAAACATGATCAGGGAGCGGGCGCTGATTGGACCGGATCGACAGCCGTATCCGTCGGTGAAACCCGCCAGATGATGTTACCGACGTCATCCGCGACCAGCAGCGCGCCTGACGTATCGAAGGCCACGCCGACAGGGCGGCCCATGGCCTTTTGATCGGCATCAACGAAGCCGGTCAGGATGGGTTCGGGCGGGCCTGCGGGCAAGCCATCCGCGAACGGCACGAAGATCACGCGGTAGCCCGCAATCGGGGTTCGGTTCCAAGACCCATGCTGCCCCACGAATGCTCCGTTCGCGTAGCGTGGGGGAAACAGGTCGCGGTCATTGAAAGTCAGCCCGAGGGGTGCGGTGTGGGCCCCCAGTGCATAGTCGGGGCTGATCGCCGCGGCCACCAGATCGGGGCGCGGCGGGTCAACCCGCGTGTCGACGGTTTGACCGTAATAGCTGTACGGCCAGCCATAGAACCCACCGTCCTGCACCGAGGTCATGTAATCGGGCACAAGGTCGCTGCCGATCTCGTCGCGTTCGTTCACGGCCACCCATAAGGCACCGCTGTCAGGCTGCCAGGACAGGCCATTCGGATTGCGGATACCCGAGGCGAAGACACGGGTGGCGCCCGTAGCCACGTCTACCTCCAGCACGGCGGCACGGCTTTCCTCGTTCTCCATTCCGTTCTCGCCGACATTGCTGTTAGAGCCAACGGTCGCGTACAATGTACCGCCATCGGGGCTGGCAATGATGTCCTTCGTCCAATGATGATTGATTGGCCCAGCAGGCAGCGGGGCAATGACGGTGCCTGGTTCTGTGATCTGTGTCGCATCGGTCGTGTAGGGGAAGGCAACGATGGCGTCAGTGTTGGCCACGTAGAGCGTTGATCCGACCAGAGCCATCCCGAAGGGTGAGTTCAGGTTTTCAAGAAAGGTCGAGGATATCTCAGCAACCCCGTCCCCGTCTGCATCGCGCAGCAAAGTGATGCGGTTGGCGCTTGGGACCCTCGCGCCGGCCTTGGCCATCACCTTGCTCATCACCCATCCCCGCAGGCTGAACTCCCCCGGTGGCTTTGCCGGTGCATTTGTTTCAGCAACAAGCACGTCGCCGTTCGGCAGGACGTGTAGCCACCGCGGGTGGTCAAGACCGCCAGCAAAACGAACCACCGTGAATCCCTCGGCGGCCTCAGGTGTCGCACCCTCGGGCCAAGTCGTTGCAGGCGCTATGTTGACCGTAGGGATCAATGTTGCGTTGGGTTCCGGCAAGGTGGGGCTCGTGCCGTAGCCCTGCTCTTCCGCAACCGTCGCTGTCTCGCCCCATTGCGAGTAAAGAAGAATGCCCGCCAGCAGGCAGATGGCGGCAAGGGAAAGCAGAAAAACTCGCACGGTGACCTCTTTTCTTGGTTCCGGCTTGACCCGGCGGATGGCATGGATTTCCGAGCCAGAACCCGAAATGCGAATGTTTTTAAACGCAGGAGGGCGATGATGGTTCCCGCAAGCCGGACTACCGATCCAAGGAACCCGGACACGTTCTGCGGGTTGGTCCTCTGAGCGCAATTGCTCGGATCCGTTTGAGGAGATCGAAACTCATGGACCATTCCACCCACACACGTCTTGCTGATGCCGAACTGACCGACGACATCATTTCCGATGCTGCAGTCTATGGCCGCGATGATGAGAAAATCGGCACTGTTTCGCATCTTCATGGTGTCGGCGCCGGATCGCAGGTCATCGTCGATGTCGGCGGTTTTCTGGGCATCGGCGCGAAACCAGTTGCCCTGATGACAAGCGAGCTAGCCTTCATGCGCGACGAGAGCGGCACCGTCCACGCCACAAGCAATCACACCAAGGATGAACTTAGCCGGATGCCCGAGCATCATCACTGACCGGCACCCGCCCGATCTTGCAGATCGGGCGGGTGAAACAGACAACGGACGGACGGGACAAAGGCTCGGCTACCATTGCGTTGGTCAGGGCAGGAGACCAGAAAAACCACCCTGTTCCCCATGCCGTCGGGTCTGGTTGACACGCCCGCCATCTGCTTCATAGCCCCAATGCCTGACAGCCACTTCGGTTGCCAGGCGATGTGGCAGATGCAGAAACGTGGAAGGCGACCCGCACTATGCGGGACAACATGAGCGGCTTGGGCATCCCTCGCTGAGCCTATGGATCAATCACGTTTCCATTGAGACAAAAATGTACCCGGTCTTAACGCCAAAAGCCGGGTGCAACGATCGTGGGACTGACGGCAATCTTCGATATTTCAAATTAAATATAATAAATTTATATACTTAAGAGTTTTCAATGTTGGCTTCTAGTTCCGCATCCTCAAGCATTAAACGCAGGGGGCGACCACATGCCAAGCTTTCACAAAACTGCCACTGAAATCCTTCCGCTCGACCGTCTGCTATGGGCCGTAAGCGCCCTTCTCTGCGCAATGGGCGGGGACCGGCTCTTGCTTTGCAATGGAGAAATGTCTGCTTTCTAGCCCGATCCAAGGCTGCGGTTCGATTGCCGCTCCTGACCGAGTACTGTGTCACTTCATTCAACCATAGGCAGTTCTGTACACCCGGGAGGAACGATGCGGCTGGTCGCCCATCAGCGGGTTTCGATTGCCCGGCAGACAAGTGCTGCGCAATCAGCAGAAAACAGTTCTCTCGATCGAGGCACATTCCGTGCGTGGTTGCTCTCTCATGTCAGGGAAAGTGCCAGAAGAGGCACCGCCCGAATGATTGCTATGTCCGGCAGGATCAGCCGCCCGTGACGAGTGCCTCGGGGAAGACATAGCGCTCCTGGCCAACGGTTACCGTGAATTGATCACCCGACTTTTCATAGCTGAGCGGCAGGTCGGCATTGGCCGAGACTGGGATGCCGCCCTCGAACAGGATCGCCCGTTCCCTGCCGTCGCCAAGCGCGATCCAGACGCCGGCATTGCCTGGACCTTCGCGCACGACACCAAACGGGCAGGTGCGCATTGCCTCGTCCAGCATGAGGGCGCAGTTGACAACGCCCGTCGCGTCGAAGGGCGTGCCGTTGCCGATTGGCCCCCCCTCCGGCATCTCGGGCTTCGCGGGAGCGGCCGCTTCCGCGAGGAATGTTCCCACCACCCAGCCTTGGACACCTGAGCCGTCCACCCGGATGCTGCACCAACGTGTACCACGGGTCAGGCGGCAGCCGCGGTTCTGCATCACCTCTCCGTTTTGTGCCTTGCCGACAACTGGATAGCGCGAGTCCGGGCCAGACCGGATGTTCAGCGCCCCTTCGGTCAGGCCTGCGACGGCCCACCAGTCCGGCCCGCCCGCAAGACCGTCTGCAAAATCCGCACCGTAAAGACCGATCCCCAGAACGTAGTCCGCGCGCTCGTCCTGCCGCGCGGCACTCCGCATGAGGTAGACACGGATCACATAGGTGGCCGTCGCTGGGACAGGGATGTCTGCAACGGTGCCGGACGTCGAACCGATGAAGATCGCTTCATCCGAACCTTGGGGCAGAATGTTGAAATAGAGGCTGGTGTTGGAGGCAGAGAGATCGACCGAGAGACGCTGGCCTGACTCGGCCGAAACCAGATAGTCAATGCTGTCGTCGCCCCGGATGCTGCCCTTGATCACGGTTCCTGCGGCTGCTGCCGTGGCGGTGACCGTTTCGGTTTGCTGGGTTTGTCCGGTGCCGGGTGATGCGAGGATGAGGGCCATGGCGACAGCGAACAGAGGCGACAGGGCACGGACGAGGGGCATGTTCATCTCCGTTTTTCCGGGGTGATCGAAGGGGCCGTGCGATCACTATTCCGCTGATATGTTTCCCGCACTATCCGAAAGACGAAGGCAGGGGGCTTGTCTGTCGCTATCCGGTTTCGCGTTGCGGATATTGCGCGGCAGACTTGCGGGTAGTGTTGCTCGATGCCCCTGGGTCCGGCAAAGGATATGCAGGACGATTGCGAAAGGACTGTGTCGATGAACAGACGGCTTGCACTTGCACTGATCGCCTTTGGTTGCTGGCTGGCAATCACGATCATCGTCGGGAATATGACGAGCGGGGGCGAAACGGACCTTGCGAGCAGTGTGAAAAGTGGCATCGGCTGGGGCTGGCTGGCCGCCGGCGGTTTCATCCTTGGCGTTGTCCTTTGGCAGGGCTGGCATGACGTCGCGCTGAACCGGTGGCCAGAGGTGCGGGCTTGGCGGCTGACCTGGTTGCCGATGATTTACATCGTCGTGGCCTTTGGCACGGCCACAGTCTTTGGCCTGCCGCCCGCTACGACGCTGCTGATCATTCTATTCAACACAATGCTTGTCGGTTTTTCGGAGGAGCTGATGTTGCGCGGTGCGCTTTTGCAGGCGTTCCGCCATTCGGTTTCGATCTGGCCTGCGGTGTTGCTGACATCGGTCGCGTTCGGCGCGATGCACAGCCTGAATGTCTTTGTCACCGGCAATCTGTGGGCGGCGCTGCTGCAATCCTGCGCGGCCTTTCTCAGCGGGATTGTGTTTATCGCGCTTCGGTTGCGGACCGGTTCACTTTGGCCGCCGATCATCGTGCACGCGCTGTGGGATTTCGCGACCTTTGTTCTGTCCGGGGCAGTTGGGAATGTAGCCTCCGAAGGCACGCTTCCGGTGGAGGCAGTGACGCCTGCCGCCGGTTCGGACCTGACGCAATTCCTGCCAATTCTTCTTGTGCTGCCAAACGCGATCTATGGGGTCTGGCTGATGCGGAATATCGGACAGACGCATGTAAGGCCGGAAACCTGACCAAGTGAATGCCGGTTGGCTAGGTCAGTCATCCGCGAACAGTACCCTCCAGATTCCTGCGCCGACGGCTGCTCCTGTCAATGGCGCGACCCAGAAGAGCCAAAGTTGCGCCAGTGCCGGACCGTCTGCGAAAAGCGCCACCCCCGTGGACCGTGCCGGATTGACCGAAGTGTTGGTGACGGGGATCGAGATGAGGTGAATCAGCGTCAGGCATAGCCCGATTGCGATGGGGGCGAAGCCTGCCGGGGCTGATTTTTCAGTTACGCCCAGAATGACGATCAGGAAAAAGGCAGTCATCACCACCTCGGTCACCAGGGCCGAGGTCAACCCGAACCCGCCCGGTGAGGCCGCGCCATATCCGTTCGCGGCGAAACCACCCACGCCGGCAAAGTCTGCCTTTCCAGCAACGATGACGTAGAGCACCGCTGCCGCGGCGATGGCACCCGCCACCTGTGCGAGCCAGTAGGGGAGGAGGTTGCGCATTTCGAACCGCCCGGCCAGCGCGAGACCGAGGCTGACCGCCGGGTTGAAATGACCGCCCGAGATGCCGCCCACTGCATAGGCCATGGTCAGGACCGTTAGGCCGAAGGCGAGCGAGACGCCAAGCAAGCCGATGCCGACCTCGGGGAAGGCGGCTGCAAGCACGGCGCTGCCGCAGCCGCCAAGAACGAGCCAGAACGTGCCTAAGGCTTCGGCGAAGAGTTGCCGGGTCATCATGTCTTCCTATTATCCGGGGCGTTTTTCCGCTGCGCGCGCACGCGCCACGCTCTGCTTGTGGGACCGGCGGCGTTAGAGCTTGCCGCCGCGCGCCGAGATGACCTCGCCGGTATCGCGCATGATGCAGACCATATGTTCGTGGCCGACGCTGGCTTCGATCTCCCATTCATGCTTGCTTGGGGAGCGGGCCTTGATGATGTGAACGGCGTGGGTGCCGACGGCGAAGTTCGTGGCCAAGAGATTTGCGCAGCCCCTTATCGCCATGGGAGGGGCCTTCTGGTCGGCGGATGTGATCTGGCGATGGGCCCGGGCCTTTTCGCGTTCCGCATTTCCGGCCTGCCAGCCTTCGGCACAATCGCGCGTGCTTTCGGTGTATGGATAGCCGTGCAGGCCGTCGCGATAGCAGTTCTCGAAATCAGCGGCCTGCTCGCCCGCAGCCGGCGCGTAGCCGTTCTTGTAGTGATGCTTGTTGTGCAGAAGGGCGGCGATACCCAGAAGGGCCGCCGCAGCCGCTACCTTTTCGTCATGGCTCATCTCGGCAGAAGCGGGTGCTGTGCCAAGCTGCAAACACATGGCGGCGGCCCCCAATGTCATCATGGCATGTCTGATCATCTGATCCTCCTGTCTGGTTTTCTGTGTGCTAAGGACGCATGCGCAAACACATCTGGCGGACGCAGGCTGTCTGGCCGATTGCGGCGTTGGCCCAGATAAACCAGACTGCATCAGAACCAGACTGCACCCGAAGTTTCAGGCGGCACCGACGATTGGGCCCGCGCCGCCCCGAGGGCTCAGCCCTGCCCGGAATACATCACCTGACCCACAACACCATTGCGGTCTGTGCGGCAGATCCAGGGCTGGTCCGCCCCTGCAACGGAAGCCTGCGCGACATTGCCTGCTTCGGATTCCGAGACGTCAAAGATCACCACGTCGCTGATGTTACGGTTCATCGCTTGTGCGATCGCGGCGCGGCAGTTGGTGGCCGTGGTCCCAGTAAGATTACCACCGGTAACGACGACAGGTTCTGACATGGATGCCTCGACACAAGCGGTGAGGGCAAGCAATCCGAAAGCGGCAACAAGAGTGACGGGCGACGGCATGTTTTATGACCTTCTGTTTGGTTGTGACTGGGAACATCGAAATCACTAGGCAGGACCAATCATCCTTTCCGGAAAACAGCGGTTTTGGGACCGATACAGGCCTTGAATCAGCGGGTCTTCAAACTACACTTTCCCGTATTGGTAGAGTTGATTTGGTCCGGCCGTGTACGGGCGATGTACGTTGTAAACAGTGGCCACGTACGACCGCAGGCCGCTATCCGATATGCGAAAAGGGACAGAGAAGTGGTCCTCTGATCGCGTGCCGTGAGGCGCCCCAGCTGTTCGAACTTCCTGAAATGCGTCGTAAGCGGTGGGCTGCGTTTTCCGAAACTGGACCCGGGACCTGAAACAGGGATGGTAGTGACATTGTCAGTCGCAACCTTTCATCGCCGGATGTTGCTTGGTGTGGCAAAAGCCGCGCCGGAGGAACCTGAGACTGACCCCCGCAGCGTTGGGCTGATGCTGGATGATCCCGATGGTCATCTCCATTTGGAACAGGTGCTGCTTGGTCCGGGAGAGGCGGTCATCAGCCGGGTGTCATCAACCTCGTACAGCGGCAGGATGCGTGATGAGGACTATTTCACCTTCGTGTTCCAGCGCGCCGGACGCTATGACCTTAAGATAGCGGGCAATGATTTTGCCATGTCACCGGGCAGCCTGCTTGCCTTTCGTCCGAACGAACGGCACACGCGCGTCAGGGCAGGCAAGAGCGGCGTGCGAGCAGCGGCAACGCTGCAGGTGCCGGTTGCGCGTATGGCAGACCTGCTGCGGGTACTGGATAACTCCTCCAATGCGGTCTTTCCGCGAGACGGGATTGCCTTCCCCGGAAGGGCTGGGCGGGCCCTTGCGGCCATCTTGCCGCAACTGGCCGATGATCTGCTGGTGCGTCCCTCGTCAGCACCGCCGCCACGGCTGACACAGGAGATACGCTTTTTGATCGAAGATGTGCTTTGCGAAGCGCTGGGTGCGACGATTGAACAGCAATCATCCCGCCGCATCTTTCCCGCCTTCCATCGTGTGCGGCAGGCCGAAGAGTTGATGTATGCTCATAGCGATGAGCCTCTTGCGATGCGCGACATCGCCAAGTTTCTGGGCGTCAGCCTGCGCAGCCTGCAACTTGCTTTTGCCGAGACCCACGATGGCCTGACCCCGCGAGATGTGCTGAACCGGATCAGGCTAGAGAAGGCTCGTGCTCGGCTTCTGGCCGCGGACGGGGACGCGCAAGTGACGACGGTCGCGATGGATAGCGGGCTATTCCATCTGGGTCGGTTTTCGCAGGCCTATGCCCGCGCTTTTGGCGAGAAGCCGAGCGAAACCCTGCTGCGCAGGCGGGCCTGACCGGGATCATCCTGGCGGCAGCACCCATTGCGGTTTAAGGGATTCTATGCAGGCGGTGGCCAATTCGGCCCCTGGCTGTTCAATGAAGGCCATGCCGATGTCCTTTGCGCACTGAGAGAAGATCAGTGCGCCATGCCCTGCCTCGGGAAAGCCCAAAGCGCGGGCATTGCCAAGGTTCGCCGCCGTGTCCAGTGCATCTGCCGATGACGTCTGCGTGTCGTTCAATCCGTAAAGGACCAGGGCGGGAATGTCGCTTTGAACGGGTTCATGGTACCCCTCGCGCGGGACTGGCGTGAAGAGTTCGCAGAGATCGAACATCTCCGCCTGAGACCCGGTATCGCGTTGCAGGAAGGGAAACTTCACCGAGGCATTGAAGGCCTCGAACCCTTCGCGCGAGTTGAAGGGCATGGATTCCTGACAAGCTACGACGAAGAGATCGATCCCGCCCACTACGTTGTGGAACGCGCCCCGCGCCTGGCCGGAGATATCAGCAAAGAACGCGGTCACGTCTGCGTCTGTCATTGCGTCGAGAACGGCCAGAACATCCGGCTGGTCCGCCGCTGGAACATGCGTGGTGATCAGGTCGCGCAACGCCTCGCGCGATGGCGGTGTGGGGACAAGAGCACCTACTGCCTGCAGGAAGGCGAGCATGGCGTCCCTTGACCGGGTGCCGACGACGGCGGCCTGCATCATATCGCCCAGCCGCCCCGACAGATCGCTTGCCCCGGTTGCGCGGGCCTTGAGCGATGCAGCCAGCGCCTGCGTCGCGGCGGCCTGCGCCTGATCCTCCCGGCTTTCGTTGGCGGCCATTTCGAGAAGGAGCCCGGCCAGCGTCTGCTGGTCTGGTGTCAGGCGATCGGCAAAGGGTGCCACTCGTTGGGCAGTCGTAGGTAGTGCGTTTGTCGCCCCCGAAATCAGCAGGTCCCAAGTTGTTGTATCGCCTTTGTCCCATTCCGTCAGGATCAGCGGGATCAATCGGGTCGCGTTCGGCAGGCGACCGAACTGGTTTCGCTTGGCGAAGAGGTCGATCAGCGACTGGATCGTCACTTCCGGCTTGCCGCGCGCAGCCGGGATCGGCGCCTTCTCCAGCTGTTCGGCCACGCGGAATAGTACAGCTTCGAGGTTCGGGTAGGCCTTTGCGCAATCGGTATCCGCTGCGCATTGATCGATGACGGCCTGGATGGATTCGACTTCGGGCTTGATGTTTTCATCATAGACCTTGGCCTGCGGCGGGCTGACGCTATCCAGCACCACCGAGCGCACTCCGTCCGGTGCCGAGCGCATCACCTCAAGCCCCAAGGTCGTGCCGTAGGATACGCCGTAGATGTTGTACTCCCGGTACCCAAGGGCCAGCATAAGCGCCTGAACATCCAGCGCGTTCTGAACGGTGTTATAGGCGGTCAGATCGTTCCCGCTTGATGAAAGCTCCGTCGCGCAATCCTTGAAAAGCTTGTCATCGGACCCTTCGGCCGCTGCACCCGGCACCAGAAGTTCAAAGATATTGCCGCCGAGCGTGTTGAAACAGGTCACCATGTCCGAGGAGATGCCAGCCGCACGTTGATCGAAGGTCACCACGTCGCGGCGTGTCCGATAGCCGTCGAACAGCGGATGGACGATGCCGGCAAGTCCCAGGATCGCGCCACCTCCCGGCCCGCCATGCAGGTAGATCACCGGGTCGGGCACCGGGCTTTGCGTGCGCGCTTTTAGCACCGCGAAGGCCAGATCGATACGAGTTCCGTCTGGTTTTCCGTGATCCTCTGGCACGTTCACACGCCCGCAGATGACCGTGCTGCCCTCGACCTCGGTCGGGGGGACGGAACTCGCTGGACAAGCTTCGATCATGACCGGATAGCGCGGATCGGCGCCGCCCGCCGCAATCGCCGGAAACGCGGCGGGATCAGGTGCGCCGGTAAGGAGAGCCGTGACGACGGCAATGATCTGGTCCGGTGTCATGACGGGGATGTCTTACTCTGGAGGGAAACCATGCACCCGGTCCGGGCAGTGCTGACGAGGATTCCACGCCGCCCGGACCTGATCACTCGTTACGCGGACACAATCAGTGATGCGACCGGGATCAGTTCATCTCGACCCAATCCTCGATGCTGCCACTGTCGGAAACCGTGCAGGCCACCCGACGCGGAGAGTTCACTTCCTTCATGATGATCTCGTGAAAACCCGGACGAAGCGGCGAGACCTTTTCAATCTGCACCGGAACACCGACCATGTCGGTGCAGGCGCGCTGGGCCGTGCGGGGCGCGGCACCGGCGGTGTTGGTGTGGTGGCCATGGTGGCCCTGCACGCTGATGTTCAGGAAGTTCTTGTTGGCGTCATACTGGCATTCGAACAGGGTGACGTTCTGGCCGCTGGCGGGATACTGCCCATAAACGTGATATTTGCCGCTGGTCCGTTCGACCGGAAGGGTGAGCACATCGTTCATCATCACACCAAGCTCGGTCGCCGCCGCCTCCGCGCAATGCGAGGCCATTCGGGGTTCGGAAACGACCTTTGCAGCGGCGGGAACCGCCATGGCAGACAAAAGGGCAGCGGCAGCGGCAGCGGCGAGAGCGGTGAGGCGAGAAATGGGCATGTCGGCTCCTGTGGCGCTGGTTTCGGTCAGAGGGCGGGGCGGCGACAAGGCATGCACCCAGCGAAATCACTGTGCGAGGACAGACAGAATGTGACTATCCGTTTTGCGCAGCCTTGCGCGTGTTGGCGAAAATGGTGATCCGGGTCACCGGCGCCCATAAAGCCCCACGGCGTTTCAGGCCCGCATCTACCGCAATCTGTCTGCTATCTAGGCTCCAGACTCATTGATCGTCAAAGCCAGAACAAGACGGTTGCGGCCAAAGCGACGGCGGAGAGGAAGACCTTCGGGCACCTGTCGTAGCGGGTGGCGATGCGGCGCCAGTCCTTCAGCCTGCCAAACATGATCTCGATGCGGTTGCGGCGCTTGTAGCGGCGCCTGTCGTAGCGGACGGCCTTTCCGCGCGACTTCCGACCGGGGATGCAGGGGCGTATCCCCTTGTCTTTTAACGCATCCCGGAACCAGTCGGCGTCGTAGCCCCGATCAGCGATCAGCCATTCCGCGGCCGGTAAACTGCCAAGCAGCGCCGCGGCGCCGGTGTAGTCGCTGACCTGGCCTGCCGTCATGAAGAACCGAAGCGGGCGGCCCTTGGCATGGTCACGGCGTGCAGTTTGGTGTTCAACCCGCCCTTCGTGCGCCCGATCAGGCGCCCGCGTTGATCGTCGGGCCCCCCTTTTTCGCCCGCAGGCTTGAGGCCGTGCGGTGCGCCTTGAGGTAGGTCGCATCGATCATGACGACCTTCTCCTCGCCGCCTTCGGAGGCCAGTCCCTCCATCATCCGGGCAAAGACCCCCATCTCGCCCCACCGCTTCCAGCGATTGTAGAGGGTCTTGGGCGGGCCATACTCCCTAGGCGCGTCGCACCATCTCAACCCGTTGCGATTGATGAAGATAATGCCGCTCAGCACGCGCCGGTCGTCGACCCTCGGCTTGCCATGGCTCTTCGGAAGGAACGGCTTCAACCGCTCCATCTGCTCATCGGACAGCCAGAAAAGGTTGCTCATCATCACCCCCGTCAGTTCGGGAGCTTGAATCACGCAGGCCGCGCGGCCACAAGCAAATCAATGGGTCCTGACCCTAAGCCCCTCCCGCATAACCTCCGAAAACAACGAAAAAATCCGGCCGCAGCCGGATCGGGAGAACGCTTTCGTGAGGGCGAGTGGCGGAGAGGGTGGCCGCCAGCCGCCATTGTTTTCATTGAATAAAAATCAATGAAAACATAGACATGCAAAATAATCAGTAACACGCCGTTGCAATCAATATCAGACAATGCCAATCTTTATGGCGGGTAGATGTTGGTCAGGAAAGTCTCCGCCATGCCGAAACGCGCCAAGGAAATGTCACCTCTTGAGGTTCGCCGCCTTGAGCATCCGGGCAAGGGCCGCAACGTGACGTATTCGGTGGGAGGGCAGGCTGGTCTTTTGTTGCAGATCACCCCAAACGGCGCGAAGTCTTGGCTTCTGCGGGCGGTTGTGGACGGGAAGCGCCGGGAGATTGGCATTGGCCCCTATCCTGATGTTTCCCTAGCCAAAGCCCGCGAGAGGGCCGCAGAGAAGCGGGATGCGATTTGGCGGGGCATAGACCCCACGCCCGCGCCAAAGCAGACACTCACCTTTGAGAAGGCTGTGGAGAAGTTTCTGGCCTCGAAGCTGGACGAGTTCCGAAACGAGAAGCACCGCAAACAGTGGCAGGCAACGTTGGACACCTACGCGGCGGAGCATCTGGGCAAGATGGCGGTGGCGCAGATCGACGTGCACGACATTCTGCGGACCCTCTCTCCGATCTGGTCCAGCAAGACCGAAACCGCTTCCCGCCTTCGCGGTCGGATCGAAAGCGTCTTGGCGTGGGCTACGGTCTCGGGCCATAGGTCTGGAGACAACCCGGCGCGGTGGAAGGGCAACCTTGACGCGATCCTGCCGAAACCGGGGAAGGTGGCGAAGCAGGACAATCACCCGGCCCTTGCCCTGAATGATGCCGCGCGCTGGTTCTCTGACCTTCGCAAGCGTGAAGGGATGAGTGCCCGCGCTATGGAGTTTCTGGCCATGACCGCTGCGCGGTCTGGTGAGGTGAGGGGGGCCACGTGGGCTGAGATAGACGACGATTCCGGCATCTGGACGATACCCGGCGCACGAATGAAGGCGGGCAGGGAGCATCGGGTTCCCCTGACGCCCGACGCGCTGGCACTTTTGGCTTCGATCAAGCCCAAGGATGAGCGAGACCCCGCGGCATTCATCTTTGCCGCAGTGAAGGGTGGCGCCCTGTCAGACATGAGCCTGAGCGCCGTCATGCGGCGGATGCAGGAGGCCGAGGTGGAGGCGGGCAGGGCAGGGTTCCTAGATCCTCGCAACAAGCGCCCTGCGGTCCCCCATGGGCTTCGCAGCACGTTCCGGGACTGGACGGCCGAACGCACGGAATACCCCCGCGACATGGCCGAGATAGCGCTGGCCCATAAC
Source organism: Fuscovulum sp. (assembly GCA_035192965.1). NCBI lineage: Bacteria > Pseudomonadati > Pseudomonadota > Alphaproteobacteria > Rhodobacterales > Paracoccaceae > Fuscovulum > Fuscovulum sp. Next base: position 2,960,649 of record CP136571.1, on the reverse strand, counting down.
GTAGGGTCGGAGGTTGAGCGGGCCTACCGGCGGGGTGACATGGTGGAGAAGCGCCGCGCGATGATGGCAGCGTGGGGCCGGTTCCTGCGGGCCGAGGCCGCGCCCAAGGTGGTGCAGATGGGGGCGCGGGCGTGACTCGAACAGCCAATCTCGGATTTACCCATGACGGGTTTTACTTTTCACCGGAGCTGCGGGCGGCATGGCCTTGGATTTGGGCCTTGGATGCCTTTGACTATGGCGACCCGTCAATGTTGGCAAACCTGATTGCCACAAGCACTGTTCCCGCTGAGTTGAGGGGCCAGATAGCGCGCATCGTGTCCGGCGAAAGAAAACCGAACAAGAGGGCCGCAGCCAAATTGAAGATGCACCCAAGGGATAGAATGGAGGTGGCGGCGGCGGTTTCTGTTCTCATCGGTCTCTACGACAAGCTCAAGTTTGATTTGGCTGGCGATGAAAGCGGCGAACGCAAGCCACTGCTTGAGATTGGCGCTGATCGAGCGCGATCAGAACAGATCGAGCGAAAGCGGATCCTTGAAGATCGCAGTCGTGAGGTCTTAGCGGAACGTGCGATTGCACACGGCGTTTCGGTCGAAACGATTGAAAACTTGGTCCGGCTGCTCAGAAAGAAGCTTCTCGGGTATCCGAACGTTTAACAAAGGCCCTTTGTTCTACACGGCCAAATTGGCGTAACGGCTTCATCCGAAATCATCATGGCTTCATCCGCAACAATGGGGTGCAGGCCATGAAATACCTTTCCGACCGCCAGCTTGCCGAACGCTATGGAGTGACCGAGGTCACCGTCTGGCGCTGGCACCGCGAAGACCCGACCTTTCCACGCGCCATCAAGCTGTCAGGCGGCACGACCCGCTGGAAGCTTCCTGACATCGAGGCATGGGAAAAAACCCGCGCGACGGCAGCGTGAGGTGCAGGCATGGGATTGGAAATGAGAGACCCCGGAGCGCGGCGAGGCGCAACCGGGGCTGATGTCGAGGCACGCAGGCCGCAAGAATACCCCTCACAGGACAAGCTGGCAACCCGCCAACCAATACGCGCGCGCGGCGCCACGGGAGGTGGCAACCATGGCTAGCCGAATCTGGCCTGATGGGGCTTACACAGCTGTGCGCGCATGGCGCGATCAATGGGCGGCCGTGGTCGCGTTTCGTGGCCGCGTGCTGGTGGCTAATGCCTGCGAAACTCGCGCTGAGGCTTTCGACCTCGCAATCCGAAAGGCGGAATATGAAGGCCTTCCCTCTTTGGTGCGGAGGGCGGGGGAATGACAGGCCCAACCTTTCGCGAAGGCCAGCGGCGTATCAACAATGGGTTTCGGCAGATCTTTTGGGGAGGGGATTGGCTTACGCAAGATGAGGCCGACCCCGTAACCGATCCGATCTGGCTGGCTGAAGGCAGTCGAACCGCTCAGCCGCCCAGCGTGATCATTCCAAACCCGCCCCTACGTCCGTTTGACGGCTGGCAGTTGATCGACCCCGCCAAGATCCCGCGCGTTCCCTTTGTCTATGGCGACCATTATGCGGCAGGGTTCATCACCCAGACGATAGCGCCGCCCAAACTGGGTAAATCTCTGCTGGGCATGGCTGAAGCCATCGACATGGCCACCGGTCGCGGTGCGATCTGGGGGAGGCCCGGTGAACCTGCGCCAGTGCTTTACTACAACGCCGAAGACACCCGCCCGATACTGGACGCCCGCAGCGTCGCGGTGGCGAAGCACATGGGCGTTGATCAGCGCGAGTTGGTTGGGCGGTATGTTCTGGCGTCTGGGTTGGAACCGGGCCGCAACCTGATCTTGATGGCGGGGGAAACGGCCACGATCAACGAGGACGCTTTCCGCTTCCTTGAGGACGAAATCACACGTCTGGGCATCCGCCTGGCAATCTTTGACCCGCTTCAAGACCTGTCGGAAAGCCCGGAAACCAATGAGGCTTTCCGGACCTTGGGCAAGCGCCTGCGCAAACTGGCGGCCGATACAGATACCGCCTTGGGCATCATTCACCACACGCGGAAGGCCGTCCAAGGGGTTGCCGCCTCGATGGATGACGGGCGCGGCGGTTCTGCCCTTCGCGGGGTAGCGCGCTTCAACCGCCTTCTGGTGCCAATGTCCGAGGCCGAGGGCGCGCAATCCGGGGTGGAGGACTTCCGCAATTACTTCCGCGTGGCCGAGGCCGAAAGCAACCTTGCCCCGCCTTCATCCGACCGCAACAGGTGGTTTGAAAAGATCGGGGTGGAGATCGGCAACGGAGGCACATACCCCGCAATCCGGCCGTGGTCTTGGCCTGAGGCCTTCGCAGGCGTGAAGGTGGACGACGCGCGGCGGGTTCGGGCTATCCTTGCCGACCGCGCTGCAAGGGATGCGCCTGCACGTGAGAACAGCCAAGCCGCCGATTGGGCCGGGCATATCGTGGCTGACGTGCTGCGCCTCGATCTGTCCAAGGCAAGCGACCTTGCCCGCATCAAGACGATGCTGAGCAAGTGGATCGACACGGGCGTTCTTGCCGTCGAACACATCCGAAACAGCAAGGGCAAGGATGTGCCGCACGTCTTTCCGGGGCCAAATGATCCGGGTGAGGTGGAATGATGCACCCCCACCTTCCCCCACCTTCCCCCACCTTCCCCCACCTATACCCCCAACCTTGCAAAACCCACCCAACCCCACCCCCACCCCCACCTTCTATAGGGGTGTGGGGGTGGTGGGGGGGAGAGCAGGACAGCCCCCCACCTTTCCCCACCAGAGGGGAAACCCGATGGATCAGAGGCAGATCGGACAGGCCGAAATCAGGCAACATTCCGAACCCCTACCCATCAAGGCGGACATAATTTCCGCCATAATAGCCGCCAAGCATATGATAAAATTGATTGTTACTGATTGTGTATCTCAACAACCCGCCATAAACGCGCTATACTTGCGAAAATAGGCGACCAATGGCGGGGCGATGTACGCCCACTATTCACGCAATGTAGCACGAGGCCCGATCAATGCCGTCTCCGAAGGTGCCAGACGAATACATCATGGGCTATCTCGACAAGCTCGACGGGCGCAGCGCCATCGCGCAGGAACTGAGGGCGCGCTATGCCGAGGTCTGTGCTGATCGTGGCGGGGCCGATACCCTGTCCTATCTGGAGCGGTCGCTGGTGGAGCGGGCGATCTGGGCGGAATACTGGATCACCACACAGGAGCGCCACCTTGCCGAGGGCAAGCCCTTCGATGTGGGGCGATACACACAGGCGGTGAATGCCTATGCGGGCCTTGCAGCCAAGATCGGCCTGCCCCGTGTGCCGCGCAATGTGACCGGACTGCAAGAGTATCTGCAAGGCACGAGGCGCGCTGATGCCTGATATCCGCACCGCCATGACAGACCCCAAGTTGTTCGGCCTTGAGTTGGGCGGTGAAAGCTTCGCCGCATGGCGCGCGCTTCTCTGCGGCTTCTATGGCCTGTCCCTCACCGAAGACGAGGCGGCGATCTGGCAAGAGATCACCCGGCGCGAGGAACTGCCCACAGAGGCGCATGATGAACTTTGGCTTGCCGTGGGGCGTCGGGGCGGCAAGAGCCGTGCTGCGGCGCTGGTGGCGGTGTTTGAGGCGGTGTTTATGGATCACCGGCCCAAGCTTGCACCGGGCGAGGTTGCCACTGTCATGCTGATCGCCGGTGATCAGAAGCAAGCCCGCAGCTTGATTCGCTATGTGAAGGGCTTCCTTGAGAACCCCATGCTTGCCCGGGAAGTGACGCGCTACACCGATACCATCATCGAGTTTGCCAACCGGTCGGTGATCGAGATTGCCACGGCCAGCTTCCGAAGCGTGCGCGGCTACACGCTGGCGGCCGTTGTGGGGGATGAGATCGCCTTCTGGCAGTCGGAGGGGGCGAACCCTGATGAGGAGGTGGTCGCGGCGCTACGGCCTGCCCTTGCCACGCTCAACGGCAAGCTTCTGGCGATCAGCAGCCCGCACAGCAAGCGCGGGGCGCTGTGGAACGCCTATCGGCGGCATTTCGGCAAGGCTGGGCGGGTGCTGGTGGCGCAGGCCCCATCCCGCACCATGAATCCGCAGCTTGCGGAGAAGGTTGTGGCCGATGCGATGGAGCAAGACCCAGCGCGGGCGTCTGCCGAATACCTGGCGCAGTTTCGCAGCGATCTGGAGGCGTTTCTGGGCATCGAGGCGATCAACGCCGCGCAGCGTGAGAAGCCTTTGGAACTGCCCCGAGAACCGGGCGTGCAGTATGTCGCCTTTGCCGATCCTTCAGGCGGTGGCCCTGATGCCTTCACCTTGGCCATTGCCCACCGTGAGGGGCAGGCTGCGGTTGTGGATCTTGTGCGGGGCCGCAGGGGAGACCCGGCGGCCAGTGTCGAGGATTTTGCCGAAGTGCTGCGCGCCTATGGAGTGAACCGGGTGAGCGGCGACAAATACGCCGGCCAATGGGTTGCGAACGAGTTTCGGCGGCACGGGATTATCTATGAACCCACGGCAAAGGACCGATCGGCCATCTATGTCGACTTTCTCAGCGCCATGAATGCCGGTCGGGTGGAACTGTCGCCTTGCCCCATCACCGCCCGCGAATTGGCCGGGCTGGAGCGCCGCACCACGCGAGGCGGCAAAGACATCATCGACCACGCGCCCGGCGGGCATGACGACCACGCCAACGCAGCCGCCGGGGCCGTTGCACTACTCGCCGGCGCGCGGGCCCACGGCGCCAAATCCTTCGAATTGTTCCTATAAGGAGAGAACGAATGTCTGCATATCGCACCCCTAAAACACTCGCCGCCCTCAAAATGGTTGAGCGCATGGCCGAAAAACTGGAAGGGCGGATGAAGCCCGGCAGCCCGGCACACTCGACCTATGTCACCGCGCACCGCCTTGCGGCATCAGTGGACAACCTCGAGGAATTGGCGCGCACCCGTTCGCCCAGCGAGACGCCCGAAGCCCATGCCATGCGCGTGGCAGCCGCGGCGCGTAAGTTGACCGGCAACATGGCGGAGGTTCAGGCCAAGCTGAACCAGAACCTGAACCAGAAAGCGGGGGAGTTTACGGCGCGCATCTCCGCAGCAACGGGGCTGGGACAGGAAACCCCCCACGCCCCGGAAATCCGCGCTTATTTCCGCAGCCTGTCGCCGCAAGATCGCACCACGCATCTCGCGCAGGCGATCAAGGACCGGGACACCACCACACTGGCCGCGATCATGTCGGGGCCTGAGTATCTCGCCGGGCTGGACAAGCAGATGAAAGACCGCTTCCTCGACATGTATCAGCGCGAAGTGGCCCCCGAACTGGTGGCAGATTGGGAGACCTACGTCGAAGCGGATCAGGACGCGCAGCATGTGCTTGCCGTGGCACGGCAGGCCGCAGAGCAGGCATTTGACCCTGCCCACGTCGCGGAAATCCTTTCCAAGGATGCCGAGGCAAAGGCTGCGGGCGAGAAGCTGGAGGCCTCGATGGGCGAGTTGATGACACCGCCTGCGGCGGCTTGAGGGGGTTTCGCCATGGTCGATATCGCAACCTTAGGGATCAAGGTTGATTCCGCCCCGGCACTCACCGGGGCGCAGAACCTCGACAAGCTCACCGCTGCCGCTGGCAAGGCCGACGCCGCTGCCGACCGTCTGGCCACCAACACCGGCAAGGTCGGCCCGGCCATGGCTGGGGCTGGCCAAAATAGCCGCATGTTTGCCATGCAGCTTTCGCAGGTGGCGCAGCAAACCAGCGCCACGGGCAATTTCGTGCAGGCCTTGGCCATCCAGTTGCCGGATATGGCGCTGGGGTTCGGTGCGGTGGGGATTGCGGCGGGGGTGCTTGCTTCTGTGGCGCTGCCCACGTTGGCGGCCAGCCTCTTTGACAACGCCGGAAACGCCACGGCACTCTCGGAAGCGCTGGAGGGGTTAACGACCGCCACAGAAGACTTCCGCATTGCCGCCGAGGCGATCAGGCTGGGCATTGACGAACAGGAAGTCCTGATCGTGGAGGGGTTGAGCCGCAAGGTGGCCGAACTGGCTGCGGCGGAGGCAAGGCTGGCAGCCAACCGTGGGTCGCAAAGCCACGTCAACACGCTGCGGGCAGAGGTCGCGGAAATCCAGAACCAGCTTGAGGCCTATCGCAACACCCGAATGGAGTTGGATAAGGTCGAATACGCGGCAAGCCTTGCCGCTGATGCAACGGCGGGTATTGGCCTCTCCGCAGAAGGCGCGGTCGGTGCCGTTCAGAACTTGGCCGGGGCAATGTGGGATGTCGCCAACGCCGCAATGACCCGCATCAATGCCGAGCGCCAGCTTGCCCAGATGGCGGTGGAGTTTTCCCCCGGCGGGCAGGCAATGGAGGAGTTTGGCGGGCGCGGCACCACCAGCAGCAGGCCGGTCACGCTTGGGGACGGAACAGAGCTTACAGGCGGCGGCATCGGGCGCGGTGGCGGCGGGGGAGGCGGTGGGGCAACAAACCAATACGCCGCGCAGCTTGAGGCGCTGACAACTTCCCTGCAATCCGAGCGTGATGTGGTGGACGCTTGGTATGAGGAGGGCCAGACGATCCTTCAGGACCGCCGCGCCATGGAGATCCTTGGCACAACGGCCCACCAAGACGCCATGCTGCAACTCGAGACCGAATACCAACAGCGGCTTCTGGAGATTGATCAGGAGGTCGGCAACAGCCGCCTGGCACTTGCAGAAGGCATCTTTGGCGGCTTGGCTGACTTCGCATCTGCGGCAGGCGCGCGGGGCGAAAAAGCCGCGCGGGCATTCGGCGCGGCCGAGGCCCTGATCAACGTCTATCGCGCGCAGGCGCAGGTTTTGGCCGATCCAAAGCTGTCATTCTTCCAGAAGCTTCCGGCAATGCTTGCAGTCGGCGCCGCCGGGATGCGGGTTGTCTCTGCTATTCGATCTGGTGGCGGCGGAGGTGGCGGCGCGGTTGGCGGCAGTGGCACCGCCTTCGCAGCCCAAGGCCAACAGACTCCGCAAGCGCCCGCGCCTCAGGAGTGGACGATCCGGGGCTTGGATAAGTCGCGGCGATACTCGGGCGAGGAACTTGCCGAAATCTTCGATGGCCTGAGCGAGGAATCCATGAAACGCGGTGTGGCGTTCGGCGTCAGGTTCGTCTGAACCGAACGCCCGGCCCGGCTGCGCCATCATCCTCAAGGAAGGTCGCGCCCGCCGCGATCAACGCGCCCCGGATCGTCTCGACGGTCGCGGGGCGCAAATCTTCGCCCCTCTCAAGCCGCGCCACAGTGTCAGGCGAAACGCTGGCCGCCTTGGCCAGATCGCGCACCCCGAGACCGGTTGCCGCGCGGGCCATCTTGCATTGATCGGCGTTCAAATCGTAACCCTGTTCTGATTTGTGTTGACTATTCCCACAAATCGTAACAGTGTTCGGTTATTCGATCAATGGAGGATCACATGACTGCCCCAAAACTTCCCAACGGCTTCCTCGATGCACAAGACGCCATAGACTATGCCTGCGACCTGGCGCGCCTCATCACCGAGTGCGACCATGCAGGCGCAGCCGCTGCGGCTGTGACGATTGCCGACAGGCTGGACTTTGCAAAGGCCAACCTTGCCGCCGCAGCGGCCCAGATGTCGGAAGCAAAGCAGAAAACCGCCGCCTGAACTGCGTAAAGGGTTCGGCGGGGTGTATGGCGGGTGGGGAAACCTACCCGCTTTTTTCTGTGCAAAATCAAAGCGTTGGAAGGCAAGTGGCGGAGAGGGTGGGATTCGAACCCACGGAACGCTTGCACGCTCAACGGTTTTCGAGACCGCCCCGATCGACCACTCCGGCACCTCTCCGCGCTTGGGGGGTCGTCAATGCGGGGGTGCATAGCGGGGAGTGGCGGGGGTTGCAAGCGGGTTTTGTGGCGGCGCGTGGAAAGAAGGGGTGGGCGGATGCTCGCGCAGATGTGGGGTCGGGTGGGTTGGCTTTTGGGGTGACAGTCTCTAGCTGTTCCGGGCAAGGTATTTGCGGGCAAGGGCGCGGTTTTTGGGGCGGCCTGCCATCGGGCGACAGGATGGGCGATCGAACCAGCGCGGCGGTGCCGCAAGGGACGGGGTAGCGGATGCAGTTCGGGCGGAAGAGGGCGAACATGGACAAGTGGATGGCAAGTCTTGCGGCGCGGGGCCGGGCGGCGGATGAGACGCTGGCGCCGTCTGTCGGGCAGTTGGGCCGCAGTCTTGTTCTGGCGCTGGGTCTGGGCGTGGCTGGTGTGGCCACGCTGGGCCTGCCGCTGCCTGCCATGGCGCAGGAGGCCGCGCAGGCCGAGGCTGTTCCGGCCGCTGTGGTGGCAGAGGTCAAGACCCTGACCGAAACGATGCAGTTCAGTGAGCTGGTCGGCATCTTGCGGCAGGAAGGGCTGGATTACGGCACGCAACTGGAAGCGGACATGTTCCCCGGTGCGGGCGGGCAGGGCTGGCAGGCCACGATGGCGCTGATCTATGAAGCGCCCCGCATGGAAGCGGCGCTGGGTGCGGCGCTGACGCGGGAATTGGCGAAATCGCCCGGCGATATTGCGGCGATGCAGGCTTTCTTTGGCTCTGATCTAGGGCAGAAGGTGCTGAAGCTGGAGGTCGAGGCGCGGCGGACCCTGCTGGATGATGCGGCAGAGGAAGCGGCGCGGATCGCGTGGGAGGATCTGGGATCGGGGGAGTCGGCGCGGGTCGACCAGCTGGAGCGGTTCGTTGCGGCGAATGACCTGATCGAATCCAATGTGATGGGCGCGCTGAACGCCTCGCTCGCATTCTATCAGGGGATGCAGGAGGGCGGTGCTTTCGGCGGCGAGATGACCGAAGAGCAGATGCTGACCGATGTCTGGGGGCAGGAGGGCGATGTCCGTCAGCAGACGACGGAATGGCTGTACCCCTATCTGACGCTGGCCTATGGGCCGCTGACGGATGAGGAACTGGACAGCTATATCGCCTTCTCGGAATCTGCCGAGGGGCAGGTGTTGAACGCGGCGTTGTTCGTGGCCTTTGACGAGGTGTTCACGCCGATTTCGCGGGCGTTGGGCGTGGCGGTTGCGCGGCAGATGGCGGGGCAGGATATCTGATCCGTTGTCCGATCCGGCGCGCTGGGCCGGGGCTGGTGATCGCGCTTGACTTGGGGACGGCTTGCCCTGATAAGCGCGCATCCCGGCAAGGCGTGAGTCTTGGCGGGTTTCATATTTCATGACGCCCGAGAGGGCGCGCTGTTCGAGGCGGGGAAACCCCGGAACGCCCAAGCTTGGGGGCCACAGGACGCGGAGCAAGGAAGAGGACGACCCATGTTTGCGGTCCTGAAGACCGGTGGCAAGCAATACAAGGTGCAGGCGGGTGACGTGCTGCGCGTTGAAAAGCTGGCTGCCAATGCTGGTGACAAGATCCAGTTCAACGAGATTCTGATGGTCGGCGGCGAGACCGTTACCCTGGGCGTGCCCATGGTTGCGGGTGCGGCCGTGGTCGCCGAAGTGATCGACCAGATCAAAGGCGAGAAGGTCATCCACTTCGTCAAGCGTCGCCGCAAGCACAGCTCGCAGCGCACCAAAGGCCACCGTCAGCACCTGACGCTGGTTCGCGTGACCGAAGTGCTGGCCACGGGCGCCGACAAATCGGGCGTTGCAGCAGCCACCGGCACCGCCGATGCGCGCCGCGCCGCCCACAATGCCGAGGCCGCCCCGGCGGTTGAGGCACCTGCGAAACCGAAGCGCGCCAAGAAGGCCGCTGAAGCCGCTGCGGAATAAGGAGAGTACCAAATGGCACATAAAAAGGCAGGCGGTTCTTCCCGCAACGGCCGCGACTCCGCAGGGCGTCGTCTTGGCGTGAAACTCTATGGCGGTCAGGCTGCCATTCCGGGCAACATCATCGTGCGTCAGCGCGGAACGACCTATTTCCCGGGCAACGGTGTGGGCATGGGCGTGGATCACACGATCTTTGCTGTGACCGAGGGCAAGGTGACCTTCAAGAAAGGCCTGAAAGGCCGCACCTTTATTTCGGTTCTCCCGGTCGCGGAGGCAGCCGAGTAAGCCGAACCTTTACAATTGGATTGTAAACGGGGGATCGGCTGAAAGGCCGGTCCCCTTGGTCATTTCCGGGTCTTGTGGCCGGAGTGGCGGGGGGAGCTACGCGATCCGGGTCTTTGGGGCCGGTCGCAAAAATGCCGGACTGCAGGCCTATTTCCCCGCAATTCGTGCCGTAACCACTTGAAGGGGGCAGGTCAGCCCCCGACATGCGCTTCGTGAGGAGGGAAGCCATGATGCTGGATAAAGTCACCGCAATGCCCGAAGGGGCCATTGCCGCCGGACGGTTCACCTTGCGCCCCGTGCGCCGGTCTGATGCCGGGCTGTTTGCGATGTATGCGGGCGACAAGCGCGTGGCGGAATCCACCCGGTCGATCCCGCATCCGTTGCCGCCAGGCGCGGCCGAGGCCTTTGTGGCCCGCGCCACCTTGCAGGGTGGGGATGAGGATGTCTGGGTCATGGACGGATCGGCGACCGGTTTGGCCGAGGTGTTGGGCGTGATCAGCCTGAAGCGGATGGACGAAACCCGCTATGATCGCGGGCAGTCGGAAATCGGCTATTGGGTGGCGCCGGCCTTCTGGAATGCGGGCTTTGCGTCGGAGGCGGTGCGGGCGCTGGTGGAGGCCAACCCGCAAAAGAACCGCACGATCTTTGCCGAGGTGTTTCAGGACAATGCGGGATCTGCGCGGGTACTGACCAATGCGGGGTTTCAGTATCTGGGCGATGCCGAGACGTTCTCGGTCGCGCGCAATGCGCGGGTGCCAACCTGGACCTATATTCGCAAGCTGGACTGAACGGGTAGGGCGGGGGACGATCCGGCCCCCCGCACCCCCGGTTTCCCGACCCCCGGCGGCCGCTTTTGCGGTGGGGGTTTTGGGGTATTTGGGCCAAGATGAAGCGGCATGCGTTGCGCGAGGCTTGAGCCTGCGGGCAATGTCCACTATCGCCAGAGCCAATCCTTACGAAAGCGCGACAGATGAAGTTCCTCGATCTTGCCAAAGTCTATATCCGCTCGGGTGGCGGTGGTGGGGGCTGCGTGTCGTTCCGGCGCGAGAAGTTCATCGAGTTCGGCGGCCCCGATGGCGGCGATGGCGGCAATGGCGGGTCGGTCTGGGCGGAAGCGGTGGACGGGCTGAACACCCTGATCGATTTCCGTTATCAGCAGCACTTCTTTGCAAAGAACGGCCAGCCCGGCATGGGCAGCCAGCGGACGGGCAAGACGGGCGATGACATCATCCTGAAGGTCCCGGTCGGGACCGAAATCCTGGACGAGGATGAAGAGACGGTGATCGCCGATCTGGTCCGGGTGGGGCAGAAGGTTCTGCTGGCCAAGGGTGGCAATGGCGGGTTCGGGAACCTGTATTTCAAATCCTCGACCAACCGGGCACCGGGGCGGGCCAATCCGGGGCAGGAAGGGGTAGAGCGCACCATCTGGCTGCGGTTGAAGCTGATCGCGGATGCAGGGCTGGTGGGGCTGCCCAATGCGGGCAAGTCAACCTTTCTGGCCGCCGTGTCCAATGCCCGGCCCAAGATTGCGGACTATCCGTTCACCACGCTGATCCCCAATCTTGGGGTGGTGGCTGTGGATGGGCGGGAATTCGTGATGGCCGATATTCCGGGGCTGATTGAGGGCGCATCCGAGGGGCGGGGGCTGGGGATACAGTTTCTGGCCCATGTGGAGCGCTGCAAGGTGCTTTTGCATCTGGTAGATGGGACGTCATCGACCATCACCAAGGATTACCGCACCATCGTGACGGAGTTGGAGGCTTATTCCGACGTTCTCGGCGACAAGCGGCGGATCGTGGCGCTGAACAAATGCGATGCGCTGGATACCAAGACCATCACCACGCGGCGTAAGGCGCTGGAAAAGGCGTCGGGCGGGCCGGTGCATGTGATTTCCGGCGCGGCGGGGATGGGTTTGCAGGATGTGCTGCGGGCGATCTATCGCGAGATTCAGGGGGCTACGCCGAAAGTGGAGTCAGGGCCGTGGCAGCCGTGACCGGTGCGGGTGTGAGCGGGGCGGCTGCGGCCGTTCCGGATGTGCGGACTGCGCGGCGGCTGGTGATCAAGATCGGCTCGGCCTTGCTGGTGGACCGGGCGACGGGGTTGAAGCAGGACTGGTTGCAGGCCCTTGCGCTGGACGTGGTGGAGGCGAAGGGGCGCGGCGCGGATGTGGTGCTGGTGTCATCGGGTTCCATCGCGTTGGGGCGCAAGGTGCTGGGCCTGCCCGCGGGTGAATTGACGCTGGAGCAATCGCAGGCGGCGGCGGCCGTAGGGCAGATCCGGCTGGCGCGCGCCTATGAAGAGGTGTTGGCGCCGCATGGCATCACCACCGGGCAGGTTCTGGTGACGCTGGAGGATACGACCGACCGGCGGCGATACCTGAACAGCCGGGCGACGATGGAGACGCTCTTGGGGCTGGGCGTGGTGCCCATAGTGAACGAGAATGACACGGTGGCCACGGATGAGATCCGGTTCGGGGACAATGACCGGCTGGCCGCGCAGATCGCGGTGACGGCGGGGGCGGATCAGTTGATCCTGCTGTCGGATGTGGACGGGTTCTATTCGGCCAATCCCAAGGAAGACCCGACCGCCGTGCGGTTTGACGTGGTCGAGACGATCACGCCGGAAATCGAGGCGATGGCGGGGGACCCGATTTCGGGCCTGTCCAAGGGGGGCATGAAGACCAAGCTGATGGCGGCCAAGACCGCTGTGGCGGGGGGCTGTGCCATGGCGATCATGGAAGGGTCGGTGATGCGGCCCTTGAAAGCCTTGGCCGAGGGGGCGAACCGGACCTGGTTCGTGCCCGGGGCGGACCCGCAAGTGGCGCGCAAACGCTGGATCAATGCGATGAAGCCGAAGGGCGAGGTCGTGGTCGATGCGGGCGCCGTGGCGGCGCTGGCGCAGGGCAAATCGCTTCTTCCGGCGGGCGTGCGCGCGGTCAAGGGGACCTTCGGGCGCGGGGAGCCGGTGGCCATTCTGGGGCCGGACGGTGCGGTGCTGGGCAAGGGGTTGATCCGCTATACGGCGGTGGAGGCCAAGGCGATTGCCGGCCACAAGTCGGGCGAGATCGAGGGAATACTCGGTTACGCCGGGCGGGCGGCGCTGATCCATCGCGATGACATGGTGATCTAGATGCATGCGCTGTTCTTCGACATGCAGCCGAAGACCGGGCATATGCCGCATTACTTTGCCCATGTGGATCGCTTGCGGCCTTTGTTGGCGGCGCATCCGGGGCTTTTGTATCTGGAACGGTTCCGGCCGTTGGATCAGCCGGACGCGATCCTGTCGCATCAGCATTGGGCGGATGAAGCGGCGATCCGGGCCTGGCGCTGTGACGGGACGCATCGCGACAGTCAGGCGGCGGGGCGTGCGGTGCATTTTGAGCAGTATCGCATTCGCGTGGGGCCAGAAGTGCAGCCGGATGGCGCGGGGCGGTTCGTGGTGGCGGCCTATGGCGCGGCGGCGGCAGGGCCGGGACGTGTGCATGAAAGCGTGACACGGGCTGGGCGGTTTCTGACGCTGGCCGAGGCTGCGCAGGGCGATGTGGCGCGGGAAATCGCGGCACAGGCGCAGGCGGACGGGGCCGAAGAGGTGCGCATCTTTGCGGTGTCGCGCGATTATAGTTTGACGGACAGGGCCGAGGCACCCGCCCTGTAAGGGTTGGGGTCTGGTTGGTGGAAGAACGGAAGGTTGGGCAGATGGCGGACGGGGCACAGGACGACACAACCGGCATGATGCGCCGGATCGGTGCGGCGGCGCGGGACGCGGCGGCGGAGCTGGCCTATGCAAGCGCCGAGCGAAAGCATGCGGCACTGATGGCGGCGGCGGATGCGGTCTGGGCGCGTCGGGATGAAATCATCACGGCCAATGCGCAGGATATGGAGTTTGGAGTGGCCAAGGGGCTTTCGCCCGCCATGCTGGACCGTCTGAAGCTGGATGAGGGGCGGATCCGCGGGATCGTCGAGGGGCTGCGCGCGGTGGCGGGCCAGAAAGACCCGGTGGGCGAAGTGATCGCGGAATGGGACCGGCCGACGGGACTGCATATCCGGCGGGTGCGCACGCCTTTGGGTGTGGTGGGGGTGATCTATGAGAGCCGCCCGAATGTGACGGCGGATGCCGGGGCGCTGTGCCTGAAGGCCGGAAATGCGGTGATCTTGCGGGGGGGATCGGAGAGCTTCCATTCCTCGACCACCATTCATGCGTGCTTGGTGGAGGGGTTGCGTGTGGCGGGGTTGCCGGAGGCGGCAATCCAGTTGGTGCCGACGCGGGACCGGGGGATGGTGGAAGCCATGCTGCGGGCAGTGGACTGGATTGATGTGATCGTGCCGCGCGGGGGCAAGGGGCTGGTTGGCCTTGTGCAGCGCGAGGCACGGGTGCCGGTCTTTGCCCATCTGGAGGGAATCTGCCACGTCTATGCCGATGGCGAGGCCGATCTGGAGATGGCGCGGCGCGTGGTGATCAATTCCAAGACGCGGCGGACGGGGATTTGCGGCGCGGCGGAATGCCTGCTCATCGACCGGCGGTTCTGGGAGGCGCATGGCGGCGTGCTGATCAGCGATCTGCTGGCGCGCGGGGTGGAAGTGCGGGCCGAGGGTGATCTGCTGACAGTGCCGGGGACCGTGGCGGCAACGCCGCAGGATTTCGGCCGCGAGTTTCTGGACATGATCATCGCGGCGAAGATCGTGGATGGGGTGGACGGGGCGATTGACCATATCCGCCGCTATGGCAGCCAGCATACCGATTGCATCCTGACCGAGAATGATGCCACCGCCGCGCGGTTCTTTGAACGGCTGGACAGCGCGATCCTGCTGCACAATGCATCGACCCAGTTCGCAGATGGCGGCGAGTTTGGCATGGGGGCCGAGATCGGGATTGCCACGGGCAAGCTGCACGCACGCGGGCCGGTGGGGGCCGAACAGTTGACGAGCTTCAAATATCTGGTGACCGGGGACGGGACGATCAGAAGCTGATGCGCAGGGTTTCCGGCCCCGGCTCGAAATCGGGTTTGCGGCCCAGTTGGGCAAGGGCCTGACCGGCGAGGGGGAACTGCACCTGTGCCGGTTCCAAATCGGGCGGCAGGGTCGGGGACCGGGTCAGCGACCACAAAGCAGCGTCATGGCGCAGCCGAGGCGAGGTGAGGGTGAGGGACCATCCCGCCCCGTCGCGCAAGACGGCGATGCGGCCCCCGCTGCGCAGGGCCTGTTCGGCGCAGAGGAGGAGGAGGAAGATCGCCTTCACCTCGGCCCGTGGCAGGTCTGACGGGCTGCTCCAGGTGACGGTGATGCGGCCCGAGGGGAAGAGATCGGCGAGGATGGCGGTGACCTCATTCCGCGCGATGGATTGGTCAGGGCGGGCGATGCCAAAGGCCACGCGGTAAAAGCGGATGCGTGCGTTCAGGGCGGTGACGCTTTCGGAGATCAGCGCCACCTCATCTCCGCGGCCCCCGCCGGCGAGCAGAAGCAGTTCCACCCCGTTGCCGATGGCCCCGATCGGGCCGATAAGATCATGGCAGAGGCGCGAGCCGAGCAGGGCGGACAGATCGGGTTGGGCGGGCATGGAACGCTCCGGTTACTGGGAAAGGATACGGGGATGAATTCACTGCTGGAGCCTGGAATGTTGGTGCGTCACCCGCAAGAGCCGGATTGGGGATTGGGGCAGGTGCAATCGAATGTCGGCGGGCGGGTCACGGTGAATTTCGAACATCGCGGCAAGGTGGTGATCGATGGCAGGCAGGTGGAGTTGCGGCTGGTCTTTGATACCAAGGGATGATGGGGCAGGCGCAGCGGATTGCAACCCCCGGTTGATGCTGCGTGGTCAAACGGGGGCTGATGTTGCATCGAGCCGGGGTGCGCCGTATGTCAACGCGGGGCCGCACAGGCCGCAACAGGGGCAAAGCGACCGCATGATCGCCGATGAAACCGTCTTTACCCTGCGTCTGGCGCAGGATACGCGCGACCTGCGGGCGGCGCAGCGGCTGCGGTATCAGGTCTTTGTCGAAGAGCTTGGCGCGGATGGACCGCTTGTCGATCACGCAGCGCGGCTGGAGCGGGACGGGTTTGACGATATCTTTGACCATCTGCTGCTGATCGACACGCGGCGCGATCCGGCGCAGCTTGAGGATGTGGTGGGCGTGTACAGGCTGTTGCCATCCGACAGGCTGGGGCCCGAGGGGCGGTTCTATTCCGAGGCCGAATATGACCTGACCGCGCTGCGGACGAGCGGGCGGAAACTTCTGGAACTGGGGCGGTCCTGTGTGCATCCTGACCATCGGGGCGGGACGGCGATGTTTCATCTGTGGAACGCCTTGGCGGATTATGTGCTGGAGCGGGGGATCGAGATCCTGTTCGGGGTGGCGAGTTTTCATGGCACCGATATCGCGCGGCTGACGCCGTCGCTGGCCTATCTGCATCATCACCATTTGGCCCCGCCCGCCCTGCGCGTGCGGGCGCGGGAGCCGGGGTTTCAGCGGATGGACCTGCTGCCGCCGGATGCGCTGGACCGCAAGTCCGCGATGGGGGCGACACCGGCGCTGATCAAGGCCTATCTGCGGCTGGGCGGGTTCGTGGGCGAGGGGGCGTGGATCGACCGGGCCTTCAACACCACGGATGTCTGTCTGGTGATGGATACGGCGCGAATGTCCGAGCGGCATCGCGGCTATTACACGCGGGGGCGTGGGTGAGCGGCGCGGACGCAGAGGACTGGAAGCAGTCGCAGATGGTGGTGCCGCCAATCACGCTGGCGGGCTGGCTGCGGGTGGTCTTGCGCGGGTTGGCGCTGGGCGCGGTGACCTATGGCTGCCTTGTGCTGCTGCTGCTGCTGCGGTTGGTGGAACGCCCCTTGTTCGGGATGCAGCGGCCCTGGACGCCGTGGATCACGCAATTCGTGTGCCGGATGGCATTCGTCATCCTGCGGATGCCACTGATCGTGCAGGGGCAGGTGATGCGGCAGCGGGGGGCAGTGGTGGCGAACCATGCGTCCTGGTTGGATATATTCGCGCTGAACGCGGCGCAGCGGGGCTATTTCGTGGCCAAGTCCGAGGTGGAGCATTGGGCCGCCATCGGCTGGCTGGCGCGGGCGACAGGGACGGTGTTCATTGCGCGCAAGGGGGCAGAGGCCAAGCGTCAGCAGCAGATGTTCGAGGACCGGCTGCGCGCAGGCCATCATCTGATGTTCTTTCCCGAAGGCACCAGCACCGATGCGATCCGGGTGCTGCCGTTCAAATCCACGCTGTTCGCGGCCTTCTACACCCATGGGATGGAGCAGGTGATGTGGGTGCAGCCCGTGACACTGGCCTATCGCGCGCCGGAGGGGGTGGATGCGCGGTTCTATGGCTGGTGGGGGGATATGGAGTTTTCGGGCCATCTGTTGATGGTGCTGGCGCAGGCGCGGCAGGGGCGGGTGGAGGTGATCTTTCACGACCCCGTCCCGGTGGATGCCTTTCCCGACCGCAAGGCGCTGGCGGCGCATTGCGAGGCGGCGGTGCGGGCGGGGATGGCGGGCCTTTAGCCCAAGGGGGCGAGCAGGGCCTTGAGCGCGGCGCTGGGGTTTTCCTGCGACCAGATCTCTTCGCCGATGGCGAAGAAATCGGTGACGGGGCCGAATTTTTCCACCAGTTCGGCGGTGAGCGCGCCTTCGGCCACGACCGGCACTTCGATGATTTCCGACCACCATTCGAACAGGTCGAACTCGGCGCGGCTGCCATCACCCAGGGGCGTTGCGCCGATGGGGCCGAAGCAGACGTAATCGGCGCCGTTTTCACCGGCTGTCAGGCCTTCATGGCGGGTGGTGCCGCAATGGGCGCCGATTATGGCATCTGGCATGTCCTTGCGCACCTTGCGGACGGAGCGCGCGCCATCGGTGAGGTGGACGCCATCAAGGCCCAGCCGTTCGGCCAGCAGGATGTGGCGTTCGATCACCACGGCGACGTCGCGGGCATGGGCGACCTGCCGGATGGCATCGCCCGCACGCAGGATGCGGTCTTCGTCGCTTGTGGCCAGCGCGATGCGCAGGCAGGCGATTTCCGCCCCGTCGAGCACGGCGGCCAGCTGATCGGGCCAGGCGTCAAGGTCCAGCTCGGGCGGGGTGATGAGGTAGATCTGCGGGCGGTCTTGGTCGGCCATGCGGGGCGCTCCGGGGTGTTTGGGGCTGATTAGCGCAGTTTTCCGGCGAAGGCCATGGCGCAGCAGCCTTGCCGTGGGGCGGGGGCGCGCGTATCTGGCGCGGATATGTCCCAGCCGGAGAGGCCAGAGCCCGTGACCGAGATGATCCCGCCCTGTTTCATTCTTGTGCGCCCGCAGATGGGTGAGAATATCGGTGCCGCCGCGCGGGCGATGCTGAATTTCGGGCTGGAGCGGATGCGGATCGTGGATCCGCGCGATGGCTGGCCCAACCCGAAGGCAGTGGCGATGGCATCGGGGGCAGGGCGGGTGCTGGATATGGCGGGGGTGTTTGCCGATGTGCCGGGGGCGATTGCGGATTGCGATTTCGTCTTTGCCACGACAGCGCGGCCACGCGAATTGGTGAAGCCTGTGGTCACGCCCGAACGCGCGATGGAGATGACGCGGGCGATGGTGGCGAGCGGCAAGCGGGTGGGCATCCTGCTGGGGCCAGAGCGGGCGGGGCTGGAGAATGAGGATGTGGCGCTGGCCAATGCCATCGTCACGGTGCCGGTGAACCCGGAGTTTCCGTCGCTGAACCTGGCGCAATGTGCGCTGCTGCTGGGCTATGAATGGCGGCGCCAGACCGAAGTGGTGGAACCTGAGATTATGGGGCTGGCGCGGACGGAGTTTGCGAGCCGGCTGGAAGTGGAGCGGCTGTCGGACCATTTCGAGGAGCGGCTGGAACTGGCCGGGTTCTTCTATCCGCCGGACAAAGCCCCGCATATGAAGCTGAACCTGCGCAACATGTTCGCGCGGCTGGGGTTGACGCGGGCCGAGGTGCAGACCTTCCACGGGATGCTGCGGCAAATCGCCTATAAGCTGCGCCAGCAGGGGGAGTGAGGCTTGCCTTGGTAAGCGTCGGACCGGGGGTTCCCCCCGGACCCCAGGGTATTTGGGCCAAGATGAAGCTGGCTTGCCAGGGAAGATGGGCATCACGGGCGTGATGCGGGCGGCACTCTTCGCCGCAGCCCCTTGAAGGGGACGGGGGCTGGGCATACCCTCCGCGCCGGAACGAAGGAGACGGCGATGGCAGGCAAGCGCAGCATCTTTGAAGAGGTGGGGCAGGGGGTGAAGTCGGCTCCGCCGCCGCAGGGGGGCATGATCGCCGCCAAGGCGCAGGGCGCGCGGCGCGGCATCCGGCTGTGGCTTGTGGCGCTGTTTTTGCTGGTTGCCACGATGATCGCTGTGGGCGGCATGACGCGGCTGACGGATTCGGGGCTTTCGATCACGGAATGGCGTCCTTTGACGGGGGCGATTCCGCCGCTGGATGCGGCAACCTGGCAATCGGAGTTCGACAAGTATCGCGCCATCCCGGAATATCAGTTGCAGAACAAGGGGATGAGCCTTGAGGAATTCAAGGTCATCTACTGGTGGGAATGGGGCCATCGGCAACTGGGCCGCCTGATCGGGCTGGTTTGGTTCCTGGGTTTTGCCGGGTTTCTGGTGACTCGGAACATCCCTGCCGGGTGGACCGGGCGGCTTTTGCTGCTGGGAGCGCTGGGGGGCCTGCAGGGGGCGATCGGCTGGTGGATGGTGCGTTCGGGGTTCGAAGGGACCATGCTGGATGTGAAATCCTATCGGCTGGCGACGCATCTGGGGTTGGCCTTTGTGATATTGGGGCTGATTGCGTGGTATGTGTTCCTTCTGGGGCGCAGCGAGGCCGAGTTGATGCAGGCGCGGCGGGGGCGTGAGGCGAAGCTGTTCTCAATGACCACGGGCCTGATGCATTTCGCGTTCTTGCAGATCCTGCTGGGGGCGCTGGTGGCGGGGATTGATGCGGGGCGGGGCTTTCCGACCTGGCCGCTGATGAACGGGCAGTTCTTTCCGGCGGATGCCTTTTATGTGCCGGATGGCAATGGGGGCAGCCTGCCGATCTGGCATGCGTTTCTTGAGAACCCCGGTCTGGTGCAGTTCATGCATCGGATGTCAGGCTATCTGCTGTTTGCCTTTGGTGTGGTGGTCTGGCTGCGGGGGCGCAGATCGGCCCATGCGGTGACGCGGGGCGCCTATCATGGCGTCATGGCGATGATGCTGGCACAGATGGTGCTGGGCATCGCGGCGGTGCTGACGGCGGCGCATGTGCATGTGGCGATCACCCATCAGATTGGCGCGGTGATCCTGTGGGTGCTGATCATCCGGGCGCGGCATCTGGCGCAATACCCGATGGCGGGTTCGATCCGGGAGGGGACGGCATGACGGCCTATGACGAACTGATGGCGTTCCAGCGCGAGACCGAGGCGCTGGCGCAGGTGGCCGGGCGGCTGGGCTGGGATCAGGAAACCATGATGCCGCGCGGTGCGGCCGAGCAGCGGTCGGAAGAGATGGCCGCGATGGAGGGGGTGCTGCACGCGCGGCGCACCGACGGCCGGATTGCCGATTGGCTGGCGGCGGCTGTGGCGGTGGATGACGTGTCGGCCGCGCAATTGCGGCTGATCCGGCGCAGCTATGATCGGGCGACAAAGGTGCCTGCCGCGCTGGCGCAGGAGATTGCGCGAGTCACCAGCATGGCGCAGGGCATCTGGGCCGAAGCGCGGGCCAAGGAAGACGTGCCGGGGTTCCTGCCGGTGCTGGCCGATGTGATCCGGCTGCGGCAGGAGGAAGGGGCGGCTTTGGCGCAAGGCGGCGATGTCTATGACGCGCTGCTGGACGATTACGAGCCGGGAGCGACCGCGGCCAGCATCGGCGCGATGTTCGACAGGATGCGGCCACGGCTGGTGGCATTGCGGGCGCGGGTGTTGAATGCAGCAGTGCAACCACCTGTTCTGGAAGGGGTTTTCGGCAGTGAGGGGCAGTTGCGGTTGGCGCGCGATCTGGCCACGGCCTTTGGCTATGACTGGGACCGGGGGCGGCTGGATCTGGCGGTGCATCCGTTTTCATCCGGGTCGGGCGATGATGCGCGGATCACCACGCGGGTGGTGGAGCGCGAGCCGTTCAACTGTTTCTATTCCACCATCCACGAGGTGGGACATGCCTGCTATGAGCTGGGCATAGATTCAGATTATCGCCTGTCGCCTTTGGGTGGCGGCGTGTCTATGGGTGTGCATGAAAGCCAGAGCCGCATCTATGAAAACCAGCTGGGCCGGAGCCGCGCCTTTACCGGCTGGCTGTTCGGGCAGATGCGCGAGCGGTTTGGTGAATTTGGGATTAACTCTGCCGATGCTTTCCACGGTGCCGTTAACCGTGTTTCGCCCGGTTTCATCCGCACCGAGGCCGATGAGGTGCAATATAACCTGCATATCATGATGCGGTTTGATCTGGAGCGGGCGCTGATTGCGGGCGATCTGGCGGTGGGCGATCTGGAAGCGGCCTGGAATGACCGCTTTGCTGCCGATTTCGGCGTGAAGGTCGAACGCCCGTCGCAGGGCATGTTGCAGGATGTGCATTGGTCGGTCGGGCTGTTTGGCTATTTCCCGACCTATAGCCTTGGGAATGTTTACGCCGGCTGCCTGCACCGTGCGCTGCGCGCGGATATCCCCGATCTGGACGCGCATCTGGCGCAGGGGGATACGGCGCCGGCGACCGAATGGCTGCGGGAGCGGTTGCAGCGCCATGGCGGGCTGCGGTCCCCGCGTGAGACGATTGCCCATGCCTGCGGGTTTGAACCGGATGAAGGGCCGCTTCTGGATTACATCGAGGCGAAGTTTGCGGCGATTTATGACCTTTGACCGCGTGACGCGATGACCGAGGGGCGGGCGGTCTGGACGCTCGCCCTGACGCAGGCATTGGGATATGCCTGCTTCTTCTACATTTTTGCGGCGCTGATCCTGTATTGGCAGCGCGAGACCGGCTTTTCCGACGGGCTGCTTGCCGCGGGGCCGATGATTTCGATTTTGATGTCGGCCATGATGGCGCCTGCCGTGGGGCGGGCGGTGGACCGGGGCCGCGCGGTAGGGATGATGGCGGCGGGGCCGGGGATCGGGGCGGCGTCACTGGTGACGCTGGCGCTGTCGGGCAACGGGGCGGTCTGGCTGCTGGCTTGGGCGGGGCTGGGGGTGGCGCAGGCGCTGTGCCTGTATGACGTGTGTTTCGGGCTGTTGATCCGGCGCTTTGGCAGCGCGGCGCGGGGGCCGATCACGCGGGTGACGCTGGTGGCGGGGCTGGCATCCACGCTGGCCTTTCCGGCCGGCGCGGCGCTTGCCGAGGCCTGGGGCTGGCGGGCGGCGATTTGGGTGGCGGCCGGTGTGGCGGCGGGGGTGATGCTGCCTTTGCAATATTGGGCGGCGCGCGTGGTGGTGCGGGCGACCGAGGCCGCCCCCGTGGGGCGCGACGTGGCGCGGCTGCGCTGGCGGGATGTACTGCGGATGCCGGGGTTTGTGGTGCTGGCGGCGGTGTTTTCGCTGGTGAACCTGAACCATTGGATGCTGGTGAACCATTTCCGCCCGATGATGGAGGCGCTGGCCGTACCGACCGAGATCGGGATTGCGGCGGCGGCGGCGATTGGACCGGCGCAGGTGATCGGGCGGCTGGTGCTGATGGGCGCGCGGATCGGGACGGGGGCTGCGACCTGGGCCACGGTGGGGGCGCTGGTGGTGGGGCCGGGGTTTTTGCTGGCCGCGGCCGGGTTTCCGCTGGCGGCATTTGGCTTTGCCGCCTGTCAGGGGGCGGCGATGGGGGTGCTGACAATCCTGCGGCCGATGCTGGTGGCAGAAACGTTGGGCGAAGGACGCTATGGCGCGGTGGCGGGGATGATGGCCATTCCGGGGCTGGCGGCGGCGGCGATGGCCCCGATGATGGGGGCGGGGCTGATGGCGCTGGGCGGGGTCTGGCTGATGATCGGGGCCGGGTTTGTGCTGGCGCTGACGGCCTGTGTGGCGCTGGCGGCAAGGCGTTGAAAACGCTGGGGTAATCTTTGGGAATTTCGGGTTTTGGCGGTGCAACGCGTGGTGCAGACGGCTGTGCAGACGGGCGTATGCACGCAGCGAACGGTCATGGGGCGTTAAGGTTAACGCAAGAATCGAGGTTTGCGGGGTGGGTGGAAAGGGTTTGTTAGGCGTTTCGGGGGAGGGTTGAAGGCGCGAAGCGTTGCGGAGAGGGGCAATGTGGCTTTGGTTGATGGCTGTGTTTGGCGGGCTGTGCTTGAGGCATGATCGTGTGAGGGGCTTTGAGGGGCGGGGGACTGCGCCTGTCTGCGGGCGGTCGTGGCAGGCCGTTCGGCAAGTGCCTTCGGGACCGGGGCGGATTATGGGGCGGCTGGTGCCGTGTGTTTTATGCGCGCCTAGGCAGGTCGCTTGGTGGAA
The DNA here is from genome assembly GCA_035192965.1 of Fuscovulum sp. Taxonomy (NCBI): domain Bacteria; kingdom Pseudomonadati; phylum Pseudomonadota; class Alphaproteobacteria; order Rhodobacterales; family Paracoccaceae; genus Fuscovulum; species Fuscovulum sp. The sequence goes on along the minus strand of CP136571.1, from coordinate 2,937,282 downwards.
AGCGATTTCCCTTCGATGGCGTGAAGGGGATGGTGACGTGCGGCGCGGTGAAGCCTTGATTGGGCGGCGTATGCGCGGGCTGGAGAGGTAGGAGTTTGGGTATTTTTGCCAAGATGAAGCGGCAGGGGCCGGATTTGTGTGGCATATCACGCCGCATGTTCCGGGCGATGTGATGCAGCGGGAGCAGGTCCTGATGAAACGGCGGTGGCCGGGGTTTGGCGGCGCGGGGTTCAGTCGGCCCAGTCGGGTTTGCGCTTTTCCAGAAAGGCGGTGATGCCTTCATCCGTGTCGCGCCACAGCATGTTTTCCACCATCTTCGCCCCGGTGCGGGCATACGCCTGATCCAGTGGCAGGCCGAGCTGATGATAGAAGGCGCGTTTGCCGATATGGACGGCGGCGGTGAGTTTGGCGGCAAGGGTTTCGGCAAGCTGGCGGGTTTGATCCTCCAACGCGTCGGGCGCGGCGATGCGGTTCACAAGGCCCACCTCGCGGGCGCGGGGGGCGGAGAGGAATTCGCCGGTGGTCAGCATCTCAAACGCCACGGCGGGGGGGACCTTGCGGGTGAGGGCGACCATGGGGGTGGAGCAAAACAGGCCGATATTTACGCCGTTCACGCCGAAACGCGCGTCCTCGGCCGCGACGACCAGATCGCAGGATGCGGCAAGCTGGCAGCCCGCAGCGGTGGCGATACCGTGGACCTGCGCGATGACGGGTTGGGGCAGGGCGGGGATGCGCTGCATGAGGGCGGCGCAGCGGGCGAAGAGATCGGCAAAGGCGGCGGCGCCCTTGTCAGGCTGGGCGCGGGCGGCTTGCATTTCCTTTAGATCATGGCCCGCGCAGAAGGCGCGGCCTGCGCCGCGCAGGATGATGACGCGGATGCTGCGGTCGGTGGCGAGGCGGTCAAGCTCGGCCGAGAGGGCCGCGATCATGGCGTCGGACAGCGCGTTCAGGGCGGCCGGGCGGTTGAGGGTGAGCGTGGCGATGTGCTGGGCGTCTTGGCGCAGGATCAGGTCTTCGGTCATGTCATCGCCCTTTGGCTTTGGGATGTGGTCGCGGGTGGGTGCGTGAACGGGTCTTGGTCATTTCACCGCCCTTTCACGTTCGGATTTCATGACGGGAAAGGGTGCGTCGGTTGGTGTAGAAACAGGTCCTAAGTCATTTCATTGCCGTTTGGCCTTCGCCTGAGACAGCCGGAACAGGGCCTGTTGGGTGGCGCGGGATTGGGGTTCTGGTTATCGCCTTGCCGCGTTTGTTTGCGGATATGGTCGCGTGGACCGGGCATGGGTACTGGTTCAGATGCGGTGGATTGGTCATGGCGTCGCCCTTGGGTCTTTGCCGGTGGTCGCCGGACGGATGCGCAGGTCTGGGTGCAGGAACAGGTCTTGGGCCATTGCATCCCCCTTTGGCTTTGGGCCAGCATAGGGGGGTGTGGCGGGCGAGGGAAGCGATGGAACTGGTGATGGACCGCGAAGCGTTGACGGCGTTTCTGGCGCGCGACTTCGGGCAGGTGGCGGCGGATTTCACGGTGGAGCGGGCAGATACGGCGGGGCTGTGCCTGCGGCTGCGGGTAGAAGAGCGGCATCTGCGGCCGGGAGGCACGGTGTCGGGGCCGGCGATGTTCGGGCTGGCGGATGTGGCGGTCTATCTGGCGGTCCTGAGCCGGGTGGGGCCTGTGGCGCTGGCCGTCACCACAGGCTGTTCGATGGATTTCCTGCGCAAGCCTGCGGCGGGGCGGGATGTGCTGGCGGAGGTGCGGCTGTTGAAGCTGGGCCGGTCGCTGGCGGTGGGGGATGCGCTGCTGTTTTCCGAAGGGGTGGCGGAGCCTGTCGCGCGGGGGACGTTTACCTATTCCCTGCCGACGGGGGGGCGTATGGCGGGGTGACCGTGGTTTGGCGGGCCTGCCCCGATCTTTGACAATGGTGAAAGCACCTGTCGGCTGGGGCACTTTGCGGATTGGCCGAAGGCGTTTAGCCTACGTCGGTTGGTGCAGCGCCGGTTTGGAAGGCTGGACATGAAAAAAGCCCCCATCATCTTTGCGGCGCGAGTCCTGCGCAAGGAAGCATTTCTTCCGCGATACATCGTTGTGAAGCCGGAACATGTGAACGGCAGGACAGTGGCCTTTCCTGCGGAGGTTATGCTGAACGAGACGGGGCCGTTTCACAGGATCATCCACCCCTGGGGAAAAGGGTCGGACGTGTTCTTCTTTAACCTGACCGCGCCTCAATGTGCGAAGGCCGGGCTCGACACCCACGATTCCTGTGTTGTCACGCTGGTTCCCAAGGACTGACCGCCGCGCTGGCGGCTATCCCGGCTGTCGCGCGCTGCGACTGTCAGTGGGCGGCGGGTTCCGACCTTTTTGGATTGCGGCTGGAAAGACCAAGGCAGGGGGCGGAGGGAGTATCGCGTGACCCGAAAACGCGAACGGCCCCCGTCGGGGGCCGTGCTTGAGCGGTTGATTTGCGCATTGCCTGCGCGGATCAGCCTTTCGGGCGGGTGAAGCGGCCTTCGATCTGGGCGCCACTTTCGATGACGAGGGCGGAGTAGGTGATGTCGGCCTCGACCTTGGCCGAGGCGCGAAGGGTGAAGGACTGGGTGCTGACGCGGCCGTCGAGGGCGCCCTTCACCTCGATCGTTTCGGCCGAGACGGAGCCTTTGACGCTGCCTTCGCTGCCGATCATCAGGCTGCGGGCGGCGAGGTTGCCGTCGATTTCGCCAAAGACCTCGACCGCGCCGGTGGAGGAGATTTCGCCGGTGATCCGCAGATCCGAGGCGAGGACCGATTTCCCGGCATTCGGGTTCGGTGCGCGCGGCGGCTGGGCAGAGGGGGTGGCGGGATCGGTCTTGCTGAACATGGGGTCCTCCGGATGTGAGCCGATAAGGGGGGAAGCGGGCGCGGCGGTCAAGACCCGAGGGCGGGTGGCAGGGGGAAGGGCGGGATTTCCGCCCCGGATATCCCAAGGTTGTGGCGTGGCATGTCGGTTGTGGACCTGACAAAGGCGGAATGGGGCGGTGAAATGGTGCCGGGAATCAGGGCAAAGGCAGGGATGCGATGACGGAGACGGGATTTTTCAGGCCGGTTTCGGGGTTCGATCTGCCGCGATTCGCGGGCATTCCCACCTTCATGCGCCTGCCGCATGTGGGGCTGGATGACCCGCGGCTGGGCGAGGTGCAGATCGGGCTGATCGGTGCGCCCTGGGACGGCGGGACGACCAACCGCCCCGGTCCGCGCCATGGGCCGCGGCAGTTGCGGGATCTGTCGACGATGATCCGGGCGCAGAATGGGGCGACATGGGTGGCGCCTTTCGAATTGGCGCGCTGCGCTGATCTGGGGGATGTGGCGCCGAACCCCGGTGACCTGATGGATTCGCTCGCGCGGATGGAGGCGTTTTATTCCCGCGTGGTGGCGGCGGGCATTCTGCCGCTGACCGGGGGCGGGGATCATCTGTGCAGCCTGCCCATCCTGCGCGCGGTGGCCAAGCATCGCCCGGTGGGGATGATCCAGTTCGACAGCCATACCGACCTGAACGACATCTATTTCGGGACCAGCCGCTATAATCACGGCACGCCCTTCCGCCGCGCAGTGGAGGAGGGGTTGATTGACCCCAAACGCTATTGCCTGATCGGCATTCGCGGCACGGCCTATGGGCGCGAGGATTGGGATTTTGCCGCCGCCAATGGCATCCGGATCATTCCCATCGGTGAGTTTCACCGGCGGGGGGTGGAGGATGTGATGGCCGAGGCGCGCGATATCGTGGGGACCGGGGACACCTATATCACTTATGATATCGACTTCGTGGACCCGACCTTTGCCCCCGGCACCGGCACGCCCGAGGTGGGGGGGCCGAACAGCTGGCAGGCGCTGGAGGTGGTTCGGGGCTTGCGCGGGGTGAATGTGGTGGGGGCCGATCTGGTGGAGGTGAGCCCTCCCTTCGATCCGTCGGGCGGGACGGCCTGGCTGGGGATCTCGATCATGTTCGAGTTGCTGTGCGTGATGGCGGAACGGATCAAGGGGTAAAGGTGGCCTTGCCCCCCGCGCCGCCACAGGCGGCGCGTCCCCCAGGGTATTTGAAACCAAGATGAAGAAGATGAGGGCAGGGATGGATGTCGATCTGATCGTGACCAATGCGAAGGTTCTGACCATGGATCCGGGGCGGCCACGGGCGGTGGCGGTGGCCGTGCGTGCGGGCCGGATCGCGGCAGTGGGCGGGGCAGAGGTGGCGGCGCTGGCCGGGCCTGCGACACGTGTGATCGATGCGGGCGGGCGGACGCTGTTGCCGGGGTTCGTGGAAAGCCATCTGCATCTGGTGCTTGGGGGCGCGGAACTGGTGCAGTTGCAGATCGGTGGGCTGATGGGGTTCGATGCGCTGAAGGCGGCGTTTATGGACTATGCGGCCAAGAATCCGGATCGCGCGCTGCTGATGGCGCAGGGGGCGGCCTATGAAATTCTGGGTGAGGCGGTCACGCGGCATGATCTGGACCGGGTGATCGCGGATAGACCCATCGCGATGATGTCGCCGGATCATCATACGGTCTGGGCCAACACGCTGGCCCTGCAACAGGCGGGGCTGCTGCATGGGGCGCAGATGCCGCATGGGCATGAGGTGGTGATGGCTGCGGATGGCACGGCCAGCGGAGAGCTGCGCGAGTTCGAGGCGTTCGGCCCGGTTCTGGCGCTGGGCGGTGAGGCGCATCTGCAACTTGGCATCGCCACCGGGGGCGAGCCCGACCCTTGGCCGGATGCCGCGATGCGGGCGGCAGACAAAGACAAGGTGGCGGCGGGGC